>JBEKZL010000106.1:0-28974 GCA_049509915.1 Bryobacteraceae bacterium | reverse complement strand
GCGCGCATGTTCGCCATCCTCGGCCAGACCGCCGCGGCCCTCGATTACGCCCACCAGAAAGGCATCGTCCATCGCGACATCAAGCCCGCCAATATCATGATTGCCGCCGATGGCACCGCCAAGATCAGCGATTTCGGCATCGCCAAAGTCACCGCCTCCGAGCAGTTCACCATGACCGGCTCGATCGTCGGCACGCCCCATTACATGTCGCCCGAGCAGGTGCAGGGTCTCAGCCTGGACGGCCGCTCCGACCAGTTCTCCCTGGCGGTGATGGCCTTTGAGATTTTGACGGGCGAAAAACCCTACACCGGCGAGCACCTCACTACGGTGGTGTACAAGATCGTGGCCGAAGAGCCGGAGTCGCCCCACCGCTTGAACCCGTCCCTCAGCGGCGCCATCGAGAGCGTCATGAAAAAAGGGCTGGCCAAAAAGCCCGAGGGCCGCTACCGCACCTGCCAGGAATTTGTCGAGGCGCTGGAGAAGGCCTGCGCCGGCGTCAAGAACTTCAAAACCATGCCCCGCGGCGGCAGCCTGAACGAGCCAACCATGGGGGACGCCGCCGCCCAGGGCGCGCCCGGTGCGATTCCGGCTCTGCCGCCGCCCCGCCGCCCGCGGCGCGGCGAAACCACCGTTACCCGCGATCGCGAGCCGGCGCGCAAATCCAGGTTTCTGCCGTTTCTGGCGGCCGTTTTGCTGGCCGCCGCGCTGTTGGCTCTCATTGGCTGGCAGGCGTCGCCATGGCATGGGCGTCCGAGTGTTCCCGAGTCCGACAACGCTGCCGGCAACCAGCCCGCTCCTTCGCCTCAGCCGGCCCAACCCTCCGCGGCGAAGCCCAGCCCCATGTCCGCCTCGCCCGCGCCCTCGGCTCCGGCCGCGCCCGCTCCATCCGCGGCAACCCAGACGGCGCCCTCCGACGCTTCCGCCCCGCCCCCGTCGCCGACCACCGCCGCCAGCACCGAGCCGGTACCTAAACCCGCCAGCGAACCTGGTGACACGGCTGCGGCCGCCAAACCCGCGCCCGCCGCCACTCATCCCGCCCACCCGGCTCCGGCCTCCGCTTCGTCGCGCACTCCACCAGGGCCCCAACCGGTCACCGTCATCAGCAGCCCCGCCGGCGCCACCGCAACCCTCGATGGGCGCTCCGAGACGGCCTGCAAGACTCCCTGCGAGCTCGACGCCCCGCCCGGCCAGCATTCCATCTACTTCTCCATGCCCGGCTACCAGATCGAACGCCGCGAGACCACCGTGGGCAACAGCCCGCTCGAGCTGGAAGCCGTCATCCTGCACGCCTACGCCGGCACCCTGATGCTAAGCACCGCGCCGCCGGGCGCCACCATCCGCATCAACGGAAAAGATATCGGAAGGCGCACCCCCGCCCAGCTTTCGCTCGCCCCCGGCACTTACAAAGTCACGGTGGAAAAAGACGGCGCCGCCAAGACCACCGACGTCGACATCCGCAACGATGAAACCAAGTTGCTGAGGGTTCTGCTGGGTCAGTGAGAAAATCTCCGACAACCGCTCCCTTAGAAGCTGTGAAAAAAATCCTCTGAAACGCGCTGAGCGGGCGGAACCGCCGGCTCCACCATTGAAAACAATGCACCTGCTTTGGTGGCGCAGGCGGTTCCGCCTGCGATTTGTGATTTTTTCACAGCTCCTTACGATCGCGGCTCGGACTCAAGCACTCGGCGCGTAAAGCCGCAGGCCGGAGCCGCGACTGTCAAGGAGCGGTTGTTGCCGATTGGAATGGTTATTTCCTGACGAGGCCTTGTTTAAGCACCCCATTCGCCGCAGCCCGCAGTAGCGGTGAGATACAATGTATCTCAGGAGCACGGAATCGTGGCGACGACGATGGTTCACGTGCGCGTGGATGAGAAGACCAAGCGGCGCGCCGCGAAAACGCTGGCGGGGATGGGAATCTCCGTGTCCGACGCCGTGCGCATGCTGCTGGTCCGCGTGGCCGCGGAGAAGGCCCTGCCATTCGATGTGAAGGTGCCTAACGCAACCACCGTGAGAGCGATGCGCGCCGCCGATAAAGGCCACGGCAAGCGCCTGAATTCAGCAGGAGCGCTCTTCAAGGAACTGGGAATCTGATTCGGTGCGCAACCCGGTACCTGGAGCCCGGTTCCGGCGCGATGTGAAACTCGCATAGAAGCGCGGCAAGGACATGGCGAAGCTGCGCGAGGTGATCCTGCTGCTGATCGAAGCGAGCCCGTTGCCAGCGCGCTTCAAGGACCATCCGCTCGGCGGCGACTGGAAACACTTCCGCGACTGCCACATCGAGCCGGATTGGCTGCTGATCTACAAAATCGACGGCGACGACCTTCACCTCGTCCGTACCGGAACGCACTCGGATCTGTTCTGAAGCAGGTCTGGGCGCGACGTCCAGATCCGCGCGGAAACGGGAGCTATGGTCTTGCTCGTAAATCTCTTCCGCGGTACCGAACTCTTTTCGGGAATTAAGACTCTTTTACACTGAAGAGCGTGATCCGGTGACCTCAAAACACGAGATTCAGTGGGTCCTTAGGGCGTAGTGCAACGACCGGGAAGCGCTCGAAGCACTGCTGCGCGGCGCGCAGCCTCGACTCCGCCATTACTTACTTAGGCTGGTTGGCCCGTTTCACGCCGACGACGTATTACAGGAAGTTCTGATCCTCATCTGTCGAAAGCTTGCGTGGCTGCGCCTGTCGGTGGAGGAGTTAGAGGCGCCCACGGACCCGCCGCCGGCGGTCATGCTGGAGGACTTGCTGGACTCAGCGTGATTCCATTGGCAAGCAGGGCGGTCCTGGCGTTGCACTTCGGGCAGGAACTCTCTTTGGTCGAGGTCGCGGCCACTCTCGCCATTCCGTTGGGCACGGTCAAGTCCCGGTTGGCCGCCGGATTGACGGCCCTTCGTAATCAATACCACAGCAAAAGGAGCGTGTGATGTCTCAAGACTTGGAAACCATGTTGCGCAAGGCCATTGATGAGGCGGCTCGCTACAGGAGACGGACGATAATCGGGTCCGCCGTGCTGGCGGCCGCTGTGTGGGCCGGCCTCTTGTGGCTCGATTATCTCCGCCGGACGAGCGACGTCAAAACGATGGTGTTATTCGCCGTCGCCATCATTCTCGTCGGACAGGTCGCCCCAGCCGTCATCACGTGGGGCCTCGTAGCGGAGGCTACAAAGAGCATTTTGAGGTCAATTCAGTTGCTGTCGGACGATTGATTGGCCCCGCGCCTACACGTACTTCCCATCTACCATCCGCCGCAGCCTCGTAGTGGTATCGCGCAATTCCGCCGGCAACAGCCCCTCCGGCGTATCTTGATAACAAACCGGCCGCGCGAAGCGCTCGATGGCGCGGCCGCCGACCGAAGTAGTCCGTCCGTCCGCCGTCGCCGGATACGGTCCCCCATGCACCATGGCCTGGCAGACTTCCACTCCGGTGGGGTATCCATTAAAAACAATGCGCCCTACCCGTGTTTCGAGCGCGGCCGCCAGCCGGGCCGCTTCGCTTTCATCCCCGGCGGCCATCTGAATCGTGGCCGTCAGGTTGCCTTCCATGGTGTAAGCGATGGCCAGGGCTTCTTCGAACTTACCGTAGCGCACCACCACCGAGGACGGTCCGAAAACCTCTTCGCCCAAATCCGGCTCGGCCAGGAACGCTTCGACGGTAGCTTCGAACAGGGCCGGGGCCGAGCCCTTGCCGGACGCAAGCGTGCGCACGCGCGGGTCGGCGCCGCGTGCGGCGACCTTGGCCGCATAGCTTCCGAGAATGCCGGCATTCAGCATGGGAGCTTCCGGCGTGGCGGCCAGCTTTTCCGCCAGCGCGGCCGCCAAACGGTCGCCCGCGGCGCCCTCGGGCGCGGCAATCACACCAGGATTGGTGCAGAACTGGCCCACGCCGGCGGTGATGGAAGTGTGCAATCCGGTCGCCAGCGCGTCGCCGCGCTCCCTCAGCGCGTGCGGCAAAATGAATACCGGGTTGACGCTGCTCATTTCGGCATAGAACGGAATGGGCTCGGGCCGCGAATGGGCGATGGCGGCCAGCGCCAGTCCGCCCTTGCGCGACCCTGTAAACGCCGCTGCCTGGATCGACGGATGCGCCACCAGCGCCCGGCCGATTTCGTGCCCCACCGTAAACAGCAGCGAAAAGACACCCTCCGGCATGCCTGTTTTTTGTGCCGCCGCCACGATCGCGCCGCCGCACATTTCGGCCGTTCCGGGATGCGAGAAATGCGCACTCACCACCACCGGATTGCCGGCCGCCAGGGCGGAAGCGGTATCGCCGCCGGCCACCGAAAACGCCAGCGGAAAATTGGAGGCGCAGAACACCACCACCGGTCCGAGCGGCCGGAGCATCGAGCGCACATCCGGCTTGGGCAGCGGTTTGCGGCCAGGTTCGCCGTTATCGATCCGGGCGTCCACCCATGAGCCTTCTTCCACGATGGCGGCGAAGAAGCGAAGCTGGCCCGTGGTGCGCGCGAGTTCGCCCCTCAGACGCGCCTCGGGCAGCCCCGATTCGGCCATGACGCGTTCGATTAGTGGGTCGCCCAGGGCTTCCAGTTCGGTGGCAGTGGCGCGCAAGAACTCCGCGCGCCGCGTGCGGGGGAGTGCGCGATACGCCGGGAACGCGCCGGCGGCCAGATTCGCCGTGCGATCCACTGTCTCCACCGTGGCGCCGCCATAGGCCGGCTCCAAGCGTTCTCCGGTGCGCGCATTGTACCCGTATAGCGTCCCTTCGCCGCCCGCGGCGAGGCTCCATCCAACCAGCGATTTTCCTTGCAGCATGTTCAATCCGCAATTCTTACACACTTTTCCCGTCTGGCGCCCGGTAGCCGATACGGCCTCCGGAGCCGTACAATGGGCTATACCGGAGACGCGATTTAACGGCATGGCAAATCCTATCGGCAAGGTGTTTCAATCGCTCCGCGCGAGGCTGGATAAGTTTTTGTCTGGCGGCGCGAGAGACGATCCCTTCTATCTCTCCAACCGTACCTTCGGGCAGAAGATGAAAAGCTGGCTGTTGATCGCCATCCCGTGCCTGGTGTTGATTGGGCTGGTAGCTGTCGCCCTCTTCCGGCGCAGCGCTGCCAACGACGTCCGCACGGACCTGACGCCGGCGCAGCTCTCCGCCAAAATGCTGCCGGACTACAGCAAGACCGTTCACCTCGATACCAGCAACGGCGTGAATGTGGACGAAGTGCAGGTGCAGCGCTCGGATCCCCCCAAGCTGATCGGCGTGGCGAGGAACAATACCGGACATCTGGTGAATTCCGCCGACGTTTTGTGCGAGCTGTTGAATCGTCGCGGCTCGCGTTTGGGGGCCGTAACCGGCCACGTGGGCCAAATCCCGCCGCACATGACCGCCAGGTTCGAAGTAGTGATCGCGCAGGATACGGCCAACAGCGCACTCGTAACGGAAATCCGCGTACATTGAATTGACCCAGGTGCGTGGCGCGGACTCTCAGACTGCCACGCCGGTACTCCTCCCGGCGCTTGTCTCGCTTGACCTGCCATGCTTCCTCCCTGAGCGCGCGGACAGTCCGGGAGTTTGGTGTTATGGCAGCGCCGATTGAAAAAGATCGGCCGGCTCGAAGCTTTCGATCCGCCACTTTTTTCCTGTCCTGGCTACGCGGAAGGTGACGTGGTCGTTCTTGCGGACTTTCACGACGCCGCTCCCATTGACGTTCATTTCGACCAGATCCATAGCCCAATCGATGCCCACCGTGCGCACGCGGTCGTCGCCTTCGTTGGTTGCCAGGTCCAGCGACGGCTGCAACTCGCCGCCCGCCATGGCGCCGCGGACGCCCTGCTCCAGGTGCACCTTGGCGGCGAAAGCGGGATCGAAGAAGCTGAGAAATTGGGGCACATAGTCGCGACCATTATTCAGCGCGCTGGCGACCTCGTGGAACATGTCCCACAAGGCGCCCATATCGGGCGGCGGCGCCAGAAAATCGGCCGGTTCGAAAGAGGCGATAAGCCATCGTCCGCCATGGTCCGCCAGGCGGCAACGAACCTTGGCGCTGCGATGCGTGAGGCCCGGAATGCCGCCGCGCTGGGTGATATCGAGCGCCCAATCCAGCTCCAGCAGCCGCTCGGCGCCTTCCCCGGAAATCCGGTCGAACTCAATCCGGGACTCCGCCTGGGCTTGCGCCATCAGGGCCCCGGCCCCGCGCTGGAGGGCTTTTAACCCGGGCATGGCCGGATCGAAGGCTTCCCGAAAGGCCCCCGCGTCGCCGGTCGAGAGGGTTTTGGCCACGCCCAAAACGAAATCGGCGGGCGACGCGCCAGCGCCCAAAAGCGGCCAGGCGGCGAGCACGGTCAGACCGAAAGCGCTCCGCGTCTTCACTCTTCACGTCCTGTAGCTCGCGTTGATTCGAATATAGCCTTCGGTGAAGTCGCACGTCCAGAAGCGCGTCTTGCCCCTGCCCTTGCCGCGAAACTTCACCCGGATCTCGCATTCGGGCGCGTTCAGCTTGCCCGTCAGCTCTTTCTCCGAGAACGGCGCGGCCAATCCCCGCTCGCAGACCGCCACTCCTTGCAGATAGATATCGGTTTTGGACGGTTGGAACGGTACGCCGGCATTGCCCGCCGCGCAAATGATCCGGCCCCAGTTGGGATCCGAGCCGGCCACGGCGGTTTTCACCAGCGGAGAATTGGCGATGGCGCGGGCAATCCGCACAGCCGCGTCGTCCGACGCCGCGCCCTCGATTTCAATCGTGATCAGCTTCGTCGCGCCTTCGCCGTCGCGCGCGATGGCCTTCGCCAGTTCCTCCATCACGGCGGCGGCGGCTTCTTCCACCTTGCGCAGTTCCGCGCCCTCCGGCTTGATGCCGGAAGCGCCGTTGGCTAGCAGCAACAGCGTATCGTTGGTCGAGGTGTCGCCATCCACCGACAGGCGATTGTAGCTGCGCTCCACCCCGCGCTTCAAAATGGCTCGCAAGGGCGCCGCCGAAATGCGGGCGTCGGTCATCACGAAACCGAGCGTGGTAGCCATTTGCGGATGGATCATGCCGGAGCCCTTGGTCATACCCGCCACGTGTACAGGTCCGCGCCGCAGCTTCACCTGAATGGAGGCGGTCTTCGGCCGGAGGTCCGTGGTCAGGATGGCCCGGGAAACGTCGTCGAACCGGGCGGGCGAAAGGCCTTCCACCAGCCGTGGCAGGGCGCCGACGATCTTCGCCGGATCCAGCTCCACGCCGATCACCCCGGTGGAAGCCACCAGCACCTCGGTCGCGGGCATACGAAGATGGCGAGCCGCTTGTTTGGCGGTTTCGAGCGCGACCGCGTCACCGGTCCGCGTGGCGCAGTTGGCGTTGCCGGCGTTGATCAGAATGGCGCTGGCGGCGCCGTGGCTGCGCTCGAGCGACCGCCGCGACAGCCGTACCGGCGCGGCCTGGACGCGATTCTGCGTGAACACGCCCGCCGCCGACGCGGCCATGCCGGTCACGATCAGCGCCAGGTCGTCCTTCTCCACGTTACGGATGCCGGCGTAGGTGGCGGAATATGCAAATCCGAGCGGTAGGTGGTTCAAACCGGTATCTCTCCCAAGGGTTCATTCTCGGCCGGGCGATGGCCGTTGGCGAAATCGGCCGCCGGCATGCGCTTGCGGCCTTCCTGCTGCACTTCAAGAAGCTCCAGGCCGCCCTCCCCGGTGCGCACCACCAGCGGGCGCACCGAAGCCAGCGTGCCGGCCGCGCCGGTATCGGCCGCCAGCCGGATCGGCCGGCTGCGCCAAATATGCAGCGCCTGGCCGCGCCACCCGGTCGAAGCTCCCGGCCACGGCTGCAACCCGCGCACCCGGTTGTCAATCGCGATGGCTGGCTGGCGCCAGTCGATACGCCCGTCTTCTTTGGTCAGTAGCGGCGCGTAGCTCGCCTGGGCGCTATCCTGCTTTTGCGGCGTAATCGTATCCGCTTCGATCCCGGTCAGCGCTTCCATCAGCAGGCCGGCGCCCATGGTCGAGAGGCGGCCGCCCAGCTCCACGGCGTTCTCTTCGGGGCCGATTTCGGTCTCCGCTTTCAACAGCACATCGCCCGTATCCAGGCCCGCGTCGATGCGCATGATGGTGACCCCGGTGCGCGTCTCGCCGTTCGCGATGGCCCATTGGATGGGCGCCGCGCCGCGATATTTGGGCAGCAGCGAAGCGTGAACATTGAGAATCCCCAGCGGCGCCAGGTCGATAATCGATTGCGGAATGATCTGGCCGTAGCCTACCACCACCATGGCCCGCGGCGCCAAGTCGGCAAGATACTGCCGCGCCTCCGGACGCCGTATGCGTTCGGGCTGGTATACCGGCAATCCGAGCCGGAGTGCGGCTTCTTTTACCGGCGGAAATCCGGCTTGCTGGCCCCGCCCGCGTGGCCGGTCCGGCTGCGTCACCACCGCCGCCACTTCGTGACCGGCGGCCGCCAACCGGTCCAGCGTGGGAACCGCGAATGCGGGCGTGCCTAGAAATACGACCCGCACCGCCGCGCCTATCCCCACTCCCCGGCGCGCTGCATCTTCTTGATCTTGCGCTTCATCAGATCGCGCTTCAGGGGACTGATATGGGTAATGTAGAGCCGGCCGTACAGGTGGTCGATTTCGTGAACCAGGGCGCGCGCCAGCAGGTCTTCGCCGGTGATTTCGAATTCCACTCCCTTCACGTTCTGCGCGCTGGCCGTAACCCGCTTGCCGCGGCGAACCTGCTCGCGAAAGCCGGGTATACTCAGGCAACCCTCCTCACCCACCTGCTTGCCCTCGATTTTGAGGATCTTCGGGTTCACCAGCACGAGCTTGTCTTCGGGCCGTTCGCCGTTGGAGATATCGATCACCGAGATTTTCTTGCCGATGCCGATTTGCGGCGCCGCCAGCCCCACGCCTTTGGCCGCGTACATGGATTCGAACATGTCCGCCACCAGCTTTTCCAGCTCCTCCGTATCGAAATCCGTGATGATCCCGGCTTCGCGCTCCAGCACCGGGTCGCCAAATTTTACAATGGGGTAGACCATAGCGATCAGAAGTTCTTCACCTGTTCGAGATAACCATCATAGTTGCGCCGCGTCTCGGCCAGCGAGTCGCCGCCGAATTTTTCCAGTAGCGCTTGGGCCAGCACCAGCGCCACCATGGCTTCGCCGATCACGCCCGCGGCGGGCACCACCGCCACGTCGGAGCGCTCATAAGCCGCCAGCGCCGGCTCCCGCGTGGCCAGGTCCACCGATTCCAGCGGCCGCCGCAAAGTGGAAATGGGCTTGAGCATGCCTCGCACCAGAATATCCTGGCCGTTGCTGATGCCGCCTTCGAGTCCGCCGGCGCGGTTGGCACCGCGCGTGAAGCGCCGGCCCTCGATGTCGTACCCGATCGTGTCCTGCACCTCGGAACCAAAGCTGGCCGCGCCCTCGGCGGCAAACCCCACTTCCACGCCTTTCACCGCCTGTATCGAAACGATGGCCTGCGCCAGCCGTCCATCCAGGCGCGCATCCCAGGTCGTGTGCGACCCCAGGCCAACCGGCACGCCGTGCGCCACCACTTCGAAAACGCCGCCCACCGTGTCGCCGGTTCGATAGGCCTGGTCCACCACTTCCTTCATGCGAATTTCGGTTTCCCCGTCCACGCAGCCCAGCAGCACGTCGTCCTTCTTACTGAGCGCAACCAGTTCGTCCCAATCCGCGCGCCGTTCCAGCCGCACGCCGCCGACGGCGATCACATGGCTCAGCACTTCAATTCCGAACTCGGCCAGCAGCGCCTTGGCGATCGCGCCCACAGCCACGCGCGCGGTGGTTTCCCGTGCGCTGGCGCGCTCCAGAATATAGCGCGCGTCGTGGAAATCGTACTTGATGGCGCCGGCCAGATCCGCATGTCCCGGCCGCGGCCGGGTGACGGCCTTCCAGTGGGCCTCCGAACCGGCGAAATTCTCCACCGGCAGCGACTCCGTCCAATTGGCCCAATCCCGATTGCGAATAATGATGGCAACCGGAGAGCCGATCGTCCGCGAGTGCCGCACCCCGGCCACGATTTCAGCCCGGTCGGTTTCGATCTTCATCCGCCCGCCGCGGCCGAACCCCTGCTGCCGCCGCCACAGCTCGCGGTTGACCGTTTCCGAATGTACGGGTATGCCGGCCGGAAGGCCCGTGAGGGTCGCTACCAGGCATTCCCCATGGGACTCTCCGGCGGTCTCGAATCGCAACATTCTATTAGAAAATCGTGACGAAGCTTCATGGTAGCAAAGTGCCGCCACGGAGGATTTTCGGGCCCTATCGATTAAGCACTCGTTAAACACCCCGAACGACGCATCCGCCTGAATAATCGCTATGCTATGAAAAGGGGGTGCCAATGGCCAGGATTACCGAGCGACACATTCAACGCAATATGCGGGCCGTCGCCCATGCGATAGCGCAACAGGAGCTTGAAGGTCTGAAGGTGCCCGAATCCACCATTGCCGACCTGCACCGCGTCGCGCGGGGTGAGATCGGCACCGATGAAGTGATTCGCAATATTCACCGCCGCTCAAAGAATGCCCCGATATTCGGTCGATGATCATTACCTTGACCCGGCCTCGGGTGTCCTGAAGAATCGTCTTGGTATTACGGACGCGGCCGCGCTTGAGCAAACCGAAGCGGCGCTCGTTGCCACTCGTTCTTATGAGCTTTCCCGTGCTCCTCTAAGAGGCGGGTTCGACCTCGCGCATTTGCAGGCGATCCACCGGTACCTCTTCCGCGACGTGTACGAGTGGGCCGGAGAGTTGCGCACCATCGACGTCAGCAAGGGCGGGAACCGGTTCGGCCACCACGTTTATATTGCCAGCGCGGCTACGGAACTCTTAAAGAAGCTCGCCGCGGAAAGGCATCTGGCCGGCCTTGCGCCAGCGCCGTTCAGTGAACGGGCAGCGCACTATTTGAGCGAACTCAACGCCCTGCATCCTTTTCGGGAAGGCAACGGCAGGGCGCAGCGTGAGCTGATGAGCCATCTCGCCCACGCCAACGGCTACTACATTGCCTGGGAAAACGTGAAGCCAGCCGACTTGCTCCAGGCCTCGATAGACTCCTTCAAAGGTGACATCACGAAACTAGCGGCCCTCATTCGTGACAACCTGAGCCTTCTTGAAGGCGACGCCCCGTCCCCTAGCCGCTAAAGAAGATACCTTCGCTGGATATCGCCGATCCGCTCGCCCACCTCTCAGCCACTAGAGGCTGGCCCATCTTCGTCAGCGCGATTTCTCCGTGGCGCCCGTGCCATCCCCTCGGTCACAAACTTTCAAAATATTGATTACCCCTTCCGTCCCAACCCCTTACCGCCAATCCGCGCTTTTCCCACCCCCCGTTTTTCCCCGCTCGCCCGCTATCGTGTAATCGCAAGCATCTTTATGTTTATTCTGAATCCCCCACAACTCCGGGTCATCGACGCCCTGTCCAACGGCGCCTCTCTGACCGACGCCGCCGCCCAAGCCGGCATCCATCGCAATACCCTCTCCGAATGGCGCCGCAATTCCCCCGATTTCCGCGAGGCCTTAGCCGTCACCCGCTACGACCGTGCCCTCCTCTACCGCGACCGCGCCGTCGAACTCGCCGATCTCGCCTTCGAAACCCTCCGCGCCGTCCTCACCGACCCCAAATCCTCCCCCTCCACCCGCCTCCGCGCCGCCCTCTTCATCATCGACAAAGCCGCCACCCCGCCCAAGCTCGAAAACGAAGAACCCGCCACCCCGCCCAAGCTCGAAAACGAAGAACCCGCCAACCTGGACGACATGCTCGCCGCCATGAAGGAAACCGCCGAAACCCACTCTGCCCAACAAATGCCCGCCAATGCACAGAATTGCACAACCGTGCCCAACGAATCCGCCTCCCAGATGCACAATTTTGCACAAAAGCCCGAACCCTACCGCCGTCCCGAACCCAAAATCGGCCGTAACGAGATGTGCCCCTGTGGCAGCAACAAGAAATACAAACATTGCTGCCTCGGCAAGTCCTCGGCAGCCGCCGCCTGACGGCGTCGTTTCGCGCCGTGAAGGAAAATAAGGTGACCCGTTTTTGTGGGGCAGGTTGGCAACCTGCGGACCGATTGTCAATCGGTCCTGCCGGGCGCAGCCCAGCTGTCCCCCGACGAGCTTGAAACCCGGCTCAACTCAAATTCCACGACGTCAGTTCGGCCGGCAAAGTGCAGTAAGCAACATCGGCATGACTGCCCAATGCCGCCTTTGGTGGGGCGGACGCCCTCGTCCGCGCGCGACCCCCTGGTCGCGCATCCCTCGGTTTGCTTATCGTTAGAATAGGGCGTGAACTTTCGCCGCGAGCATCTTCTTCGTACATATTTATTGGTCTTGCTGTTCGTCGCCCTGCGGAGCTTCGGCAACCTGGCGCTGGCCTGGGGCACCAAGCGTCTGCCGCAAACTCTATCGGTGCACGCCTCGGCCTATCTGTGGTCCATGCTCGACCCGTTTGTTGCCGCCGGCATCGTGTTGCTGATTCTTTCCTTGTTCACGCGCATGGCGCTGCTCAGTGTGGCGGACCTGAGCTTCGTTCTGCCCACTACCGCGGTCGGATATCCGCTGGCGGCCGTGCTCGGCTGGTTCTTTCTGCGGGAGCAGGTTTCCCCCGCGCACTGGATCGCCACTCTGCTGATCTTCGCCGGCACCGCTCTGGTCGGCACCACCCCGCGCAGCACCACGTCGGTAGGGCCCCCGGGTGCGGAGTCCGCGGAATGAAGTGGGCCCTGGTCGGGATTAATATCGTGGCGACCGTGGTGAGCGATCTGCTGCAGAGCCACGAGCTGAAGCGGGCCGGCGCGCAGTCGGTGGATGCGCGGGGCTTGGTACGACTGCTGCGGATCATTGCCGCGCGCCGCTACCTGATTCTCTCGATCGTCTTCCTGGCGGTCTCGTTCTTCGCGTTTATGGCCCTGGTGCAGAGCGCTCCGCTTAGTTTCGCCGTGCCGGCGTCGGCCGGCAGCTTCCTCCTCGAAACGGTCCTGGCGCGCCTGGTCCTGAAGGAGCGCATCGGAGGCCGCCGCGCCGCCGGCAATCTGCTGGTGCTGGCCGGCATCCTCCTGCTGGCCCACTAGCGGTGGGGCAGGCGGTTCCGCCTGCCCGCCGGTTGTCAACCGGCGCCCCCGCGGCCGGCGCGAAATCGGCAACCGGGAGAGCATCTTCAACCGAGCGGTCTCAAAATCGGTTAGGCACCCGTTCAGCTCCCCGCGACGAAGCCTTCCGCCCCTTTGGCGTACAATTGAACCAGGCGCGGAACGGTGGCCGAGCGGTTGAAGGCAGCGGTCTTGAAAACCGCCATACCTGTGAGGGTATCGTGAGTTCGAATCTCACCCGTTCCGCCAGAATTCAAAATCGACGCACGGGAAAGGTGGATTCATGCATTCTCTGCTCGCGTTCCTGCTGTTTCTGGCTGCCGCCGATCCCGCCGCCGTGCTCGAAAGCGCTTTCTCCAGCCGCGATTTCGAGCCCACCGCCGACCCGAAGTCCGAACTATGGTCTACCGCGCCTCGCGTCACCGCCGACCGCGACTATCTGGGTCAACCCATTCCCGGCCAACCCACCGAAATCCGCGCGCGCTGGAGCGATCGATATCTCTACCTGCTCTTTCTCTGCCCCTACGACGAACTCAATCTGAAGCCCGATCCCAATCCCGCCGCCGAAACCCCAGCATTATGGAACTGGGACGTCGCCGAAGCCTTCATCGGCTCCGATTTCGACCACATCGGCCGCTACAAGGAACTCCAGGTATCGCCGCGCGGCGAATGGGTGGACTTGGACATCGATCGCGACAGCCCCAAGACCCAGCAGGGGATGGCCTGGAACTCCGGCTATACCGTCCGGGGCCGCATCGACGCGCCCAACAAGGTCTGGTTCGGGGAGATGCGCATCCCCTTTTCCGCCATTCTCACCAAGGAACCGCCCTCGCCGCGGGAGGGCCTTGAACTGCGCATCGGCCTGTTCCGTATTGCCGGCGCCGGCCAGAAGCGTAACTTCTATGCCTGGCGTCCTCCGGCGGCAAAATCCTTTCACGTCCCCCAGGCCTTCGGCATCCTCCGGTTGCGTAATCCGTAGCCGGCCGTCGTCCTGAAGGAAAATGAGGCGACCCGTTTTCTGTGGGGCAGGTTGGCAACCTGCGGACCGATTGACAATCGGTCCAGCCGGGCGCCAACCCGGCCGTCCGCTGGCGCGCCCGCAACATGGCTCAACCCAAATTTCCGCGACCTCGGTTCGGAGAGTCGTTTCGATACTCTTCCAGGCTGCAACATAATGTCCCGCGCCGCCGTGCCTGCCGCCACAGCTATAATACCGTTGATGGCCGAGTCCCAACCGGCCGGCGGACAGCGCGGGAATTCGCGCGCGAGGGGATGGCGACGTGCCGCCAGGAAGCGCCGCACCGGCTTCGCCAAGGAGAGGAGAATAGTAGCTATGTCACAGACGTTCTGGCAAGACATCAAACAACCCTGGGCTGGTCACAGCCGCCGGGACCTGTTCCGGCAGGGCGGATTGCTGGCGGCCATGCAGGCGTTGGGGGGAAGCGTGCGGCGGGCGGTGGCGGCGCCCCTGATTATTGGCGCCGATATGTACCGCTCCATTGGCGTACGGCCCCTCATCAATGCCCGTGGCACCTTCACCATCATTACCGGCTCCGAGACGCTTCCCGAAGTCAAGCGCACCATGGATCAGGCCTCGCGCAGCTTCGTCAACATGGATGAGCTGATGGATGGCGTTGGCGCGCGCCTGGCCGAGATCACCGGCGCCGAGTGGGGAATCGTGACCGCCGGTTGTTGCGCCGCCATCACTCACTTCACCGCTTCCTGTATCGCCGGCGGCAATCCGGAGCGCATGCAGCGGCTTCCCACCCTCGCCGGGCTCAAGAATGAAGCCATCCTGCCCGCCTATTCGCACAATGTCTACGACCACGCCATCCGCATGCTCGGCGTCAAACTGGTGATCGTACACGACCCCTCCGAACTCGAAGCCGCTTTCAACGAACGCACGGCCCTGGTCTACATCCTCGGCGGACCGGGCGACGACGGCCCGCTCGGGACCCGCGTGGTGGCCGAGGTGGCCAGGCGCAAGAATGTTCCCGTGCTGGTCGATGCCGCGGCCGAGATTCTCACCCTCAAGCCCAATGTTCACCTCGATCGCGGCGCGAGCGCCGTGGCCTATAGCGGCGGCAAATGCATCCGCGGTCCCCAGGCCGCCGGCCTTCTGCTGGGCGACAAAAGCCTGCTCCGGGGAGCCTGGATCAACAGTGCCCCGCACCACGCTTTCGGCCGCTCCGTGAAAGTCGGCAAGGAAGAAATCATGGGGATGTTGGCCGCCGTGGAAATGTGGGTCAAGCGCGATCATAAGGCCGAATGGGCCCAGTGGGAAGCCTGGCTCGACCACATCGCCACCAGCGTCAAGCGGGTTGACGGCGTCGCCACCAACGTCCGCCAGCCCTCGGCGGACCTCTCCAACCGTACCCCGGAATTACGCATCGAGTGGGATGGAGCCAAACTCGGTATCACCGGCCAGGAAGTCGCCAAGATCGTCCTCGATACCGACCCGCGCATTGTTGTCGCCGGGGCCCGCGGTGCGCGCCCGGCGAATATGGCCAGTTCGGTTTCCATCGTTCCCTACCAGATGATGCCAGGCGATGAAAAGGTGGTGGCCGATCGTCTCTACGCGCTGCTGGCGAATCCGCCGAAAATGGAGAATCCTCCATCCCCGCCGTCAGGCCCGCCCGCTGCCCTTGCCGGGCAGTGGGAGTTGCATCTGGATTTTGTTCACGGTTCGGCCAACCATACTCTAATGCTGGAGCAGGACGGCGCCAAACTTGTGGGGACCCACCAGGGCGAGTTCGCTTCCGGAGAACTCACCGGCACGGTTGCCGCCAATACCGTGCGCTTCCGGAGTTCCCTCCCTACCGACGGCACGCGCGTCTTTTTTGAGTTCTCCGGCGCTGCCGAGGGCGGCAGGATGTCGGGTACCGTGGAACTGGGCGAATATGGCCAGGCCCGCTGGACCGCGGAAAAGCACCAGTACCGGACCAGCGCCGAACGGCGCGGGTAAAGGAAGAGAGAGGCTATGAAACAGACGAATCGACGAAGTTTCCTGGGAGGCGGGGTTGCCACCACCGCCGCGGCGGCCGTGGCTGTCGCCGGGCCCGCCGCGGCTCAGACTGAAAAACCCACCAAGAAGGTCCTATACAGGAACGGTAAGAAGCCGGACAAAACGCCGCTGTTCAACAGCACCGTCGCCTACGGCAATCTGCTCTTCATCGCCGGTGTCGGAGCGCATTTCGAAGGCGATATCAAGGCCCATACCAAGCATGTGCTCGATACTATCCAGGAGCAACTGGAGAGCGCCGGATCTTCCATGGAAAAAGTCCTGAAGTGCAGCGTTTTTCTGAACGACTTGAAAGACTATGCCGGCATGAACGAAACCTTTCAAGGCCGCTTCGGCTCGGAACCGCCGGTGCGTACCACCATTGCCGCGGCCGGCGGAATTCCAGGCAATTCGTTGGTTGAAATCGACGTCATCGCCTACATCTAAGGGCTCGTCCCGCTGCTGTAAAACCGCTCCCTGGCGGCCGCGGCTCGGTTACGGTTGCAACCACTTACCGACCCGCGACCGCCAGGGAGCGGTTGCCTCAGACCTTGTGTTTGTCGTAGTCGAACGGCTCATTCACCATGTGCAGATCCGCTTCGCCCCTGCGGGTGAGATAGATGGTCTTGAGCGGGACGCGTGGAAAGTCGCTCAGTTTCCGTTCCACCGGGCCCTGGTCCGTCCACTCGAAGATCTGGATCTCCCAGGGATTGAACGTGGCGGTTAAGCCGCGCTCCTTGGCGATGCGATACAGGTGAACGTTCCCCGGCTCGTGCCCGCCCAGATAGAGCCCGACCACGTCCAGGAGGAAGGGGTGTTTGCTGAACATGACCATGTTAGCCATGTGATCCTCGCCGATGTTGAAGCCGTCGCCGTCGCGTCCGAAAATGGCTTCGATCATGGCCAGCCCCGGCCACACCGTGCTCAGGTTGTCGCAGGTCTTGTGCGCCCAGATTTCCTGGTCCATGGGGCTCAGTCCGCGGTCGCTGGCGGTGGCCACGGAGTCGTACCGGTTGAAATTCGCCTTTAGGTGCCGGGCGAAAAAGTCGTTCACGAGCGGTTCGACCCGTGGGTTCACATCGGCCGTCACCACCGGGTTGGTCTTGATACTGGGCCAGCCGCCGCAAAATTGTGTAAACGGGTGCACCACCAGGCCCTGCATGTTCTTGACCGACTGCGTCAGGCACATGGAGTGGGCCTTCCACTTGGCGATGTCCAGAATCCAGGTATCGGGCTCGCCCACCGGCGCGTAGTGCGGAATGCGCTGGAATACCACGCCGTCAGGTACCTTGGCCCAATTGACGGCGTAGCCGTCGCGCAGGTGCTTGGGACGCCGTAGCGGCTCGCCGATCTCCACGCCCAGCCGTTCGTTGATATCGTTGAAGCCGCGGATCTCCCAGGTGTCGTAGCCGGTCGACTCCACGAAGTGAAACCGCTTCAGGCCCAGTTCCTGCAACCCCGTGACCATGCCTTCGTAGAATTGCGGGTCCGTGCCCACGCCCCAGTTATCGGCCAGCGCGCGCCGCCGGTCGTAGACGCCGGTGGCGTTCGGCTTCAGCACGATCCGGTGGGTGAGCGGGATGCCCGGCTTGTCCATCGGCACGAAAATCTGGCGCGAAAGGGCAAGCCCCTCGCGGAGTTTGGCCGGCCCGTCCATCTTGTTGGCGACATGGGTGCGCCGGATGAAAACGGCCTTGGGGTTCCGCTCGATCAGGGGATGCAGTCCGAAATAGGCGCGGCTCACCGGTGCGGCTTCGGCCAGTCTCAGTCCGGGAACCGTCCCGCATGCAGCCAAAGCGCCAAAACGAAGAAAATCTCTCCTGTTCACCATGGAATCCCTCCTTACACTTATGCCGATCTTACCCGAAAATCACGACGGCGGCACGCTCCAGTTGGGGAAGCGTGACCTCCGAACTGGTGCCCCGCCGGGATATCTTCACCGCTTGTGGCGCGGCTTCCGGCCGCAGCAGCGTCGCCTTGGTGAAACTGCCTTGAATGCGGGCTAACACAGGCAGTTCCTGAGGTCGCCCGTAGTTGAGGAGGTAGAGCACCGCCCGGCCGGCCATCGCCACCGCGGCGTTGCAGTTGAAGACGCGCGTAGCCCGCCGTTTCTCGGTGACGTAATCGATCATGTCGAAAGCCAGGTCTGACGGATCGAGCACGGGCTCTTTATACGCCACCACCTGCCCCTTGCCCAGCGAATAGTAGTCGCGGTCGGGATCTTCTCTCAGATGCTTCAATCCCGCCGCGCGCCACCAGGCCTGGGCGCCCGGTGCGTCCACAACCAGGGTCGTCCCCGCCTCGGCATTGGCCAGGATTCGGCGCCGCGCGTCCGCCGCGGGTGTTTCAATCCCCACGGCCACCAACTCCAGGCACCGCGCCGGGTCGGGCGCCGGCGGGTTAGCCGCCGGCACCACCGCCGGCGAGACGTTGTGCCGGTAAGCCAGGTTGGCGATCTCGAGGAGATCGTCCTTGTTTTCGATCAGCACGGTAATATTGCGCTGTACCGGCTGGCCGAACACCGCGGGGTTCTCCCGCAGCCAGGCCGCCGTGCGCCCGATTTTGCGCCAGGCCGCCAGGGCGTCGTCCGCGCCTTTCAACAGCGACTTCCGGAACCACTCCTCCAGCGCCATGACGAAGTTGCCGCCGCACATCCAGGCTTCGGCCAGCGCCAGTTCCAGCGTATGGAACGGCACCGAGCGCTCCGGCGGCACACCGGCTTCTTTGTTAGGCAGGTACCCTAACACCGGCGGAACCTTCGGATACAACGCGCGCAGGCATTCGACCAGGTAGCAGTTCTGATCGATCCACACGCCGCGCGTGGCCGAGGCCTCCGTCGGATCCCCTGCATGCACGCCCGGCCACAATCCCGCGCGAAAGGCCACGGCCCGGCTGGAGTCCGCCTTCGAGGCGTCGGCAAGGCTCACGAACCGCACCTCGTCGTCGTGAATCACGTGAATGTGCGCCGCCGCGCAGGCCTTCTCGAAACCCTCGTTGGGAGAAGTCAAAACAGCCGTGATGCCACCCTCGCGGAGCAATGGCACATACTTGGGATCCGGATCGTTCCACCGAATCGCGGTTTGATGCAAGAGATCGACCGGCATGGGGCACGAGACGTCAGCCGCTTATTTTCTCACACGGTGGAGGCCAACCGGCCCCATCTGCCAAAATGGGGGGTGTTGCATATCCCCACAAAAGAACCAAAAACACCCGATTATCGAGGTTTACTTTGGGGTTATACTGTGACTTTAGAGGGATCGGATGAAGAAATACGGCAAGTTCGCTATTCTGATCGCCATTATTCTGGCAGTGATGGTGTGGCTCGCCATGGCGGGTTCCGGCGGCAGCAAGACCTACTACAAGACGGTTGCCGAGCTCGGCCAAATGGGGGACCGGGCTTACGGACAACGGCTGCGGGTTGGCGGGGACGTGGCCGACGGGTCCATTCAGCATCGCGGCAAGCAGGTACTCTTCGTGCTGAAGCAGGACAAGCAGGACCTGAAAGTGGTCTACAGCGGGCTAGATCCGTTGCCGGACACCTTCCGCGATGGCGCCCAGGCTTTGGCCGAGGGCAAAATGGACCGGGACGGGACTTTTCACGCCACCAACATTCAAGCCAAATGCGCCTCCAAATACGAGGCTAAGCCGAGCCTGAAACCGGGCCAGGCGCTTCCCAACATCAACAGCGGGACCAAAGCCAGCTTATAAAGGTGGGATATGGAGAATTTCGGATCCCTGGCCATTCTCTTGGCCTTCGCGGTGGCGATTTATGCCGCCGTGGCTTCCGTGGCCGGCCGCATCAATAACAAACCGTTTCTGATCGCTAGTGGCCGCAGGGCGGTTTACTCGGTCTGGGTCCTCATAACCCTGGCCTCCGCGGTTTTGCTGCACGCGCTGCTGACCAACGATTTCCGCTTCGCTTACGTGGCCGAGCATAGCAATCGAACCCTGCCGACGGTATATAAGTTCGCCGCCTGGTGGAGCGGGCAGGAAGGCTCGCTCATGTTCTGGAGTTGGCTGCTGGCTACCTACGCCGCCGTGGTGGTGTTTACCAATCGCCGCAAGCACCGCGACATGATGCCCTACGTCGTGGCGGTGCTGTCTGCGGTCCAGACCTTCTTCCTGCTGATGAATAATTTCGTGGCCAACCCCTTCAAGATGCTGGCCGTGGATAAGCTCATAACGTCGGTTCCGGACGGCAGTGGCCTGAGCCCGCTGCTGCAATACCCGGCTATGGCCATTCACCCGCCCATGCTGTATCTGGGCTACGTGGGGTTCGCCGTGCCGTTCGCCTTCGCCATCGGCTCGCTGATTACCCGGCAGCCTGGCGAAGGCTGGATTCATACCACCCGCCGATGGACGCTGATCACCTGGCTGTTCCAGGGCACCGGCATTATGTTGGGTGCGGCCTGGGCTTACCACGTGCTGGGATGGGGCGGCTACTGGGGTTGGGACCCGGTGGAGAACGCTTCCCTGCTGCCCTGGCTGAGCGGCACCGCGTTCTTGCATTCGGTCATGATGCAGGAAAAGAAGGGCATGATGAAGGTCTGGAACATCGTGCTGGTTTCAACCACCTTTTTCCTGTGCATCCTGGGCACGATGATGACCCGGTCCGGGCTGGTGCAGTCGGTGCACGCCTTCGCGCGGTCCGATATCGGCAAGTACTTCGTCAGCTTCCTCGCCATCGGCATTGCCGGCACCATTTACCTGATTCTGGACCGGCTGGATTATCTGAAGAGCGATTCGCAGCTCGAAGCCGTGGTGTCGCGAGAATCGAGCTTTCTTTTCAACAACCTGATTCTGTTGGCGAGCTGTTTCGCGGTGCTGTGGGGCACGCTGTTCCCGAAGATTTCCGAAGCCGTTTCCGGAGATCAGATTTCGCTCGACGCCGATTGGTTCAACCGCCTGATGGTGCCCATCGGCCTGTTTCTGTTGTTCCTGACCGGGGTGGGTCCGCTGTTTGCATGGCGGCGCACTTCGGGCGAGAGCCTGCGGCGGAATTTCCAATGGCCCGGGCTGGCCGCCGTGGTCCTGGTAGTCGCGCTGTTCGCTGCCGGCGTGCGCCATCCCTACGCGCTTATCTCGTTCGGTTTTTGCCTGTTCGTGGCGCTGACCGTGATCGTGGAATTCTACAAGGGCGCGCGCTCCATCGCCGCCAAAAGCGGATTTTCGCTTCCCCACGCAGTGGTGGAGCTTACCCATCGCAACACGCGCCGCTACGGTGGCTACCTGGTTCACATGGCGATTGTGCTGATCTTCATCGGCATCACCGGCAAGGCGTTCAACCTGAGCGATACGCGCGAGATGGCCCAGGGCGACACTATGCAAATCGGCCACTATTCGCTGCACATGAATCGCATGGACCAGGGCGAAAACGATCAATACCAGTGGCATAAGGCCATCATCCAGGTGAGCAAGGATGGCGAGAACCTGGGCACTCTGGAACCCGAAAAGCGCTTCTATAAGGCCAGCCGGCAAGGCACCTCGGAGATCGGCCTCCGCCAGCGGCCCAACGAAGATTTGTACCTGAATTTCGCCGGAATGTCGGACGATAACCAGCGTGCCATCATCCAGGCTTACGTGAACCCGCTGGTATTCTGGATCTGGTTCGGCGGCCTCGTCCTGATTGGCGGCACGCTAATCTGCCTGGTTCCCAGCAAAGTGAAAATGCAGTACGCTCGCACCAGCGTGGTGGGCGTAGCGAAGGCGCATGTCAAAGCGTAAGGCTGTGGGGCAGGATGGTATCCTGCGCGCCGGTTGCCAACCGGCGCAGGCTGGCTTAGTGCATTGGTGGGGCAGGCGGTACGGCCTGCCCGCCGGCAACCTCCACCTGATCGTGTTGGCCCTGCTTTTGGCCCTGGCTGCCCTCGCGCAGACCGCGGCGGAAAAGCCCAGCCTGGACACGCGCCGCGTAGGCATGCGCCTAGCCTGCCAGTGCGGCTGCAAGGATTCGGTAGCTACCTGCAGCATGCTCGAGTGCGGGTTTTCGAAGCCGGCCAAGGAGCGCATCGCCCGCATGCAGGCGGTGGGCATGAGCGACCAGCAGATCATCGACGCCTTTGTGCGCGAGTACGGCCCGGGCATCTACCTGGCCCCGCCTTCGAGCGCCGGATGGGTGGTGCCTTACGCCGCCGTCGCCGCCGGTTTGCTGGTGGTGTGGTGGTTTATTCGGAAATATCGCAGACCGCGGCCCTTGCCCGAACTGGGAACGATCGAGATCGACGACCCGGCGCTGTCGAAATATAAGGACCAGATCGAGAAGGATCTGGCCGATTTGGAGTGAAGCTTCCGCGGTGATCATCGCAATTACTTCGGTGCTCGCGATCGCCGTTATCGCGTTCATCCTTACTATCCGGCCCCGCGACCTGCCCGCCGCCGAACCGGAATCGCCGTTTGCCCACCTGGACGACCGTAAGGCCGCCATCTATGAAAACCTGCGCGATTTGCAGTTCGAGTACCGCGTGGGCAAGCTCTCCGACGCGGATTATCAGAACACGAAGAAAGACCTTCAGAAGGAGCTGGCCGCGGTGCTGGCGGAAGTCGACCGGCTCAAGGCGCAGTTGGCTGGAAAGCCCGCCGCGGCGGCGCCGGCGCCGGCTCCCAAACCGAAGGCCGAACGCGCCACCGAAACCAAGCCGATCGTTTTCGTGTGTCCCTCCTGCGGGGCGACATTCGAAAAGAGCCTCAAGTTCTGCGGCGAGTGCGGCAAATCCATGAAGGCGGCCAGCGCATGAAGAAGATCGCTTTGCTTTTCCCGCTGCTGGCCTCGGTGCCGCTCATGGCCGAAGTTTCCGGCGCGGTCGTCAACCGCACTACCGGCCAGCCGCAAGTTGGCGCCACCGTTACGCTGTATAAGTTCGGGCAGGGCGGCATGGAGGCGGTAGCTTCGTCAAAGACCGACGCCGCCGGCGCTTTTCGTATCGACGCCACGGCCGGCGCGCAAGGTCCGTCGATGGTGCGCGTCGAAATCGACAAAGTCATCTACAACCATATGATGCCGCCCGGCACTCCCACCACCGGCATCGCGGTCGATGTGTACAACGCATCCAAACGCCAGCCGGCCGAGGTGAAAGTCTCCAAGCACATGATTCTGTTCCAGCCCGGCGGCGGCCGGATGACGGTGAGCGAAACCTATCTGGTCGAAAATACCGGTAAGACCACCTGGTTCGATCCGGCCGCGGGAACGCTGCCTTTCTACTTGCCGGCCGCGGCGGCGGGGAAGGTCGAGATCACGGCTACCGCTCCGGACGGAATGGCCGTTCCGGCTCCTTCGGAGAAGACCGCGCGCGCCGATACCTACGCCGCCAAATTCGAAATCAAGCCCGGCGAAACCCGCCTCGACCTGAATTACGCGGTGCCTTATACGGAAGGCGCGGCGTATGCCGGCCGGGTGGCGACGGCAGACGAGAACACGTACCTGATCGCGCCCAAAGGCGTGACGCTGGACGCCCAGGGGCTGCAGGATCTCGGGGCCGAACCTCGCACCCAGGCGCACATCTACGGCCTGAACGCCGCCGTGTACAGCGTGAAGCTGACCGGAGCGGTGGAAGAAGCCGCCGCCGCGCCAGCCGCCGACGACAGTGCCGCCCAGCCGGAATCGGGCCCCGAGATCGAGCCGATCATGCCGCGCATTTACTCGCGGGCGGGCTTGATTCTGGGCCTGGCGCTGGGCATTCTGACCCTGGGATTCGCTCTGCTCTATCGCGCCCAGGGCAACGCATGAGCGCGGTTGCCGTAGAGGGCGTCTGGAAATTCTACGGCGACTACCCGGCCCTGCGCAATATCCGCTTCGAGGTCGAACCCGGCTCCTGCCTGGCTCTGATCGGGCGCAACGGGGCAGGGAAGACTACGCTGCTGCGCATCGTGGCGGGCTTTTCGCGGCCCGGTAAAGGCGAAGTCAAAATCTTCGGCGCGTTGCCGCGCGATACCGAGGCGCGCCGACGGATCGGCTTCATCGGCCATGGCATTTCGGTTTACGACGAGCTGAGCGCGCTCGAAAACCTGATGCTGTACGCGCGCCTGTACGCGTTGGAAAATCCGCGACGCGCGGCGCTGGAATGGCTGGAACGCACCGGGCTGGAGCGATCGGCCAACGGCCTGGTGCGCGAATTCTCGCGCGGCATGCGCCAGCGCCTGGCGGTGGCGCGCGCGTTCCTGCACGATCCACGCGTGCTGCTGCTGGACGAGCCGTTCACCGCGCTCGACGACCGCGCCATCGGCGTGTTGCAGCGCCTGCTGCGCGAGGCTCTGGCCGCCGGCAAGACCGTCGTGATGTCCACCCACCAGTTGCGCGAAGCCATGGAACTCGCGACGCATGTGGCGCTGATCAACCGCGGGCAGGTGGCGTTTCACGGCGAGGCGACGCCCGAAATGGCCGCCGACCCGACGCTGATCTACGCCCGCTACGGAGAAGCCTGATGCGCTTCTTCCGCGACGTCTGGGTGATCGCGCTGAAGGACCTGCGCGCCGAATTCCGCACTAAGGAAGCCGTCAACGCCTCGCTGGCCTTTGCTCTGGTGATCCTCTTAATCTTCAGCTTCGCCTTCGACGCGCAGGAAGATACGACCCGCGAAATCTCCGGCGGCCTGCTCTGGATCGCATTTGCTTTCGCGGGCACACTGATCCTGAACCGCAGCTTCGCGCGCGAGATCCCCAACGATTGCCTGGATGCGCTGATTGCCTCGCCCGTCTCCGGCGCCGCGCTGTTCCTGGGCAAAGCTATCGCCAATTACGTTCTGCTGCTGGGCATGGAACTGGTATCGCTACCGGTCTTCAGCGTGTTCTACAACGTGCGCTGGATGGGCCAATACGGATGGCTGGCGCTGGTATTCCTGTTCGGCACCTGGGCTATCACCGTGATCGGCACCATGACCAGCGCGCTGACCGTGAATATCCGCCTGCGGGAAGTCATGCTGCCCATGCTGACTTATCCCATTCTGGTGCCGGCCCTTCTGGGCGCCATGCAGTTGAGCATGCAGTTGATGGCGGGTAACCCGATCGGCCCGGAGAATGAGAGCTGGCTCAAAATGCTGATCGGGTTCGACGTGATTTATACGGCGGTGTCGCTGGTGCTGGTGGAGACGGTGCTGGTGGGGTGAAGGGCTGTGCGCTCCCGCGCGCGACTATTTGCGAGGCTCGTATACCTTATTGCCGTTCCTGCTGTAGTGAAATCGACCGCCGCGTGGGCCCACGTAGATCGGCGGTTTCTGCGAGGGCGTTGGCTCCTTCGCTGGCGCTACTAAAGGGCATAGTCCGGCGCATCCCGCTTTATTTCTCCAATAGCCCTCCACGGGAGTGCCATCTGAACGCGTGAATGGTCCCACCCACTCGCAGCAATCAACGCGCGTGTCGCCTGCCGTTTTCTCGCTGGACCTGGGGCCAGTGGACCTAATGGCTCGTTGATCCGGCGGACGATCTTGAACCGCCCCACAATTGAACAGCCAGTAACCTCCCGCCAAGGCAAGCACAACGGCGACCGCGTAGCCGATAACGCCGCCCTTACGCGGCCCCTCAATAGCCGAATTTCGGGGGCTCAATATCCGCAGCGACCGCCTTTTTAGGTCTGCGTTGTGGCGCAAGTTGGCCGCGCGTCCAGAACATCTTCCGCGATGGCACCGCGCCTAGCGCCCGATGAATAGGCCACCGCCAGAAACCGGTGACAGCAGCCGCTGCGCCGGATTCCTCCTTCACGCAGCGCTGCCATGATAACCTGTCGAGGGCACCGCGGATAGGGCCCCCGGAGCCGTGAAGATATACCTCGATTCCTGCTGTTTGAATCGCCTCACCGACGATCCGAAGCAAACTCGGATTCGCGCGGAGGCAGAGGTTGTGGAACGGGTACTGAAGCTGGTTCGCGACGGGGTGGTCGAATGGATTTCGAGCGACGCACTAATCGATGAGGTCGACAGAAATCCGGGCATGGAGAGGAAATTGGCGAACGCAGCCTTGCTGGCGCTTGCATCCAACGTGATTGAGACAGACAACCAGATTGCCGATCGGGCGAGGTGGCTCCATGGGTTGGGTTACGGCGTTTTCGATGCTTTGCACCTGGCTTCGGCAGAGGCGGCGCGGGTCGATGTCCTGCTTACGACCGACGACGACTTTGTCCGAAAGGCCTCGCGCGGGGACGGCAGGCCGCGTGTGGCTGTGCGAAATCCGCTATCCTGGAGTCGGGAAAACCTGCCATGAGCGGTATCGAGACCATGACCGACGAACAATTTGAACGCCATGCGCTGGGGGTTCTGGGGCGCGAGTTGGGTGTCGACGGCCTGGCACGCTTCTTGCGTTTGCACCGATCCGGACCAGGCGACTATACAGAGGATCGGATGCAATGGCAAAAGAACCTCACGATCGAAGAGGTCCTGGACTCGATGGAACGGCGCCGGCAGGGTTAGAACTGGATGCGCCTCCGTCTGTAGATGCCAGGCCGAATAGTCCCATGTCGGGACGTGCGAAATGCCCATGAAGAACCCTCCCCATCCGGGCGATCTTATCAGGACCGAAGTGATTGAGGCGCTTGGTCTCAGTGTCTCGAAGGCGGCGGCGGTCTTGAAGGTGCGGCGCGCCACGCTGTCGGACCTTCTCCACGGCAAGGCTACCTTGACGGCGGAGATGGCTCTGCGCATCGAAAAGGCCTTCGGTCCGGAAATGGATCACCTGCTGCGGCCAAGTCGTGCTACTATTGTATATACAGATGTGCTACGAATGGGACGTAGCAAAGAACCGGCTGAACCGGGAGAAACACGGAGTCTCGTTTGAGATGGCGGCGCTGGTCTTCGAAGACGAACGCTGCCTTGTTCGTCCCGACCGGATAGACGAGACGGGAGAGCAGCGCTGGCACGCGATTGGAGCAGCTCGTGTCGAGCCCGATGCCGCGGCGGTTTTGCTGGTTGTCCACGTTTACAGGGAGGAGACCGATGGCGAAGAAATCACCCGCATTATCTCGGCCCGCAAGGCTGAAAAAAATGACGTCCGACGATATCAAGAACAGGAAATGGAGTGAGGAGGAGCGACAGGCTCTTCGGCGCCATGCCGCGAAGCAGGCGGTAGGGGACGATTCCGACATCAACTTCGAAGACATCCCCCACCTGACCGATGAGCAATTGGCACAGATGGTGCGCTTGCGTGACATTAGGCCGAAGGTGCCCGTGAGTGTGCGCCTCGAACCGAGGGTGCTTGCCTGGCTGAAATCGAAAGGCGAAGGTCACCTTACTCGAATCAACGACATTTTGAGGAACATCATGGAAGCGGAACAGCGCATCGCGCACCGGTAAATGGAAGACATGATGACAGGCTGCGTGTTTTCCGTTCTTTCGCCCGATCGGCCGAGACGCGGCCGCACAAAAGCCGGAGACGCGCCTGGCCGGTTTTCACCGTAGAGGGCTGAAACGGATCCAATGTTGGCGGGCGCCTACATCTTGCGCATGGTGCGGTGCTTGGAACCGTTCGCACCGGGGGCGAGCAATTGCTGGAACTGGGATTCGGGCAGGCTGAGGGTGAGGACCAGCGTGGCGCCGGATGTCTTGATCGTCAGGCCGAAGGCCAGCGTGGCGGCCGAGGTGTTGGTGGTGGATTGCATTTGGGCCATATTGACCAGCAGTTGCAGCAGGCTGGCCAGGGTGCTGGCGTCCTGAGCGTTATCGGCCTGGGCAGTGACTCCGGCTGTTACCACCTTGCCAAACGTGACGCCGCCGAAGGCGGTAGGTTTCGGTCGCCGCTCCGTGCGCGGTTGCAAAGGCGGTGATGGTGGAGGCGTCGAAGGTTCCGGTGGCCAGCGCGAGGCCGGCTTTGGCGACGTCCGTCACCAGGCAGAAAGGTCGGGCGGAACGAGCCATGCCCCTGCGGCAGCGGAAAGAAGTTCAAGAAGTGCTGTCGCGCTTGAAACCTGTCGCCCCCTCCGCCGCATCTGACACTCACGCCCGTCGCTTCCGCACGGATCCTTCCACCCCACGCAAACTTAATCTGAGAAAACTGCCCCGTGGAGACGGAATCAATCGCGGCGGGTTACACTGATCCCAATATCCGTAACTCAATCAGGGAGGTCCGAAGTGCGAAGTGTATCGATAGCGGTTCTTTTCGCCGCCTGTGCGATGGCGCAGACGGCTGTCTCGCCCGAAAGGGAAGCGGGGATGAAGGCCGATCTCGAAGGCCAGATCGACGGCATGAAGAAACAGGCGCAGGTCATGGTCGACAGCGTCTTCAGTTTTGGGGAATTGGGTTTTCACGAAGTGGAAACCTCCAAGTATCTCAGCGGCGTGCTGGAAAAAGCCGGCTTCAAGATTGAGCGCGGCTATGCCGGCATTCCCACCGCGTGGGTGGCAAGCTGGGGCGAAGGCAAGCCGGTGATTTCGCTGGGCTCGGACATCGACGACATTCCGCAGGCCTCGCAAAAGCCCGGCGTGGGATACCACGATCCGCTTGTCGCCGGCGCTCCCGGCCATGGCGAGGGGCACAACTCCGGGGTGCCGCTGAATATCCTGGCGGCGCTGGCGGTCAAGAAAGTGATGGAGCGCGAGCACCTGAAGGGCACCATTCGCCTGTGGCCCGGCGTGGCGGAGGAACTGGTCGGGACCAAGGCTTACTACGTCCGCGAGGGCATGTTTAAGGACGTCGACGTGGTTCTGTTCTGCCACGTAGCGGCCGGCTTCGGTGTCTCTTACGGCCCGTCCGTCAACCAGAACGGCCTGGTGTCGGTGGAATACTCATTCAAGGGCGAAAGCGCCCACGCCGCCGGCGCGCCGTGGCGCGGCAAGAGCGCGCTCGACGCGGTAGAGCTGATGGACGTCGGCTGGAACTTCCGCCGCGAGCACCTGCGTTTGGCGCAGCGCTCCCATTATGTGATCACCGATGGCGGCGATCAGCCCAACGTGGTGCCGCCCACCGCCGCCGTCTGGTATTACTTCCGCGAGGCCGACTACGACCACATCATGGACCTCTGG
>JBEKZL010000105.1:0-23921 GCA_049509915.1 Bryobacteraceae bacterium | reverse complement strand
AAAGGTCCGTGAACATTGGCGACCACTCACTTCCAGGGCTGTGGAACTTAATCCGCCCGACGGCCTAAAACCTCGAAAATCCAATAAAACTGGGGGGTCTTACAGATTCCTGCTCAGAGCCGGAGAAGCTTTGAAGTGTCTATTCACAGGAAGTCCGATGGCGTTTTTGAAGTCCGTTGGAGGGAAGGAGGCAGAAACAAAAGCTTGCGGGTCCACGGCGCACATGAGCTGGCGCGGAAAATCGAGCGGAAAAAGATGTCGGTGCGTGATGAAAACCGGCATATGGATGTCAAGCGGGAGGTCAATTTCCGGATGTCGGCGCTGATCGATCGGTACTGGACGCATTACGGTTTGAAGAAGCGTTCGGCGAGCCGGGAGAAAAGCGTTTTGGATGGCATCCGATCCGAATTGGGACGCTCGTTCGTTCGCGAGATTGATGGCGTCGCCGTCACGCGCTGGTACGAAGATCTGACCGCCGTTCGCGAACTGTCGCCGGGGACGGCCGTGCGGCAGTTCAACGTCATGCACCACATGATGGAGAAGGCCTCGACGATCTGGTCCAGGGAGACCGGTATCGAGCGGAACCCCGCGGATCAGGTGGAGGTGAGGCGGCCCGACGATCAGAGGGATCGGTACCTCTCTGAAGAGGAACTGAAAAGGCTCAAGCAGGCTCTCGACGAGAAAATGTATTGCAAAGGCACTAAGAAAATCAACAGGACGTTCTATCGTCTCAGGCTGATCGTGCTCATCGCCGTTACCACGGGGATGCGCGCGTCAGAAATCTTCGGCCTTGGATGGCGCGACGTGATGTACAGCGAGGGGTTGTTGGCGGTGAGGGCGAAGCTGAAGGGCGGGAAGATGCGGTACGTCCCGATGCTTCCTGAACTTGCCGGCGAACGGCAGCGGTTTCCCGCTGTGATGGGAGAGGATCGGATTTTTCCGCCGGAACCGGGCGCGACAAGCGGGCGGCAGCGTGTGGAAGGGAGTTTCGAGGACCTGCTCGAAAGGGCGGCGATCGAGGCCTTCCGCTTCCATGACCTGCGGCACACGTTTGCCTCCAGGTTCATGATGAACGGCGGCGATCTTTACGAGCTCGCCAAAATCCTCGGCCACTCGAATATCAAGATGACCGAACGTTATGCCAAGCTGGCGCGGCAGCACATCGCCAGGACCGGCAGCACGGCGCGGGAGATTTGGAAACTGATGGAGCAAGAGAAATGCGACAAGGCGAACATCGGGTAGCGATGTTCGTTTAGAATGTGGTGGCCAGGGACGGAATCGAACCGCCGACGCCAGCCTTTTCAGGGCTGCGCTCTACCAGCTGAGCTACCTGGCCGGATTGAAGCTTTAGTGTAGCAATCTGGTTCTGCCTTCCGCAAATCTGACCATGCCCACCAACCCGCCCCCCAGGGGTAGACTAGCAATCATGACGAGCACCCAGGATTCTATTTTACCGCCGACGCGGCGCAGGTTCGCGGCCCTCCTGGCTGGTGCGGCGGCGGCCGCTCCCTTGCCGGTGTCCGCGCAGCAACACGCCACGCTCGCGCCCGAGCAGCGGCGTCGCCGTCCGCTGCCCGAAGTATCGCCGTTCGACGGTCCGATTGAGTTTTCGGGAATCCCAGTAGCGTTGAAGGCAGAGCCTTTCCCCATGACCCAGGTGCGCGTCAGCGGCGGTGTATACAAGGACGCGGCCGACTGGAACCGCGGCTATATGAGCCGCCTGGCGGCCGACCGCCTGCTCCACAATTTCCGGCGGAACGCCGGGCTTCCGGTGGGCGGCGCCGAGCCCCTGGGCGGCTGGGAATCGCCCGCCGATGGCAAACACGGCACCGAACTGCGAGGCCATTTCACCGGCCATTTCCTTCCCGCCAGCGCCCAGTTGTACGCATCCACTGGCGACCTGGAAGCGAAAACCAAAGCCGACTACATGGTGGCCGAAATGGCCAAGGTGCAGCAAGAACTAGGCGGCGGCTATCTGAGCGCATTCCCCACCGAGCTTTTCGACCGACTCGACAAACTCTCAGGCCGGCCTTTCGACCCTTCGGCGCCGTTCCGTCCCAACGCCCCCCGCGTTCCCTGGGCGCCCTTCTACACCATCCACAAGATCATGGCCGGGATGATCGACATGTACCAGTTCGCGGGCAACCGGCAGGCGCTTGAAGTGGCTCAGGCCATGGCGGACTGGACCGATCGGTGGAGCGCCGCGAAGACCGAAGATCACATGCAACAGATTCTGAACATCGAGTTCGGCGGCATGGCGGAATCGCTATACAATCTGTCCACGCTTACTGGAAACGAGCAGTGGGCCAAAACCGGCGACCGTTTCACCAAAAAACTCTTCGTCAATCCGCTGGGACTCCGCCGCGACGAGCTGCGTGGCCTGCACGTGAATACTCACGTGCCGCAGGCGATCGCCGCGGCCCGGCGATACGAACTCTCGGGCGATATGCGCTTTCACGACGTGGCGGAGTATTTCTGGTACGAAGTCACCAGCGCGCGTTCCTACGTCACTACTGGCACCAGTAACAACGAACACTGGAACGCGGAGCCGCGCCACATTGCCTGGGAACTGAATAACACTCGGGGATCGGCCACCGCGGAGTGCTGCTGCTCTTATAACATGCTTAAGCTGACGCGCAAGCTGTTTAGCTGGACCGCCGACCCGCGCTACTTCGATTACTACGAGCGGTCCATCCTCAACATGCGCATCGGGACCATCCGTCCCCAAAGCGGTCACACTCAGTATTATCTTTCGCTGGTACCGGGAGCTTACAAGACCTTCAATACCGAGGATCAGTCATTCTGGTGCTGCACCGGCACCGGCGTGGAGGAATACAGTAAGTTGAACGATAGCATTTACTGGCGGGACCAGGATGGCATTTACGTCAACTTGTTTATTCCGTCCGAAGTGAACTGGGTAGAGAAGGGTTTCCGGCTCAAACAGGAAGCCAAATTTCCGGAGCAAGCCGGCACGGCGCTGGAAGTGACGGCGGAGCGACCCACCGAACTGGCGCTGCGGCTGCGAATTCCGGCGTGGCTCCGCTCGGCGCCGGTTATCAAGCTCAACGGGAAGGCGCTCGAAGCCTCGTCGTCGCCAGGAAGCTATCTCGCCCTGACGCGCACCTGGAAAACTGGCGATCGGGTGGAAATGGAGATGCGCATGCACCTAACCACGGAAGCCACTCCCGACGATCCGCACACGCAGGCGTTCTTATACGGCCCGTTGGTGCTGGCCGGCGATTTCGGCGCCGAGGGCTTGAACGAGCACTTGCAGGAAGGCCCCAGTGCACCTGCGTTGCGTCGCGGGAGTGAGTCCACACCAACAAGTTCGAATCAGCCGGATCTCCAGCCACCGCCTCCGATGGATGTTCCCGCACTGCATCCAACTGGTGACTTCGCTTCGTGGGTAAAGCCGGGCGACCAGCCGCTGACATTCCGAATTACCGGCCAATCCAAGGACGTTACCTTGGCTCCCTTGAACAGTATCTTCGACAAACGCTACGTAGTTTATTGGCAAGTGTCATAAGCGGTCTACTTACAAGCAGCGCTTCCATCGGGTCGGTTCGCGCTGCGTTCAGCGCCGGAATCGATGGCGTGATGTATGGCGGCTGGACCGCTGGGGCCCACCCTGGCCGCCGAGGATCCATCTCGGGCTCTTTGTCGGCTTGCGGTTCCGATGCGGCCTTGGAGCTGGCCAACCAGGCCTTCACGGCTGAGCCGGGTTCGGCTTACGGCGGACCAAGGGGTATCCCCGACGAACAGCAGCGCGGGGATACGGTGCTGCCTGATGGCGTGTCACGCTGACGGCCATGCCTACTCTGCTGAATAGGCGGTAGGATATTGCCATGCGACCCCCGTTCTGCTTCGCCGCCATCGCGATCTGCTTCGCTCTCGAAGCCCAGACCCAAAATCCGCCCCCCGCGCCGGCCTCGCTGCCCAGGGTGACCGCGGGCATCCCGGTGAATTATGACGATGCACTCGTCGGATCATATCAGCTTCCCGATCCGCTGAAGATGGCCAACGGCAAACTGGTGCGCGACGCTCGCACCTGGACCGGGAAACGCCGCCCCGAAGTCGTCCGTCTCTTCGAAGAAAATCAATACGGCCGCTCTCCCGGCCGCCCCGCCGGCATGACCTTCAAGGTGTTCGATAACGGCACGCCGGCGATGGATGGAAAGGCCATCCGCAAGCAGGTCACGATCTACTTTTCGAAGGACAAGAACGGCCCCAAGGAGGATCTGGTCGTCTACGTCCCGGCGGGCGCGGCGAAGCCGGTGCCGCTGCTGCTTTGCATCGATTTTTCCCCCAACGCCAGCACCTTCGACGACCCCGGCATCAAGCTGGGCGAGATTTGGAATCGCGACCACAAGCGCGTTCCCGCCGAGCGCGGCAGCGGCATGTTTCGCATGAAAATCGACGACCTGCTGGCCGCCGGATACGGCGTCGCCGCCATCTACTACGGCGATATCGAGGGGGATTTTCTCGGCGGTTTGCCCTCCGGCGTCCGCGCTCTTTACCTCAAGCCCGGCCAGACGGAGCCGGCGCCGGACGAGTGGGGCGCCATCGCCGCCTGGGGCTGGGGGATGAGCCGCGCCCTGGATTACCTCGAAACCGACAAAGCGGTGGATGCAAAGCGTGTCTGCATCTACGGCGTCTCGCGGTTAGGCAAGACCGTGATGTGGGCCGGTGCGCGCGATACCCGATTCGCCCTGGTCATCGCCGGTTGTTCGGGCGAAGGCGGCGCGGCGCTGAGCCGCCGCAATTACGGCGAAACCATCGCCCACCTTACAGCGCCCGGCCGTTTCCCCTATCAGTTCTGCGCCAATTACGCCCGCTACGCCGCTCACGTGGACCAATTGCCCGTGGACGCCAATATGCTGGTCGCGCTGATGGCGCCGCGCCCGGTGCTTTTACAGACCGGGACCACCGATTACTGGTCCGATCCGAAAGGCGAATTCCTGGCAGCCGTTGCGGCCGAACCGGTCTTTCGCCTTTTGGGCAAGCAAGGCCTGGGCACGGATCAAATGCCCGCCGCCGGACAGCCCATCTTCCACACCATCGGCTACTACATGCACGACGGCCCTCACGGCACCATGCCCGGGGATTGGAAATACTTCCTGGAGTTCATGGATATGCATCTGAAGGGCGGCCATTAAGGGGCAGTCCTGTAACCGCCGGCAACCGCTCCCTTAGGGGCTGTGAAAAAATCGCAAATCGCGGCGGAACCGCTTGCGCCACCAAAGCAAGTGCATCGTTTTAATGGTGGGGCAGGCGCTTCCGCCTGCCTGGCCAATTTTGGCGAGTTCTCTCCCAGCTTCTTACGGTCGCGGCTCGGACTCGAAAACACAACGCCCGCCCCTTCCGCAATGGAAAGGACGGGCGTTGGTGCAATCCGGATTATCGATGGATCAGAAGTAGAACTTGCCGACTACCTGCATATTGCGCGCGCCTTCGGAGTTGCGAATCTGTCCGAATAACGTAGACGCAATCGATTGCGATGCCGGGCTGTAGAAGATCGGCGTGTTGGTCAGGCCGAACGCCTCGCCGCGCAGTTCGAAGTATCGGCGTTCGGTGAGGTGGAACTGCTTGGCAATTGAGAGATCCAGGCGGGTTTCGCCCGTCCCCCGCGCGGTGCCCACGCCGGCATCGCCAAAAGTGTGTAGCGCAGGGGTTGTGTACGCGGAAATATCCAACCAACTGACGCCTGGACCGATCTGGTGCGGATCGTGCGGCGTGCCGATCACCTCGGCGCGGTAACTGCGCGCGCCGGTGCCGGACGGATCGCTCGACAATTTAATGGTCCACTGGAAGCCCGTGTGATAGGTGAAGATGCCCCCCAGTTGCCTGCCGCCCAGAACCGCATCGACGCCCTTGTTCCAGTGCGCGCCCATCTTGCGGCCGCGGCCGAACGGCGTAAACGAAGGAGGGAACCAGGTTGAACTTCTTGTCGAAATACGTCGGCCCGAATTCGGACTGCTGGTTGAAGAGGTTCTGCCAGTAAGCCGATTGGCTGCCGGCCTGAGCATCCTGGCCGTAGTAGCCGATGGAATCGGACATGCCGCGCGACCAGGTGAAGGCAACCTGGTAGCTGAGCCTGATGCTGAAGCGCTTGTGCATGGTGGCCTGCAAGGCATTGTATTTCTGTTTCGCGGAGGAACAGGTCCCGGAAATCTGCCCGATCTCGCTGCGCAGCACGGGATTGCCGGAAAGGTACGGACCCGTGACTACCTGGCCGTTGACGATCTCGTTCTGGAAGTAAGGCATGGCAACCATCAGGTGGGTGCCATGTTGGCCCACATGACCCACGGTGAGAACGTTGCCGCCTTTGAACTCGTATTCGGAGGTCATGTTCCACTGCTGCACGATGGCGGGACGCACGTCGGGATCCCACAGCCGGATGGTAGCGCCGGCGTAGGGATTCTTGGGATTCAGGATGGAAAGCCCCTGGTCGAGCGTGCTACCTGGCATTTCGTATTGGGTTCCCGCAATGTTGTAGTTGTCTTCGAATTCCTGTTCGTAGGGCGGGTTCAGCGTCAGCCTGAGGTTGGTCCCCGTGCCCTCCAGGCATGAAGAAATGGTGTAGGAGCCGCGGAAGACCAGCTTCTTGCTGAGCATGTCGGGCGTATAGGCGAAGCCGATGCGCGGTTGAAAGTCCTTCTTGAAGGCATTATAAAGTGCGCGGTTGCTTTCGACGAGCGGCGCCGGTCCAGGCGGCGCGGCGAGGCCCGAAGGCAGCGGCGCGGCCAGTTCCAACTGTCCGGAGAACATGCCGAAGTTGGCCTGCCGGTTGTCCACTTCCACCCACGGCGTGTGGTATTCCCAGCGCAGGCCGAGGTTCAAGGTCAGAGCATTGGTGGCGCGCCGGTCGTCCTGGAAATACAAGCCCCAGATGGTAGACCGTTGTCCCCATGTGCCCGATTGCAGGCCGCGGCCAACGTCGTCGGGAAGACCCATCATGAAATCGGCCTCGCCCAGCAGCGTTCCGGACGGGTTGACGGCGTTCTCCGTGCTGAAACGGCCGTCGAAAGCGATATAGCCGGTGCGTCCGTTATTGCCCGCGTAGAATATGTTCAGCCATTCCCGCAGAGCCTGTCCGCCGAACTTCATCATGTGCCGCCCTCGAATCAGGGTCATGTTGTCGGCGTAGTGGAAGGCGGTATTGGCGAAGACTTGCTGCGCGCCGATATTGGCGTTGCCGATGCTGCTGACATAGGTCATGCCCTGGAGGCTCAGCAGGCCGGGTCCGGCGGCCGCGATGCCGGCATTGAGGGCGATGTTGCTCAGTCCCTTATCGGCGCCGCCATTGTAATTCAAGACGTTATTCACTCCAAAGCGAGCGTCGTTCACCAGCGTGGGACTGAACGTGTGCGTCCAGTTGATCACCTCGTTTTGGAACGGCGACAGACTGAAACTGTTGTAGAACAATGGGAAATTGTTAACGCCGGGGTTGCTCTGCATGCCGTGCGAAAGGCGGAAACTGGCGTAGTCGTTGTCCTTGGGTTTCCAATCGAGTTTCAAATCGCCCTGGTCTGTGCCGATATAGCTGGCGGAGCTGTAGCTGTCGGACCTTCCCGATCGAGAAGGGCTCGGTGGCGCTCAACAACGAGGAAAATCCCCATTACGCCAGGTTGTCGGACGTGTAGTTATTGTCCACCCCATCGAGCAGGAAGTTATTGGCCTCCTCGCGATTGCCATTCACGTACGGGCGGCCGCCGCCGGAGCCCCGCAGGCCGCTGTTGAAGCTACCCGGATCGGGATTGGTCACGCCGGCCGTCAGCAGCGTCAAGGCAACCGGGTTGCGGCTGATCAACGGCGTGTTCTCGATCAGATCGGACGCAATTACCGCGCCCACCTGCGTGGTATCCGTCTGCAGCAGCGGCGCTTCGCCGGTGACGGAAACGTTGTCGGTGACCGAGCCCACCTGCATGGCCACATCGATACGCGCCCTCTGGTCGACTTCCGGAGCAACCCCGTCATTGACATAAGTCTTGAAGCCTGTCGCTTCCACCTTCAGTTCGTACCCGCCTATGGGTACGCGCGGAAACGCATAGATGCCATCGACATTTGTAGTCGTGGGCCATAAGGTATCGCGGTCCAAGTCCTTCGCCGTGACCTTGGCGCCGACGATCGAGCCTCCGGAGGGATCGGTGACGCGACCGGTAATTCCGGCGCTGACCTCCTGCGCATACGCCGACGCGATGCTTAGGCACACAACCCCTGCAATCGTAATACATGCTTCTCCAACCATACCGACCCCTTTCAGCCAGTAATCCGCGGCCCCAAATCCGGCATCCGGAAAGGCTCGCGGCCATGCTTTCATGTGTGGATTTTTCTTCCCCGTTCTCGACCTCCGCAAGGCGCGCTGAAGCGCACGCCAAGCTCCGATCTCCGTGCGACAGGGCACCGCTTACGATTCAAAAGACCTTGACTAGACGAATAAGAGTATGCAGTTATATGATTATAATGTCAATGGGTTCGCTCGATAAGAATTTGCCGGCGCCGCTCTACCACCAGTTGGAGTGCGTTTTGCGGCGGGTGATTGAGAGCGGCGAGTACCAGGCGGGCCAGCAACTTCCCAACGAAGGGCAATTGGCTCAATGCTTTGCCGTAAGTAAAATTACCGTCCGGCTGGCCCTGCACGAGCTGGCCAACCATGGCTATGTCCGGCGCGAGCAGGGCCGCGGCACTTTCGTGTCGAGATTAAAGCTGGATCAGAGACCGCACGAACTGCTCGGCTTCAGCGAAGAGATCGAGCGGCGGCACCTGACGCCGGCCACCAAGGTTCTGAAGATCGACGTGATCAAGGCGGACGTAGCCATCGCCGGGCCGCTCGAACTGGGAACCGGCGGAAAACGTGGTGCGGCTGAAGCGCCTTCGCCTGGCCGACGGCGAGCCGATGGGTGTTCAGACCGCCCATCTGCCGAGCGCCCTGGCGCCGGGTCTCGAAAACGAGAGTTTTGAGGACCGTTCCCTGTACGACGTGCTGCGCAGCCGCGGGCTTTGCCCGGTGCGCGCACGGGAAACCTATATCGCCAGCGTGGCGGACCACGCCGCCGCTAAACTGCTGCGCATTTCCCCCGGCGCACCTGTATTCGCCGCCGAACGCATTACCTTCCTGGCCAATGGCAGGCCATTCGAATTCGTGACCAGCGTGATGCGCGGAGACCGCTATAACATCGTGCTCGACCTGGCCGTGGATAGCGGGCACCAGGGCGTTCGCTACGCCGCCCAGGGTGGCCCGCGGAAAATAAGCCGCCCTGGCTCACCCGAGCCGTAGCGCAGGCTGTCCATTTCCCCGCTCCTGAAGTGACCCAGTTTTTGTATTACAGCCTGCCAATCCCTTCGCGGCCCGCGATGATTCGACCGTGGGGCAGACCGGGCAGACCATCGTTTTTCGTGGTCTGCCCCGCAATTGGCTGCTCTCGCGCAGCCGGCGTTTTCGCATCCCGGCGCCCCTTGGCGGCCCGGTTCAGGCGATTCCACGAATGGACTTGGTTGCGGCTCCGCCGCCCTGTGGGGCAGGTTGTCAACCTGCGGACCGGTTTTCAACCGGTCCAGCCGGGCGCCAGCCCGGCCGTTCGCTGGCAAATTCGAAACTTGGCTCAACCCAAACTCCACAACTTCCGGAGTTCGGAGATTCCTCTCGGCTTTTCTTGCCGTCACGGCAGGGCGACACGCCGACAGACCACGAAACGATGATCTGTCCCATCATCCCGCCGGCCTGCCTCCCAGCCGCCCCGCTAGCCGGCGGTCTCCAGCACCGGAGCGAATGGGCTCACCAGGTTCTCGGCGCCGTCGAACTCGAACTCCACCACGGCCTCGATTTCCGCCAGCGGGTTGGTTTCAATGGCGGGCCGCAGATTTTCGCTGATGGCCAGGCGGCCGAGTTCCATCGTATTCCGAATCCAGGCGAAGGTGACCTGGCTCAGATCCAGTTTGCCGACAGTGGGCACGATCCGCTCCAGGCATTCCCGATCGGTGGGGAAATGGATGGGCGTGCGAATAGCGGCGGGCGTATTGGCGGTAAGGGAGTTGATCCAGGTGGGTTCCCAATCGATGCGGTTCACCAGTCGGTCGGTGACCACGTCGGCCATGCCCAGGCCCACGCCGCTGTTATAGGTCAGTTCGCTCAGGTCGCGCAGAAAGATACGCTCGAAGCGGGGCGTATTCGGCCAAGGGTTGTAGGCGCCCATGGGGTCGCGGTTGGCCACCTTGGTGTCAAACCCCGCGCCGGAAATATTCTTGCCGATTTCGTCCAGAATCAGAATATCGGCGTCGACCGGAATCCGCGCCATCCAGGATTTCACCAGCGCCAGGTTCTCTTCCTCGCGCCGCTCCATCGCCTCCACCGGCACTGCGTCCAACCTGGCCGTATTGTGCCAGGCATCTTCCATGACGGCGAGCCCGCCCAAAATCTTGCCGGAGGCGAGCACCTGGCGTCCGATCGTGCGGATCACATGTTCCAGGCCCAGCCTGTAAGCGTAGGCGTGGTAGCGCTGGGCGCCGGCGAACTTGCCAAGGCCGATCGCCATCATCTTGAAGAGACCGCTTTCGATCTTGCCCGCAAAATCCGTGTGCCATTTGATGCGGCCCACCAGCATGACCCCGTCCGATTCGTAAGCCGCCCGGTCCATGAATGCTTCGATGCCGTCGGCAGTCTCGCCCAGCGATACCACCTCCAGTTGGCTGATGATGCGGCATCCCATTTCCGATTCGGTAATCCCATAGTGGGCCAGCACGTCGGCCTGCCCGGCGGCCGAGGCGGCTCCGTGGCTGCCCATGGCCGGAAACAGGAACGGCTCCATGCCGGCGTTTTTCCAGTACGCGACCACGTTGCGAATGATCGTGGCGATGTTATGAATTCCGCGGCTGCCCACGCCGATCGCCACCCGCGACCCGGGTTTCAGGCGTGAGGCAAAGCCGGCGGTGGACAACTGACGGCGGACTTCGCCGCTTACGTCGGCAATGCGCCGGTCGGGAAACTTCTGACGGACAATCATCAAGCGCGGCAGTTGCATAGCGATTTCATTTTAACCGGGATTGGGCGCGCAAGGAACCGGTGCTGTTCACTTGACTCGTGGCGCGGGCTGTCCAGCCTGCTGAGCCAAGAGCCCGAACTCCCGATGTCGCCCCTGGCATTTCGCGCCCTGAAGGAAAATGAGGTGACCCATTTTCTGTACTACTATCGGTGAGTCTCTTCGTGCCTCGCGACGATTTTGTTGTGAGGCAGACCATCGTTTTCCGTGGCCTGCGCCGCAAATGGCTGCTTTTCTGGATCGGCGTTTTCGCGTGACGCTGCCCCTCGGCTGCCGGGCTTCGGTTGCGGCTCTGCTGCTATGCGGGGCAGGTTGCCAACCTGCGGATCGATTATGGGGCGCCCTCTGGCCGGGTCCAGCCGGGCGCCAGCCCGGCCGTGCGCCGACGAGTTCGAACCCGGCTCACCCCAATTTCCACGACCTCAGGAGTTCGGAGAGTCGTCTCTGCCCTTCTTGCTTAAGTCAACAGTATTAACCGCCAAATTCCCATTTCGGTTACCCACCCCCGAGACGGCCGGCCAATGCCCCGGCCGGCATGCTATGCTGTCATGGCCGGGCACGCTGACCCACCACTGCCGCCAGGCGCAGGCCGGCGAGTAGCGCTGGCTAGCCTCAAGGCGCGAAAGCCCCGTCCCAGAAAGCCGCGCCGCAGTTCCTACTTTCTCCGACCGCCCTATCCAACACCGCCCTCACTTTCGTGGCCGTCACGCCCTGCCGCCTGGTGGATACCAGGGGCTCGGCCGCCGGATTCAACGGGATCGAGCCTTTTTCGGGGCCGTCCATCGCGGCCGGGGGAACTCTGACCATCCCGGTGCAATCCACGACCGAGGCCAGCACCAATACCTCACCGGCCCCCTGCGGCACGATTCCCTCCATCGCCCAAGCCTACTCGCTGAACCTGACGGCGGTCCCTCACGCGGGCGCAGTCGACTATGTCACGCTCTGGCCGTCCGGCGCGGCGCAACCATTCGTTTCAACCTTAAATGACATGCAAGGTTCAATCGCGGCCAACTCGGCCATCGTTCCGGCTGGGAGCCCCTACGGTGGGGTGAGCGTGTATAACTCCGGCCCCCCCGCCACGGATGTCGTCATCGACATGAATGGATTCTACGCCGCGCCGACCGACGTGAATAACAATACCGTCATCGGGGCGGGAGCGTTGGCGTCAAACATCAGCGGGGACTCCAACACGGCGCCGGCGTCGGCGCGCTGCAGGACAATACCACCGGGAACGCCAACACGGCTACCGGTAACAACACGATGCTGGCCAACACCTCCGGGTATAACAACACGGCCACCGGCGTTGACGCGCTGGCTTACAATACCACCGGGAACTCCAACACGGCCAACGGTTTCGCCGCGCTGGCGAGCAACACCAGCGGGTATGACAACACCGCCGCCGGTGTCAGTGCACTGCTGGGCAACACCACCGGGTACGCCAACATGGCCAGCGGCTCCAACGCGCTGCTGAGCAACACCACCGGTAGCTACAACACGGCTAGCGGGGCGTCCGCGCTGGCGAGCAACACCACCGGTAGCTACAACACGGCCAGCGGCTTCTCTGCGCTGTTTTACAATACCACCGGGAGCTACAACATTGCCATCGGGCCCCAGGCGGGCAACCTTGTCCCACGTGGGAGCAACTACAACATCCACATAGGCAGCCAGGGCACAATCAGCGACGCCGGTACCATCCGCATCGGAACCCCCGGCCTGCAGACCTCGTTCTTCGCCGCTGGAGTAAATGGTGTCACCATCGGCCTGTCGGGCGCCGTGAATGTCGTCGTCGACGGCAACGGCCAGCTCGGCACCGTAAGCTCCTCGCTCCGATACAAAGAAGATATCGCCGACATGGGCGACGCCTCCGGAGACCTGCTCGAGTTGCGCCCGGTTACCTTTCGCTACAAGAAGGCCTATGCCGATGGCTCCAAGCCGCTCGATTACGGCCTGATTGCCGAGGAAGTGGCGGAGGTCTATCCGAAACTTGGTGGAAAGGACGGGCAGGTGGAGACGGTTCAGTATCAAAAACTAACGCCCATGCTGCTGAATGAGCTTCAGAAACTTCACCGCCGGCATGAATCGGATCACCAGCAGCTTGAATCGGCCCAAGAGCAAATCCGCCTCCTCGAATCCCGGCTGGCCGCACTCGAAACAAGGCTGGCAAACGAGCGCGAGCAGTAGGAGCCTTGGTCGAGGGAGTGCCGAGACGAAACTCCGACCTCCCGATCCGGGCCCGGAGGCCCAGGGGCTGCCCCACAAACTCCTAACGCTGGCTCAGCAAAAATTCCACGATCTCGGGAGTTCGAAATCCCAGCACCGCAGGCGAAAGGGCCTGCGCCACGATAGCAGTTTGTACCCGTCAAGAAATAACTGTGCCGGTTCGGCGTGGCGTACGCACTCGTGCGTGCCGCGTCGGCACTTTTGCCGACGCTCGGCGCACCCTACGCGAGCGGGTGTCGAGAAGGGTCTCGACACGGCACGCACGAGTGCGTGCGCCACGCTGCGCTCCAGGATTTGGCATGGTTATTTCACGACAATTCCTTTGCACGGCTATTGCGATGCATCCCACTCGGATTCGAGCAGTCGCGAGTATTCCCCCGAGGCGTAGATTTGGAAACGATACTGGCCGGGTTCGGCGGGCGGATCCTCCGACGCGGATTCGAGGAATGTGCGGTAAAGCGCGTCGGTGTAACGATGATAGTTCGAGAGAAACTCCACGCCCAACAGTGCCGCCACCGGCGGTTCGGTGAACAGGCAGTGGAGGCCGATAGCGCGCCTGAAAATAGCCGCGTAATCGACCACTCCCCACTGAATCAGCTTGTCGCGTACCGGTGCGGGAGTTTCGGAGACGAGGACGCGAGCCAGCCGCTGGGGTTGGAGCGGCGTTCCGCCGTGCACCGGCGGACGGTTGCAACTTTCCACGCACTGATCGATCCAGCGGAACAGATCCTTGCCGAGAAAGAACAGCATGCGGAGCTCGGTGTAGCGGCCGGCTAGCACTCTGGATTTCAAGGTCTCCTCGTCGGACCCGTCGGCCGGTAACAGGCCAGTGAGCATCAACGCGGCTCTGGAGTTATCGAGCAGCGATTGGGGAGATACCCGTTCATTAAATGGGTGAAGAATCAACGGAGGAAGGTCCCAGGTAACGGCGTCCTCCGGCGAGACTCCCCGCGGCGAGCTTTCGAGTGGCATGTTACTCCGGCGATGCTCCGGCTGGTTCGGCGATTCCATTAGTTTGTATCCGACCTGCTTACTCGATTATATTCCGGCGTTGCCGGAGAAGACCGAGGTAAGAGTACTAAGTACTATTACCGGCGGCGGGCTCCGTGGCGCGCTCCACGCGAACATCCAGCGAGAGGTCGGCGCCGGGCGAGGCTTGCCGGGCAACCTTGCATTCCAACTCCTCATACCGCAGCGCCAGTAGGTCCACCACCTCGGGGTCGAAACTGGCGCCGGCATGGACGCTGACCTCGCGCATCGCCTCCCCCAGGGGTAAAGCTTTTCGATACCGGCGGTCACTCGAAAGGGCGTCGAGCGCATCCACCGCCGAAAGGATCTGGGCACCCAGAGGGATCTGGTCGCCGCCGAGCCCATCCGGATACCCGCTGCCGTCCCATCGTTCATGGTGTGCACGCACGATAGCCGGCACCATGGGATCCAACCCGGCCCACTCCAGAATCTCCGCGCCCACCAATGGGTGCGCCTTTACCTTTTCGAATTCATCCGGCGTAAGCTTGCCCGGCTTGAAAGAGATTCCCTCCGGCAGGGCGAGTTTACCGATGTCGTGCAGCAAGGCGGCCGCCTGTAAGCACTCCAGTTCCCGGCCGCGGACACCCATTTCCCGCGCCAGTTCGACCGCATAGATGCGGACCCGGCCCAGATGGCCGCGAGTCTCCGGGTCTTTGGCATCGAGCGCAGCGACAGTGCTTCGATGGTTGCGGAATGCAAAGCCTCGATCTCGTCCCGGTTCACGCGGCTCTCCTCGCAGCGCCGCGCATACATGCGGTAGGAACGGCAGATCGCATAGAACAGCGGCGGCGCCAGAGCCAGGCTGTAGGGTCGCCCGGGCGCCGCCGCCGACCAGATCGACCAAGCCAGGAACGCACCCAACAAATAGACATACGCTCCGGCTCTCGGTGTCCAGAAATCCCGTCGCATTCATCCTAACTGTCCCCCAGAACATTGCGGAAATCACTTTGCCGCCGCACCATATAAGTACCAGGCGCTTTGTCAGCGGGACATCGGTAACATTCGATAACCAACTAAGGATAAGAATCCGGTGCGGTAGCAGCTAAGACCCTTCGCGCCTCGGTCACTTGCCTATGACCGATATCTAAAGTGGTAGTAGTCGCGTAAGGCTCGGAGCGGAAAAATAGAGATATGGCCGTATCGGTCCAGGCGAGCATCGGAGACTTTCTCAAGGACGAACACGCGCAGAATCTCTCCGAGTACTGCTTGATTACGGCTGGGATAGCGGTAGTTGGCTTGCTTCTTATTCTGGGTGTGACAGGTGGTTTGCACAGCATCTGGCAGATGGCGAGCGCCACGGCGAGTTCCGCCAGCTTCAGCGGCGGCACAGTAGCCGGGCAGTAACTCAGTCGACGTCCAAGCCAAGGAACCGGTGGGCGTTGGCGTAGCAAATGTTACGGACGATAGGGCCGACGAGTTCGAAGCTGTCGGGAAGCTCGCCACTCTCCATGTCGTCTCCGAAAAGGTTCGAGAGTACGCGGCGGAAATACTCGTGCCGCGGGTAAGACATGAAAGAGCGGGAATCGGTGAGCATGCCGATGAAGCGCGAGATCAAGCCGCAGTTGGATAGAGCATTCATCTGCCACGTCATGGCTTCCTTCTGGTCGAGAAACCACCAGCCGGAGCCGAACTGGATCTTGCCCGCGACCGAGCCGTCCTGGAAGTTGCCGATCATAGTGGCCAGGGCGTAGTCGTCGGCGGGGTTCAGATTGTAGAGGACAATTTTGGGCAGGGCACTGTCTTGGTCGAGCCGGTCCAGGTATTGGGCCAGGGCATCGGCCTGGGGCCAATCGCCGATGGAATCGAAGCCGGTATCGGGGCCAAGCTGCTGGAGGCGGCGGGTATTGTTGCTCCGGCGCGCGCCCAAGTGAAGCTGTTTGGTCCAACCCTTTTCGGCGTCCCACCGGCCGAATTCCAGCATCAGATAGGAGGCGAAGCGGCTGTGTTCGGCCGGCGAGGCGGCCTGGCCGTAGCGGGCATTGGCAAAGATAGCGGCGGCTTCGGCTTCGCCCGGAAAGTCGGCGAAAGCCTGGTTCAGGCCGTGGTCGGAGAGTCTGCCGCCCATCTGGTGGAAGAAGCCGTGGCGTTGCTTGAGGGCGGCAATGAATTCGCTGAACTTGCCGATATCGATATTGCTAACGGCGGCCAGCCGATCCACCCAGGGATTGAACGCCTCGGGCAAGTGGACGTTAAGGGCCTTGTCGGGACGGAAGCAGGGAAAGACCTTGGTCTTGAGTCCAGAGGCGGCAATGGTCTTATGCTCGGCGAGGTCGTCGGTGGGGTCGTCCGTGGTACAGAGGGCGCGGACGTGGAATCTTGCCAGGATCCCGTGGGCGCTCAACGCCTCGGTGGCGAGCTGTTCGTTAGCGGTATTCCAGATGCGCGCGGCGCTCAATTCATCCAGCAGCTCATCGATGCCGAAATAGCGTTTCAGCTCAAGGTGGGTCCAGTGGTACAGCGGATTGCGCACGGTGAAGGGAACGGTGCGGGCCCAGGCGAGGAACTTTTCGTTGGGTGGAACATCGCCCGTGCAATAAGTTTCGCCGACGCCATTGGCTCGCATGGCCCGCCATTTATAGTGGTCGCCTTCCAGCCAGATTTCGAACAGATTGCCGAAGCGGCGGTTGGCGGCGACATCCTGGGGCGGGAGGTGGCAGTGGTAATCCAGAATGGGCTGGTCTTCGGCGAATTCGTGATACAGACGGCGGGCCGAGGCGGATCTCAACAGGAAGTCGTCGTGGACAAAAGACATTGGCATTCACCCCTGCGCGAACGGCGCATTCGGCAACGAAAGCAAGCAGCATAACATGCGGCGCGCGAAGTCGCTTCCGAGTCCGGCTCCGGGCGCCGGGCTTTATAATGAAGCCGCATGCGAGACTTGAACCGCCGCGGATTTCTGGCGGCCCTGGCAGCGGCGGGCGGACGCGCGCTGGTTGGCCAGCCGGCCGAAGGGCCGGTGGATTTCACCCTGCGCATCGGCTCGGTGGAAGTGGAGATCGCGCCCAAACGGTTCGTCAAGACCACCGGCTACAATGGCTCGTTTCCGGGGCCGCCGCTGCGGCTCGACGAGGGGCGGCCCGTTACCGCCGCAGTGTACAACGACACCGCGATTCCGGAACTGGTGCATTGGCACGGGTTGTTCATTCCGCCCGAAGTGGACGGATCAGCCGAAGAGGGAACCCCATTCGTGCCGCCGCACAGCCGCCGCACGATCACCTTCACCCCGGAGCCGGCCGGCACGCGCTGGTATCATTCCCATATCTACGCCGGCCGCGATCTGCATCGCGCCACCTACACCGGCCAATTCGGGCTTCTGCAGATCGTGCCGAAGGCCGAACCGGGGCGCTACGACCGGGAGGTCTTCCTGGCGCTGCACGGCTGGAATCCGTACCTAAGCCCGATGGGCGGCCCTGGAGAAGGCAGCGAAGGCACGCTCGAAGTGAACTATGGCGCTTTCACCGTCAACAGCCATGCGCTGGGCGGTGGCGAGCCTGTTCGGGTGAAGCCGGGCGAGCGGGTGCTGTTCCGCATCCTCAACGCGAATGCCACCATGACTCATCGGCTGGCGCTCGCGGGGCACCGCTTCCAGGTAATCGCTCTCGATGGCAACCCGGTGCCGACGCGGCGCGAGGTCGACGTGTTGGAACTGGCGGCGGCGGAGCGAATCGACGCCATGGTCGAGATGAATCGACCGGGCGTATGGACGCTCGGCGAGGTGGATGAGAAGACCCGCAGGCTGGGCCTCGGGACCGTGGTGGAGTACGCCGGCCGGTCAGGCGAGCCGCAGTGGGCCGCGCCACCCAACCAGACTTGGGATTACACTCAATTCGGTGGCGGCGGGACAGCGCCCGAACCGGACGAACGAATTCCGCTGGTGTTCAAGAACAAGTGGGCCGGCAACCGCTGGGTGGACCATTGGACCATCAATGGTAAGGAATACCCCAAGACCGATCCCATCCGCGTCCGGACCAACGGAAAGTACCGGCTGATCTTCGATAATCGAAGCGACGATGCCCACCCGATACACTTACACCGTCACTCGTTCGAGTTAGTCAGCGTGGCCGGCAAGCCGGCGGCGGGGATACTCAAAGACGTGGTGAACGTGCAGCCGCGTACGCAAGTGGAAGTACACCTGGTGGCGAATCACCCCGGGCCGTCGCTGTTTCACTGCCACATGCAGATCCACATGGATTACGGATTCATGACACTGCTGGAATATGTGGATGCGCCGGGCACGGGGATGAAGCACGCGCATGGGTAGAGTAGCGTTGCTACCCGTCCACGTGATCGAGGAAGAAGCGATCCAGCGCCCGCTTGTTCTTCTCCGACAACATTCCCGACATCTGTCGCATCTCCCCGGCGGGCAGTGGCTTGAATGCGCTCGCGAGCCGCGCATTGTGGTCGATATGCTCCAACTTGGGCATCCCTACCACGGCCGCGGTCACCGGCAGCGAGAGCGTGTAGTAGAGCAGCTTTTCCACGGGGGCCTGGCCGATCAGCGCTTCCTGCGCGAAGGCCTTGATCGCCAGCACTCCCACCTTCTTGCGGACTGCCACCGGCAGGGCCAGGGTTTCGAAGCTCGACCCGACACCCGGATCGGGAACCATCCCGTGCTGGCCGCCCATCATGGACACCGTGCCGGCGTTGAGCGCCATCTGCGCGCAGTCGAAGTCATGCCGCTCCAGAGCCGTCTTGAGTACCGCCGGATCGGCGTGGCTGGTGATACCGATAAAGCGGGTCACTTTCTGGTCGCGCAGTTTCAGTATCTGATCGAGCGGTCCACCCTTGGCTTCAATCGCCGCCAGGTCTTCAGCGGTGGTGAGCGAGTGGATGTGCAGCAGGTCCAGGCGGTCTACCTGCAGCGCCTTGAGGCTCTTTTCCACAATGCGCTGGGACTCGTTGCCGTCGCGGCTGGTCAGCTTGGTGGCCAGAAAGAGCTTGTCGCGGCGTCCCTTGATGGCGATGCCGACGCGCCGTTCCGACAAGTGTTCGCTGCCGTAGTCGTCGGAGGTATCGATGTAGGTGATGCCCAGGTCGAGCGCCCGGGTGAGCGCGGCCACCGCCTTGTCTTCTTCGGTATAACTCAGGAAGCGGCTGCCGGCGCCGAATGCCAAAATCGATACGTGCGCGCCTGTCCTGCCCAAAACACGCGTAGGCAGCGGCGTATTACCGATACCGGCGGGTGCTCCGGCCGCCACGCCGGCAGCCGCCGCCGTTCCGATGAATTCGCGTCGTGAAATGCTCATTGCCCCTCCTTGACAGTTACTGTGTTGCCGCTGACTAAAATTGTAGCGCGCCATGAAAGCGCGCAAACGCTCCCTGACCATCGCGGCTCGGACTCGAACCATTTATTTGACGCTAAACGCGAGCAGGACATTGCCTGGCATGCTCGAGTAACCCGAGTTCACATAAAGCAGACCATCCACGACCACGGGGCCAGTGGCGCTGAATGATCCACCCCGGCCGGGAATGCCATTGACTGTGGTGTAGTCCCTGACGGCGTCGTAGTCCCAAACGATCTCGCCGTTCTTGATTCGATACGCGCGGATGTGCCCGTCCATGGACGGGGAGAAAACCACCCCCGGAATGACGGTGGGCGGCGAACGTTGGGCGCCCGAACAACCACGCCGGCCCGCGCACGACGGCTTGGGCGGCGGGGTATGCCAGACAAGCTTACCCGTCGCCGCATCCAGGGCGAAGAGCCCTCCTCCCGCAAGCGGATCGCCGCGAACCGAGTCGGCCAAAGGCGCAAATACCAGCCTATCGGCAGGACTATAAGCGATTCCCCATTGAATCCCACCGCCCGGGCCCCCTTTGCCGATGCGCGTCTGCCACACTGTCTTGCCCTGCTGGTCCGGATCGAATCCCCAGACGACGGCCGATTTCTGGCCAGCGAGAATCATCTGGCGGCCGTCGTCGAGATCCACGAGAATGGGCGAAGCCCCGAAATCCACGTCCGTGCCGGCCTTTTCGGGACAATTTCCCTTTTGCGGTCCTTGCGCGCCTCTCCCGCCGCAATCCCAATTGAACATGTCGGGAGACGCCTGCCGGGTCCAACGGATCGCCCCGGTCGCCATGTCCATGGCAATAATCGCGTCGGCCGTATTTATGTCCGGGTCGGAATACCCGTTGCCAGTGGCGACGTACAACAGCTTCCGCTTCAGATCGAGCGTGGGCGAAGACCAGATGGTGGCGCCCGAGGGCCCGTAAAACTGGATGCCCGCGGCGCTTTTCCAGGTGGGCTTTGCCTCGGGAACGGTATAGGTTTTCCAGAGGAGTGAGCCATCGCTGGCGTTCAGGGCGACGATATTCCCGCGGAATGTGCAGCAGGAATAGAAAGGATTGGCGCCGGCGTTCTCTTCCTGCGACGAGATGGGCACGTAGAGGCGGCCGTCGTAGAGCTTGGCCGTACCCGTAATGCGGGTGAACGCCTGGTCGTCCAGCTTCTTCTGCCAAATGAGCTTCCCCGTGTCTGCGTCGAGCGCATAGAAATTGGATTCGAGGTCTCCAAAGTAGGCGCGCGGGCCAGGACCGACGATCACCGCGTCGCGAACCATGGCTTTTGCCTGGTAGCTCCAGTAAAGGCAACCGGATTCGGCATCGATCGCGTACACGGTGCCATCGTTGCTGCCCGTGTAGACCCGCCCACTCACCACGGTGGGTTGGCCATAGGCAGTAATCGTGTCCGGGAACCCGAAGGCCCATTTGAGTTTGAGAGACGGGACCTGTTCCGCTGTCAGACCTGCCGCGTCGGCCGGCTGGTAGCGCGTATTGCGTTCATCGGGGCTCCAACCGTTCCAGGTGGAAACGCCGGACTTCGGCTTGGCGCCGGCAGGACAATACCCGGTCATCGACGGGACGATGGAAGGTCCGGCTTTCCCCAGATAACGCGCCACCGCACGACGCTCTTCAGGCGTGAGTTGGGCTCCCTGGGCCCGCATGGCGCCGGTTTCAAGCGATTTGAGAATGGCTTCCCAGGGTTTGGTCGCTAACGCTTCCGCCAGCGGAGCATGCGCATCGCTGTTTTGATCGTGACACTGCTGGCAGTGGGCGATATAGACACGGGTACCCTCTTGCGCCATCGAAACGCCGGCGCTTATCAAGATCAACCTGGCGAGACGGTACATTTTCCCTCCGGATTCTCAATTGGAGCCAGAGAACGGCTGGCCTGACTACAACCAATTTAATATAACGGCTCCCGAGAAGGAGTTTGCCAGAGTGGTCCGCAGACGTCAAAACCTCACTTGGCGAGCGGGTCGATTCTTTCGCCGTTGGCGTCGACCCAATCGCGCGATTCCGCCGGTTGGGTACCGGCCCGAAAGGTCATCTTGCAGACGCGCCGGTGGTTGCGGAGGAAGGCCCCCAGCATTCGATCCGCCAGGCGCGTGTGATCGCGGAGCCAAGCCGTCAGGTACCCGACTAACTCGACCCCGGCTTTGGGATCCCCCCGCTCAATTTGGAGGACGAATTGTCCTACCCTCCGTTTTGCCGCATCGTGCTGCCGTTTATGCCAGTTTCTTGAGCTGTAAAGGGCGGCGCGCATGAGCCGTTCCTCGTGAGCGAAATGCCCGACGATGGAAGCGATCAGGCGCTCGGTCAGTTTGCCGATCTCCGGCGACGGCCGCGGGCTGGAGATGGCCGCTTGGAGACCGGAGAGCGCTTCGAAGATCTCCTTGTGCTCGTCATCGATTTCCGTGACAAACACGGCGTGCGATGTACTCCACTTCAGAGAACGCATGCCCCATTTTACAAACTGCGGACTTCAAGATCCGAATCCGAGTCACCCGTTTAGTACCATTCCGTCCGCGGATGGCCGACTCGATGTATACTGGCTGAAACACTGGATTGCCAGGACGGAATGCCAAATGTCAGGCAGAGGGGATTTTCTGCAACAATCCGCGGCCACGGGCGCGTGGTACCAACGCCCGATGCGCCGGGCGCGACCGGCGCTGGCGGAGAACGACCCCGGCAACCGCGACCCGCACCTCTGGTTGGATTACCTCAGCCGTACCCCTTCGGATACCGTGACGTAGAAAGCTCCCCCTATGTTGAAGCAAGCGCTCGCGATGCTGGGAATTCTGGCGGTTTCCGCATCCGCCCAGGAAGGCTGGTGGATGCGCGAGCCGATCCGATGGGTGCAGACCAACCTGCGGCAGACCGACGCGGGGCTCGACGCGGGGCGGCTGATCGCGGAGTTGGCGGATATGCGGGCCAACGTGCTGCTGGAGGGAATGGGGGGCATTGCCGCATACTATCCGACCACCGTCCCGTTTCACTATCCCAGCCCGGATCTGCCGCCGGGGCGCGACATGTTCGGCGATGTTCTAAGGGAAGCGCACGCGCGCAAGATCCGCGTGGTGGGCCGCTTCGATTTCAGCAAAACGCGGAAGGCGGTTTTCGGCGCCCATCCGGAATGGTTCTTCCGCCAAGCGAACGGCGAGCCGGTGATTTACAACGGACTCTATTCGACCTGCATCAACGGCGGCTACTACCGCGTCCAGGCGATGAAGATCCTGGCGGAAGCGCTGGAAAAATACGACGTGGACGGACTGTTCTTCAACATGTTCGGCAACCAGTCGCGGGATTATGGCGGCCGTTACGTGGGCCTGTGCCACTGCGACCAATGCCGGCGCCTCTACCGCGAGCAGTTCCACAAGGAGGTTCCGGAAACGGCGGACGACGATTACCGGAGGTTCATGTTCCGCTCCTCGCGGGAGGTGGCGGCGGCCATCGGCGGGCTGATCCGTGAAAAGCGCCCCGAAGCCGGCTATTTCAATTATGTCCAGGAATCGACCGACGGCATCATGTCGGAATCGAACACGGCGGTGGCACGGCCGCTGCCGCTTTGGCCCTATTCAGCCAGCGATAACGTAAACCGCGCACGCAACAGCCAACCGGGCAAAATGGCGGTAAACCTGAACATGCAGTTCGTGGATTATTGGTGGCGATTCGCCACCGTGCCGCGGGAGGAGATTGCGCTGCGGAGCTGGCAAAACCTGGCGCAGGGCGGCGCGCTCACCTTCGAGGTGAACGGGACACTCGATCTGCAGGATCGCCAGGCGCTGGAAACGGTGAAGCCGATTTTTCGCTGGGCGGCGGCCAACGAGCAGTATTTCGTGCAGCAATCCAGCGCCGCGCGCGTGGTGCTGCTGGGCTCTCCAGCCGGCACCGGCCGCACCTATAGCCAGGACTCGTACCGCGGCATGTTCCGGCTCCTGAACGAGGAGCACATTCCTTTCGCCGTCTCCGACAACCTGGACTGGATGGGCAAGCGCGATTTCGACGTGGCGATCGCCACCGATTGGGCGCCCGCCGCGCTGCGGCAATACGCGGAAGGCGGGGGCAAGGTGCTGATCGCGAGCGCGACCACGCCCGAATTCGAGGTGGCCCCGGTGGAGCGGACCGAGAGCGACGTGAAGGGCTACATCCGGATTCGCGACCGTGCCGCCTTTCCGTCTCTCAAGGACACCGATCTGCTGCTGCTGAACGGACCGTTCACAACGCTGAAGACAGACGGGCCGCACGCGCTGACGCTGATTCCGCCATCGCTGATCGGCCCGCCGGAGTTCGTGCATATCGACATGCACGATACCGATATTCCCGCCCTGGTGAGCGAGCGCGCCGGGAAAGGGACAG
>JBEKZL010000104.1:0-22674 GCA_049509915.1 Bryobacteraceae bacterium | reverse complement strand
CCCGCGCGGCGTGAAGCGCAAGACGAGTAACTACCCTCTACGCCCACGCAAGCCGATGCGCACCCATCGCATCGACATATCCAAGCGTATCAGGATTGTTAAGTGAACAGTATTGGGGCTAGTCCGGATGCGGCAAACTTTCTTAGGTAGTCCTGGCGGAAGCGCGCCAGAATCTTGTTCCGCGCGCCGCAGAGGTACCGGCAACGCGCTTGCATCGTTCAGCCGAACCGGCTACCCCCTTGCGGGAACTCACGGGGAGCCCCGGTTCCGATCCAGAGTCTCCCCGCACGTTTGGCACGGATCTCGCCGTGCGGGCGCCCCGCGTCGAAGCTCACATGCCGGATTTCGACCGGCACATCGGTCGCAAATAGCGCCTTTCCGTTCCGCTTCACCTGCGTGCCTCCCGCCGACAGCTTCACGTCGTAGAGTGCACCGCCGACAGGGTAGCGCTCGATGCCGCCATCCTCTACCGGCTCGAGGCTGCCGAACCGGAGTCCCTGCCACGGATTCGCATCGATGAGTTCCTCGATCGCAATCAGCACCATGAGCGCCCCCCAAGTGTAGTGGGGGTCGCTCGCGCCCGCGCCCGTGGTGGAAAGAAAATTCTCATGGCACTCGCCTTTTTCACGCCAGGGCTTTAGGAACATCCTGGCGCTGGATTCCGCCAGTTGGCGCGCTTCGAGATCCCAATCGTAGATTTTGAACCCCTGGTAAACCAGCCAGTTCACCGGGGCCCAGACCTTGCCACGCCAGTAGTCCTGCTTGGGGTACAGGGGGTCGTCGCGGCTGATTGTCGGCAGAATCCATTCGCCGGCGAATTTGTTCGGATCGTGGAAGATTTTTCGAATAGCCTCGGCGCGTGCCGGATCCGCCACTTTCCCCAATAGTGACAGGAAAACATCCGGCGCCATCTGCGGAAAAAATACCTCGCCGTCCACTTCGTGCCAGCGGCGGTTATAGTAGCACTGCCGCGCTGGATCCCAAAGCAGGCGATTGATGGCGCGCGTCATCTTCGTGTGTTCGGCCGTCAGCGCCGCAGCCTCCACGGTGCGACCCAGCAGAGCGGCCATCCAGGCCAGGATCCAGCAGTCCATGGCATAGAGGCAGTTGCGCTCGACTGTGTCCTGCTCCAGAGTGCCGGTCTGTTCGTTGTAGCGCGCGACGTGCCACCATTCCGGGCTGTCGTCATACGACTCGTAATACGCCACCTGCTGGCGATCCTCATACGGGATCTCCTCCGGGTAATTCGAACCGAGTTCCAGCAACCCATCCCGGTTGCCGTCGCGCCACGGTTGGCCGTCGCCCCGGTCGGCGAACCACCAGTGGTGATTTTTGAGCAGCCGCGGATAGATCTCGCTCAGAAACGCCCGGTTGGGACGCCGCAGATAAATCTTAGCGACCGCCAGCGACCCGATCGGATACTGCGTATGGCCCCACGCAACCGGGAAAATGGTGCGCGCGGGGTGCGAGGGCCATTGCCCGTACTGAACGAACATTCCCTGGTCGTTCTGCCACGAGGTGATGTCCCGAATCAAATCGAAGCATTTCCGCTCGTCCTCCTGGCACACCAGCAGCGCGCTGAAGAAGCTGTCCCATAGGAAGTCCGGAGCCGAGTTGTTCTCCATGGCCCAGGAGCGGCTAACGGTTATGTAGGGATGCCGGCGCTCCGGGGTATAGACTTCGCTCCACTCCAGTTGATCGTTGATGGCCGCCGGAACATCCGCTAGCCAGCCGGTGCCAACCGGACGCGAAGCCAGGTAGCGTTCGCGGTTTCGTTCAAGCAGTTCATCGATCCGGCCCGGTTCGAGCCATCGGGCCGTGGCTTCCTCGAGGGGCCCATAGGACTGTCCCTGGCGCGCGCACAAATACAGTCTCTTAACTTCGGGATAGAACCCGTGCCATCGCACATCCCCTGTTCCGGCCTTCTCGGCGGCAGGTTGGCTCGTCGCCAGAACCCAGCGCAGACCATCGCGGGTACCAGGGGCCCAGGAGCGCCCATGCAGGAACTTGCGGTCCGGCGATTCCGCGTACAGCGCCGAAAAGCGCGGCGGCGCGGAATCCCAGGGGACATAGCCCTCGATCACCAGGGCTGCTGCCCGGGAATGCGTGATCCGGCCGACGATCTCTTGAGGCGCTATTTGCGCCCACTCGTAGGTAACTTCCGGCCCATCGTCCGGCATCTGCCAGATCAGGCGCGCGTAAGAGTTGTCCCAGGCTTTGGGCCCCACCGTCTTCCACCATTTCGGCCAGCCGCGAAACCACTGGGCGAAATTCTTTCCGCAAAACTCTGCGCGCTTACCCGCCTCGGCATCCTTCAACCAGCTCTCCGGTAACGATAGGCAACGAAATGCGAAGATGTCGGCGTGGTCGGCAACAAAGACCTGCCCCGACCAGGCGTCGGGCGAGAGCGGGCCAGAGAGCCACTGGCGAGTGTCGCGCAAGCGGGCCCAGAGCTTGAGCGGGTTTTCGCCGGTCATGGTGGCAAAGCCGAGCAGCCGGTATATCTCCGCCGGAGAAGTCTCCGCGGCTGAAGCCCAACGGGCGAGACTGCTGCCTCCGGCGGCTAAGGCTGCGTAGCGAACAAACTGCCGACGATTCCGAAGCCACATAAGTAGATCTTAAATGGCGCCGGCTCCGGGCGCCAGCCCTCGGGGGACGCCCAGCACCGTCAGTTGCGCTGAGTGATCTACCTTCGACTGGACTTCAAGGATTAATGACAACCTTGTTCCGGCCGGGAGTTCCCATCACTTCCATGGCCTTGCCAATTTCCGTTAGAGGGAAGCGGTGTGAGATGACCTTCTCGGGATTCACCACTCCGCGCTCGATGAGCCGAATGGCCATTTCCATCGCCAGCGGATTAGTGGAAAAGCTGGAGTCCATCCGCGCCTCCAGAAAATGCATCAGACCTCCGTCCAAAGTGAACGTTTCGTGAGTGGTGATGCCGAAGATATTCCAGCGCGTGCCGCGCCGCAAGAGGCTGACCATCAGATTGACCGCTTCAATTGGCCCGGCGGCTTCCAGTACAAGGTCCGGCCCCAGCGGCAGAATCTCATACACGGCGGATTTCACATCGCCGCGCTTCGGGTTCAAGGTGTGCGTGGCTCCCAACTTACGCGCCGTTTCCAGGGCGTGATCGCTGATGTCTACGGCGATCAAGCGTCCGGCGCCCGCTGCCTTTGCCACCATCATGCAGTACATGCCAATTCCACCCGTGCCGATGATGACCACATCATCGCCAACCCGCATTTCCGAATACTGGATAATGCCCTTCCAAGCGCCGCTGAGGGGTTCGGTTTGGCACGCGGCGTCGAAACTCACGCCGGCGGGCTTGGGGAAGAGCATATTGGCCCCAGTCACGGTATACTCGGCAAAGCTCCCGGGCCGCACATCCCGCGGACCGTCGCCGCCGGTCGTATACATGTGCTCGCAATAGTGCGTCTGGCCCATGCGGCAGTACCGGCAAGCGCCGCAATAGCCGCTGGGGCAGACAATGACTTCATCGCCTTCCTTCACGCTGCGGACGTGCGCTCCCACGGCGGCTACCACGCCGGCGGGTTCGTGCCCGGGAACGAGCGGAAAGCTAACGTTGCGGCGAATGCCTTTGACGGCCTTATAATCGGTGGCGCAAATGCCGCAGGATCTGATCCGCACCAGGGCATCGTCAGGTCCCGGTTGCGGCACCGGCCTTTCCTCCAGCACCAGCCGATCGACATCGTGCAAAACCGCAGTTATCATGTCCTCCATGCTAACTCCATGATGTGGCCGCGTTTTGGCGCCGCGTGATGTCGCCGCTGCGAAACAACGGGTCGCGGCTCATTTTACGCGCTTCCGAGCCGCGACTGCCAGGGAGCGGTTCCTTGATCCGCGGCAGTAGTTCCGCTTTTTGTGATGCTGCTGGCCGCTCGTAAACCATCGTGATGCTGCCCGCCCGGTGAATCGGGCAGGCCGGCTCCTGACGTACCTGATTCAGTCGAGCGGGGCTGGCTCAATCTCACGTTAACTCAAGATCCGACGGCAGGTCTGACCACGGTCGACCGTCCGGACATCCAAAGCCTTGGGCACGTTCATAACGTTACTATGTGGCGACGTCCCCATGGCGCCATGCCGCGAAATTGAATCTCCAACAGGTCCGCGCCGTCCTGTGCCATCGCCACAGACGGGGCGTGCGGAGCGAGAATACATAATGAACCTATGCGGGAGTACGTGCGGGCGGAAACGGGGCGCTTGCTGGAACGCTTCGGCGCGGAGTTGAAACGGGCCGCGCGGGGCGCGGATGCCGATGCCATCCACGATTTGCGGGTATCGATCCGGCGCCTGAGCCGCTGCCTGCGCGTATTCGCCGGCTTCTATCCGGGGCGCTCGTGGAAAAAGATTCGCGCCGGGCTGCACGGGTTGCTGCAATCGGCGGGAGCGGTGCGCGACCGGGACATCGCGCTCGCGCTGATCGGGCAGGCGGGAGTGTCGCCGCGCACCGCGATTCACCGCAAGCTTTCGGCTGAGCGTGCGGCGGCCAGCCATGAGATGGCGGCTGACATCGAGCGCTGGGACCGGCGCGATCCGGCGGCGAAATGGCGGCGGAAACTGGAGCTCTAGTTTATGGAAAAGCTGCCTTCACCGGTTTGGAACGCGCGGCTGGGCGCGGCTGTCAACGCGCGCCGCGGGCTGCCGCCATTGGTGTTGGCGTATTTTCGGGCGGGGCGGGAATTTCTGGCGAGCCGGCCCTCGCCCGCCCAACTGCACGAACTGCGCCTGGCCACCAAGCGGCTGCGCTATACGCTGGAACTGTTTCGCCGCTGCTATGGGCCGGAGTTCGAGCGCTACCTGGCGGGTCTGCAGGTTTTGCAGCAGGCGTTGGGTGAGCTGAACGATTGCGTCGCGTCGCGCAATCTGCTGATGCGGGAAATGCCGGCTTCCCCGCTGCGCGACAAACTGGAGAAGTTCCTGATCGGCGAGGAAGCTTCTCGATCCCAGCACATCCACGAAGTCTGGACCGGGCAGTTCGACGCCGCCGGGCGGGAAGCGGCGTGGGTGCGGTACCTGGGGCGGCAGGCGCGCGGAAGTATTAGAAAGCCGGCCGCGCGCTGAAGCCTGCGCCAACCGGTGTTAGCATCAGGCTTGTCATGCCACTTGCAGATTTGCTCGATTCCGGAGACAGGTCTCTCTATGACGTTCGCTCGAAGGCTGCGGGACCGTCGGGGTCGCTGCGGTTGACGGTCGAGGCGCTGGTGAGCCGGCCCTCCGGAGACCTGTTCGGCTGGGCGCAGAACGCTGGAATGGGATGGGACCCGGCGGCGCTGGGCGCGAAGGAATTTCTGATTCTGAGCACCCACGGCGGGCTGCGCGCGCCGGATGGAACGCCGATCGCGCTGGGCTATCACACCGGGCACTGGGAAGTGGGGCTGCTGGTGGAAGCGGCGGCCCGGGAGCTAAAAGCGCGGGGCGCGATTCCGTTTGCGGCGGCATGTACGGACCCCTGCGATGGGCGCACGCAGGGCACGCCCGGCATGTTCGATTCGCTGGCTTACCGCAACGACGCGGCGCAGGTATTCGGCCGGCTGATCCGCTCGCTGCCCACCCGGCGCGGGGTAATCGGAGTGGCAACCTGCGATAAAGGGCTGCCGGCGATGATGATGGCGCTGGCGGGGGCGGGCGGCCTGGCGGGCGTGCTGGTGCCGGGCGGGGTAACGCTACTGGCGGAAGAAGGCGAGGACGCGGGCATGGTGCAATCCACCGGCGCGCGGGTGGCGCGGGGGCAGAAAACGCCGGAAGCGGCGGTGCGCGATCTGTGCCGGGCCTGCGCCACGCCGGGCGGAGGATGCCAGTTCCTGGGAACGGCGGCGACCTCGCAGGTGGTGGGCGAGGCGCTGGGCATGACGCTGCCGCACGCGGCCCTGGCACCTTCCGGGCATCCCATATGGATCGACATGGCGAAGCGCTCGGCGCGCGCGGTTATGGCGCTGGAGGCCGGCGGCATCGCCATGCGAAGCGTGCTGAACGACGCGGCGATACGGAATGCGCTGGTGGTGCACGCAGCTTTCGGCGGGTCCACCAACCTGGTCCTGCACCTGCCCGCGATCGCGTTTTCCGCCGGCCTGAAGCGGCCGGGCGTGGAAGACTGGGCGCGGGTGAACCGGCAGACGCCGCGGCTGGTGGACGCATTACCGAATGGCCCGCGCATGCATCCGACCATCCAGGTGTTTCTGGCGGGCGGCGTTCCGGAAGCCATGCTACATCTGCGGCGGGCCGGATTGCTCGAGACCGGGGCGCGGACGGTGACGGGCGAGAAACTGGATACGCTCCTGGATTGGTGGGAGCAGAGCGAGCGGCGAGCGGCGCTGCGCAAAGTGCTGCGCGATCGCGACGGCATCGACCCCGACGACGTGATCATGAGCCCGGACCGGGCGCGGCAGCGCGGCTTGACTTCGACGGTGACGTTTCCGGCGGGAAACCTGGCGCCGGGCGGCGCGGTGATCAAGAGCACCGCCATCGACCCCAGCGTGGTGGATGCCGACGGGGTGTACCGCAAGACCGGGCCGGCGCGTATCTTTCGCAGCGAACACGATGCCATCGCGGCCGTCAAGGGCCAGGGGCCGCGCCCGATTCAGCCAGGGGACGTGCTGGTGCTGATGTGCCGCGGGCCGCTCGGCTCCGGCATGGAGGAGATCTTCGAGATCACGGTGGCGCTGCGTTACCTCGATTTCGGCAAGCACGTAGCGGTGATCACGGACGCGCGCTTCAGCGGTGTGTCCACCGGGGCGTGCATCGGGCACGTGACGCCGGAAGCGCTGGCGGGCGGCCCGATCGGCAAGCTGCGCGAGGGCGACCTGATCGAAATCGAAATCGACCGGGTGAAGCTCAAAGGCACGCTGAACCTGGTTGGTGCGGATGGAGTTCCGTTCGGCGCCGAGGAAGGCACACGGGTACTGGCCGAGCGCGGGCCCCGCGAGGACTTGGCCCCGGACCCGGAACTGCCCGCGGCCACGCGCCTGTGGGCCGCCCTGCAGCAGGTGAGCGGCGGCACGTGGGGCGGAGCGGTACATGATCCGGACGCGATCCTGCGCGCGCTGGCGGCGGGGAAAGCCCCGAACTTGTAGCGCCCGCGGAAAGGCTCGACCTCCTTTGGCCGCGCATCGGGCGGAAGGGCCGGACTCAGGGGCGGACGAGATCCCGGGCGGTCGCGGCGACGCATCCACTGGTCGCGCACGCGGCCCGTGGATTGCTGCGGACAGACTGTTAATCCGGGGCTGAAGGCCCCTGGGCAACATCGCCGCGAAACGCTGCGCGGTATTCCCTCCCAAGCCGGCCCCCGGCTGTCGGCCGACAGCGCGGTGTAAATCAAAACGTCGCGCACTGGCCCTGCTTCTGCCCGGCCGTGTTTCCACTTCCAGTGATGAAGAGGTTAGCCTGGCATTGCAGGCTCTGTCTAACAACGTTGTCGAACACCCGTGTCGCGCCAAGATTTAATTCGTCCTGCAAATTGCCGTCAACCGTGTTATTGAAGATCGCCGTTGCTCCCGGGTTGAGTTCGACCTGGAGATTGCCGCCGACCATGTTGCCTGGGCACGATGGGGAGGCCGAGCCGATCTGAACAGGGGACCCGTTGACCAGGAACTGCAAATTGCCATGCACCGTGGCCCCGCAAACCTGGTTCTGGCTCGATGGAGGGAAAAGGCCGCCAATCAGCAGGCCGCCGTCGATCGTAGTGGACGGACCGATGGCGAAGGTACCGCCCGTGATCAGAACGTTGCCGCTCACGGTGACGCCGGAAAGACCCAGGGCGCCGCCGGTCGATATCACATTTCCTGTGATGCCCCCGCTGACGAAGTTGCATGTCTGGCCGGCCGATACCGTCACGTCGCCATTGAAAGAACCGGTGTACGTGCCGTTGCAGCTCCTACCCGAACCGGGAGCTGGCGACGTGAACTCCGCTATGAACCCGTGGCGTTTGAAGGAGCCGTCAAGCCATATCCCCGAAATCGTGCCGAGATTGTTCACGCTGTTGGGTAGCGTATTGGATGCACCCGCCACCTCCAGGCTGGTGATTGTTCCGAGAGGGTTCCGCACGAAACCGTTGCAGTTGTTAAAGGTGACGTCGCAGTCATACCCCACGACGGTGCCGGAGACGTTGATACTTTGGGGGAAAGTCACCGGCATAGAGTTACCCTCGAAGGTCGTGATGGTAGTGCCCGAGCGCACGAACCCTTCGTAGGTTGTGCCATCTACCGTATATCCCGTGATTTCCCCACCATCGTTCATGCTATAAACCGTGATGCCCGTGAAGGGGCTTGTTGCACTGAAAGTGGTGATGGCGCCGGTTGCGCTCCGCACGAATCCATGGTTGTGGAAAGTGGAGTCGGAATAGTAGCCGGCGACCTGACCACTGCTATTGATATTGGTGACGGTGATATTCGTGGTGGGCACGCCGATGTCAAAGCTCGTATAGCTACCGGTCGCACTCCGCACGAATCCGTGCGTTTTGGCCGGCAGCGACGAATCCACCCAAGATCCGGCGATTTCGCCGCTGTCGTTTATGCTGATGTTGACGTTGGTAAGGGTGCTGCCGGGCGGAGCGATGTCGGTGAAGTTCCCGAGCGGATCGCGCATGTATCCAGTCTGCACAAAGCTGGCGTTGGTGTAAGCCCCTACGACCGCTCCCAGGTCATTCAGACCGAAGACCACGGCCGTCCCAGTCCCGGTTGCCACAAAGTCTGTTGGAGGGTTAAAGGTTGTGAACGCTCCACCGGGGGTCCGGAGGAAGCCGTGAAACCCGGCGGCGTCGGTAAAGTAGCCCGCTACAGTGCCTCCCAGGTTGATGGCGATGGGGTAAGTTGCGGTGGGTTCCCCTGGGGCATCGTAAGTCGTGATGCTTTGCGCGGAGGCGCGCGATTGTCCTACGAGCGCTAGAGCCGCGGCCAACAGCAGCGGCAGAGCGACGGAATGCGGTGGCGTTCCCCGGCGCGGCACAGACAATATCCTCTTCTTCATCTCGATCTCCTTGTTAATCCGGAATTTCGATTTTGGCATCCCAGGCTTCAAGCGGTACACATCCAGCCACCCCTCTTCGATCCTCTACCCCAGTACTCGCTTTGTCGCCCCGTCCGATTCTCAGTGGTAAAATCCTGGACAGAGTTTCTCGTGCTGTCACGCTGGCTGGAACAATTCTCACTAAGCATTGCGTAGCGGGGCGGCGGAAACCGCCATTGTGGCTGGAAATTGTCGATGACCCCGGAATCACGTACGGATCTGGACCACCTCTTCAGCCTTACCTACGAGGAACTTCGCCGCCTGGCGGCTACGGTGAAGCGTGGCGATGGAAGCGTCACGCTGAATCCGACCGCTCTGGTGAACGAGGTCTGGCTCAAGCTGGCGGCCTCACCCCGCTTCGCAACCACTTCCCCATTGCACTTCAAGCGCATCGCCGCGCGCGCCATGCGCCAGGTGCTGGTCGAAGCCGCCCGCCGCCGGAACGCCGTCAAACGGGGCGGAGACGACGGCGCCTGCTTCATCACCCTTGACGAATCACTTGCCGCGGTGTCATGCGAACAGGAAATGCTACGCCTGGATACCGCGCTCGACGAACTCGCTCGCATCGAGCCGCGCCAGGCAATGATGGTGGAAGGCCGATTCTTCGGCGGCCTCGAGATTGCCGAAATCGCCGATTTACTCCAAGTCTCCGAGACCACGATTCTTCGCGATTGGCGAGCTGCCAGGGCCTGGCTGGCACTTGAACTTCGGCACTGAACAGCGATGGAAACCGCGCGTTGGCGTCGAATTCAAGCCTTGTTTCACGATGCGGCGGACCTTCCTGGGTCCGAGCAGGCTTCGTTCCTCAGGGAGAGCTGTGGAGACGACGAATCCCTGATCGGCGACGTGGCCGCCATGCTGCAGGCGGACGTTCAGGGCGGCTCTCTGCTCGATTCCGATATGGCTGAGGTTGCGGAAAAGCTCATCGGCCATGCCGCACCGCTGCCTTTCAAAAAAGTGGGCCCCTGGCGCATCAGGAGGTTGCTGGGGGAAGGCGGAATGGCCGTCGTTTATCTCGGCGAGCGCGACGACCTCGGCAATATGGTGGCGATCAAAATCCTGCGCGACGCCTTGCTTTCACCTGCGCGCCGCGACCGTTTTGCCATGGAGCAGCGGACCCTGGCTCAACTCAATCACCCGTCGATCGCACGGCTCTATGATGGGGGCGCTCTTCCCGACGGTACCCCGTGGTTTGTGATGGAGTACGTCGAAGGGCTACCGCTCACGGCGCATTGCGTGCGGAGCGAAGCATCGGTTGGGGAACGGTTGCGGCTTTTCCGGGAGGTCTGCGCGGCGGTCCACTACGTCCATCTCCATGCCGTCATTCATCGCGATTTGAAACCGTCGAATATCCTCGTCACGCCGGACGGAAGCGTTCGCCTGCTCGATTTCGGCATCGCCAAGCAACTGGACGGGTTCGACGCCCCGGTCGATCAAACGCGCACAGGCCTGCGCCTGATGACGCCCGCCTATGCGGCGCCGGAACAGCTACGCGGCGACGGCGCGGGAATTTACACGGACATTTATGCGCTCGGGGTAGTTCTGTATGAGTTGCTCGCGGGTAAGCTTCCCTTCGATCTGTCGGATCGCTCGCCGGGCGAGGTGGAGACGATTGTCCTCGAGCACGAACCGGAGAAGCCCTCTGGCGTGGCCGACCTCGACGTGATGTGTCTCACGGCGATGCATAAGGATCCGGCGCGGCGATACGCGTCGGTCGACGCGCTCATTCGCGATATCGATCATTACCTGAAGAACGAGCCGCTCGAAGCCCAGCCGGATAGGCTGGGTTACCATGCACGGAAATTCGTCCGCCGGAACCGGCGAGCTGTTACCGTGGCGGCACTGATCATCACCGCCGTTGCCGCCATGGCTGTGTTTTTTACCGCGCGGCTGGCGATCGCCCGTAATGCGGCCCGCGCGGAAGCGGCCCGCGCGCAACGCATCCAACAATTCATGCTGCGACTGTTTCAGGGCGGCGATGAGGCGGTCGGACCCGGCGAGAATCTGCGCGTGATCACCTTGCTCGACCGTGGCGTTCAGGAGGCGGAGGCCCTGAACAGCGAACCCACGGTCCAGGCCGACCTTTATCAGACGCTCGGGGGCCTTTATCAGAAGCTGGGCAGATTCGAACGCGCGGATTCGCTGCTGCGTTCCGGGCTCAATGAGCGGCGATCCGTTTTCGGCGCCGATAGCGCCGAAGTGGCGGATAGCCTAGTGGCACTCGGTCTGCTCCGAATCGATCAGGCGCAGTTACCGGAGGCCGAGCGGCTGGTGCGCAAGGGGCTCGAAATGAGCAAGCGGCATCTGCCGGCGGGCGACGCCGCCGTAGCCAGGAACACGACCGCTCTCGGCCGGGTCCTCGAAGAGCGCGGCGCGTACGATCAAGCCGCGGCCGTGCTGGAACAGGCGGTGCGGCTCGATTCGGCGAGAGGCCCGGTCAGCGCCGAGCTCGCCGCCAGCCTCAACGAACTGGCATCCACGCATTTTTACGCGGGGCGCTACACCCTCGCGGACCCCTTGTTTCGCCGCGTGCTCGATATGAACCGTAAGTTGTACGGCGAGCGTCACCCGCTGGCCGCCGATGCTTTGATTAATGTCGGCGCGGTTCAGTACGATCTGGGATATTACGCGCAAGCCGAGAACCTGGATCGCCAGGCGCTTGCTATCGATCTTGCTTACTACGGCAAAGACCACCCGGAAACGGCACACGCATGGACCGTGCTGGGGCGCGCTCTCCAGATGCAGCGCCGGTCCGACGAAGCCGTCGAGGTGCTCAAGAAAGCGCTGTCCATCGAAGAGCAGGTATATGGGCCGGTGAGCCGTCAAGTCGCATCGGTGCTCAACGAGCTGGGAAGCGTGGCGTATTCCCGCAAGTATCTGGACGAGGCCGAGGCGCGATTCGGCCGAATGGCCGATATCTATCGGGCGGTGTACAACGGCCACCACTATCTGATCGGGATCGCCCTGTCCAATCTGGCGGGCGTTTACCTGGAGCGAAAGCAGTATCGCCGCGCGGAGCAACTTTACCGGGAAGCCCTACAGGTCTTTGCAGTAACGCTGCCAGCCGATCACCTCAATGCGGGCATTACGCGGATTAAGCTCGGACGAACGTTGTTCCGCGCGGGTAGATACCGGGAAGCACAGGGGCAACTTCTCAGCGGCTATGCGATTTTGAAAAAGCAGGTCAATCCTTCCGTGAGCTGGCTACAGAATGCCCGAAAGGATCTTGCCGGCTTGTACGACGCGTTAAGTCAACCGGAGAAAGCGAACAGGTTTCGAGCCGAGGCGGAGCAGGCGGCGAGCAAAGTCAACCTCGCCGCCACGAAGTGAGCACAGCGTTCTTAGGCACAACTCAGGCCGGTGCTCCGGGATCTCCTTTTCCACGAAGCCTCGGACGCCAATGCACGGGCGTGGTCGGCACGGCGCGGAGCCTGCTGGCACCGTGGAAAAGGAACACTGGGAGAGGCTGGGGGCAGGCGGAAGCGGCCGGACTGTCCCTCGCAGGGCCCGGCGGGCAGGGTGGCGCTGCTGCGCCCGCACTCACCGCCGCCGGAACGTATCGCCCGGAATCCAGTCGGGGAGTTTTTCCTGGTTGGCGATGGTGGTGCCCAGCAGGAAGCCGTACTCGGCGGCTTGGGCTGTGGCGGTGAAGTCCCAATCGTCGTGAAATTCGTCGGACGGCTGATGGTAGTGAAGGGTGTTGTACTCCTGGAACATCCGCTCGCCGTAGCCGGGCGGTTTGCCATAGAACTCGGTGCCCACGCCGATCGAAAAGGCAGGAATGCCGGCGCGGGCAAAGGAAAAATGGTCGGAGCGGAAATAGTGGCCCTGTTCGGGGTGGGCGTCCGGTTTGACGGCCAGGTTCATACGACGGGCAATGGCCAAGGCTTCGGCGAGCGCTGTCGTGCGTTCGGCTCCCGAGATGACAATCTCTTTGGCACGGCCCCAGGGATACACTGCGTCGTAATTGAGATCGATGGCGGTCTTCTCGGCCGGAACCAGCGGGTGGGCGGCGTAATAATCGGACCCCTTCATGACGGCCTCTTCGGCGGTAACCGACAGAAACAGGGCGGAGCGCTTTGGTCTGTGTGGGAGGGCGGCCCAGGCGCGGGCTAATTCGAGCAGGATTCCGCACCCGGTGGCATTATCGATGGCACCATTGTAGACGCTATCGCCCTTGACCGGAGCGGCAATTCCCAAATGGTCCCAATGGGCACTGTAGACGACAAATTCGTTTTTCAGGTTGGGGTCGCTGCCCGGCACCATGGCAGCCACGTTCCGGGTTCGGAGGTCGCGGACCTTCGAATGCAGCCGGCCCGCGATGCGGATGCCGAGGGGGATCGGCTTGAAATCCGGCCGGTCGGCGGCGGCCAGCATCGCGTCGACATTCTTGCCCACCAGGCCGAGCAGTTTTTCCGCGGCCGCGCGCGATAGCCATCCCTCCAGAGCCAGGGCCGGCTCTCCGGCGGCCAGTTTCAGGAAGGGCGTTTCGCGGCCCCAGGAACTCCGTACTACGTCCCAGCCGTAACCGGCGGTTTGGTCGGTATGCAGAATCAGTACCGCGCGGGCTCCGCGCCGCAATCCCTCTTCGTATTTGTAGACCCAACGGCCGTAGTAGGTGAGTGCCCGGCCATCGAAGAATTTCGGGTCGTCGCCGGGCGGTTCGTTAGTGAAAAGAACCAACACCTTACCGGTAAGGTCAAGTCCCTTAAAATCATCCCAATTCCACTCCGGCGCATGGATGCCGTGCCCCACGAAGACGGCCTCCCCTCCGAAGCGCGCATCCGGCCGCTCGTCGGCGCCTACACCCACGAAATCCTCCAGCCAGGCAAAATCGATTCGCTTCCCGTCGGCCTCGGCGGAAAGCTCCGTGCGGTCGCCTTGAGTTTCCACGCCGACCAACGGAACGTCCTGATAATACGAGCCTTGTCGGCCGGCCGGTTGAGCCCCGGCTTGGGCGAACTGATGCGCAAGGTATTCGGTAGCCAAGTCGCCGCCCCGCTGTCCGACCCCGCGGCCTTCCAAGGCATCGCTCGACAGAAAGCGGACGTCTTCCCGAATCCGGCTGGCCGAAATCGCGCCCTCCTGGGCCAGCAGCAGCGCAGCCCCGGAAAGCATAGACATGTAGACGATTCCGCGCATCACGCTCACGGTACCATAGTGCCCGTAGTCACGGAAAAACGCGCAATGTCTGAGGTGTTTTCCCTCGTCTCTTTCTAACAACCCCGCCATCAAGCTCGGCTGCTAAGAACGAGCGCTGATTCTAGATCATTTAAATAACCCCGCCCTCGCTTGTAGGCCTGCTGTTGTTTAGTGTAGCACAAGCAACCACAATTGCGAATGTGGCTACGTTTACCGAGACGGGGGCGGCGGACATCGTTGTTACAAATCCAGGTTCAAGCCCGATCGCCAGCTTCTTTCGTATTTTATTCGCCTGCGATACACTGAAAGCCGATGGCCCAATTGCGTCTTCTGATTGGTCCGGTTGGCTCCGGCAAAACCGCCCTTGCGCTGGACAGCCTGCGTGCGGCGCTGCGCCGCAAAGAAAAGGGCATGCGCTTGCTCGCCCCCAGCGCAACGCTGGCCACTCACCTCGAAAATCTGTTGGCGCGCGAAGGCTTGGTGCTTCGCCCTACTACAATCCAAACTTTGCGTGCGTTCGTCGATACTTGCTGCTCCGGCCTTACGGAGGTGACCGATCCCGTGCTGGCGTTGATCGCCGCCGGCGCTATTCGGAGGGTTAACCGGCCCGAATTCGCCGGGGTCGCCGGCATGGCGGGTTTTCATTCGCAGTTGGCACGCACCGTAGCCGAATTCGCCTCCGCCGGCTGCGATGCCGCGCGCCTGCGGCAAGCGTTGGCGCGCACCCAAGCGGCCGGCGACGTTCCTCTCGCCGAGGCCTTCACCCAACTCTACGGGGAAATCGAGCGTCTCCTCGAACGCTCTGGCATGGGGTTGCGGTCGCGCCGTTTGGAGCGCGCCGCCGAAGCCATTTGCGCCCACGGATTGCCCGGCGTGGAAACGATCTGGCTGCACGGTTTTCATGCTCTCCCCGAACCGGAATTGCGCCTCGTTTCCGCCTTGGCGCTGCATGCCGACGTCTCCATCACCCTTGCCCAAGCCGAGGCCGGCGACGGATTGCGCGCGCGACTCGGCAAAATGGGTTTCCACGAAGAGCGGTTGCCCGCCCGCCGGCCCCCTCCCGCTCGCTTGCTGGTCCGCGCCGCGACCGTCGAGCGAGAAGCCGAGGAAATCGCCCGCCGCATTATCGAGCTTTCGGCCGCCGGAAGGCCGTTCCGCGAAATTGCCATAATCGTGCATTCCCCTGAGAACTACGTCGCTCGGCTACGCACCACGCTCGATCGTTTCGGCATTCCGGCCCGGTTTTACTTCGATCGGCGGCTCGGCGAGCATCCGGTTTCCCGCTTCCTCCTGGGCGCCCTGCACGCCCTCGGCAGCGGCTGGGATTGGCAGCGAACCCTCGCCGCGGTGCGTCTGGCGCCGCGCTTCGCGGACTCGAATGCGGCCGACCGCTGGGACTTCGCCGTGCGCGAGACAATGCCTGGCTCGGGCCTGGCCCGACTTAGGGAACTGGCGCGCGAATGTGGAGCCGAGCGCCTGATCCCGCTCCTGGAGCGCATGCGGGCGCTGGAGGAATGGCAGTCGTACACTTTGTCGCCGGGGGATTGGGCGGTGCGTTTCGCCGAGTTGACCAGCCTGGTCCGGCCTCTCGTCGAGGAGCCGCTCGACCCGCAGTCGGCACTTGAATCCCGCGCCCAGGCCACTGCCATGCGTCTGTTCGGGGAGACCGCGCACGAAACCGCCGCCGCCTTGTCCGCTTTAGCCGATTCGCCCGGGCGCGAAATGGAGCTCGCCGAATTTCAGACCGCATTCGAAACCGTAATGGCCCGCAAGCCGCTGCGCCTTCCCGATGGGCGCCGCAACGTGGTCCATGTGCTGTCGGCTTCCGAAGCGCGGGAGTGGACGCTGCCGGTAGCGTTCGTGTGCGGGTTGGTGGAGAAGCAGTTTCCCAGCCTGAACCGCCCCGATCCGTTCTTTCCGGATAGCGCCCGGCGGCGGCTTGGCGCGGCCGGAATCGCGGTGCGTAGCGGCGAGGAATTCGAGCGCGAAGAACGGGCGCTATTCGACGCCGCCATCAGCCGCGCTACCGTGCTCGCCACCTTGACCTATCCCGAGCTTGACGACCGCGGCGAGCGCCATCTACCCTCCCTGTTCCTGGACGGCCTGCCGCTGCCCGAACAAACCGCTCGCCCTGTTCGCCCCCGTCCGCCGCGCGCGGCGCCCCCACCTTCCCTCAAATCCATCGCGGCGCCGCGCTTGCTCGCTGCCCTCGCCGAACGCACAGCCAGGCTCTCTCCCACAGCCCTCGAAACCTATCTCACCTGTCCGTTCAAATATTTTGCGCGCCAGACCCTCCGTCTGCGGGAGCGCCCCGAAGCGCCCCAGAATCGCCTCGACTTCCTCACCCAAGGCAACATCGTTCACAACACTTTGAAGCGCCTTTACTCCGAGGGAGGGAAAATCGCCGCGTTGTTCGAGGAGGAATTTGCCGCCGCGCTGGAAGAAAACAACGTGCCGCTTCTCTACCACACCGAGCGGCTGCGCAACCAGATTCGCGACGACCTGGAGAAGTTCGCCTCCGACAGCCGCTGGCCGCGCCAAGACTTCAGCTCGCGGCAAGAGGAATTCTTCGAGTTTCCCTTCGATGAAACCCTCCTTCTGCGCGGTAAGATCGATCGTCTCGATACCGCTCCGGACGGCCGCGCCTACGTGATCGACTACAAGTACAGCAACCCCGCCACCACGCGCGGCAAATTGACCGACGAAAACCTGCTGCAGGCGCCGCTCTACGCCATGGCCGCCGGCGAACGATTCGGGCTTCGCGTAGCCGGCGTCTTCTACCTCGGCTTGAAAAAGGAAGTCAAATATGCCGGCTGGAGCGACAACGGTTTTCTCGATAGCCTGCCGATACCCGCCGATTGGCTGGCCGCGGCCCGCCGTAAGACCTCCCGCGTAGTCGAGGAAATTCGCTCCGGCCGCGTCGCGCCCGATCCCGCCGATCCGGCCAAGTGCCGGCAGTGCGACTATCGCGATGCCTGCCGCTTCCGCGCCACTCATGCGGCCGTGGAGGGTGCCGCCGAATGAACCCGGTCGAGTTCACCCCCGCGCAGGCCCGCGCCTTCGAAGTGTCCGAGCGCCGCCAGGATACCTGCATTGTGGCCGGACCCGGTTCCGGCAAAACCACCGTGCTGGTGGAATACTTTCGCCGTCTGGTGGAGGCCGGCGCCGACCCGCTGCGCATTCTCGCCATCACCTTCACCGAAAAAGCCGCCGCCAACATGCGCAAGAAACTCGCCGGACAGTTCTCGGAACAGACCGGGATGCGCGGCGCCCTGGAACGCGCCTGGGTATCCACGGTGCATGGTTTCTGCGCCCGTTTGTTGCGGGAAAACGCGGTGGCCGCCGCGGTCGATCCCGAATTCGCCATCGCCGACCAGGCGGACGCCGTCCGGCTGCAGTATGAAGCCATGGCCGAAGCCATGGACGAACTGTTCGCTGCCAGGCCCGCCGAGGTCCGCGCCCTGATCCGCGCGCTGGCTTCGTTCGAGTTCGAGGAAGCCGTGCTGGCCGCCTACGACGCCATGCGCGGCGCGGGTCTGGGAATCGAGGCCGTGGCTGCCCTGCCGGCTCCCGCCGACGATACCTTGGCCCGTATCGCCGTCCTCGCGGCCGAGCTCCGCGCTGCCCGGCCCGACCACTCCGATCCGGCGATTCGCCAACAACTGGAGGCCGCTCGCGAGGCTACCGAACGATTGCTCATCGCCCGCACGCCGCGCGAAAAACTCGCCGCCGTCCAGGCTTTCGCCGTCGATATGCGCCGCGGCAAGAGGAACCATCCTCTCCGCCCCAAGCTGATCGAATTGAAGGAATTGGTCGGCGAGAAAGCGGAGCGCCCGCTGCTCACCGCCTACCACGCTCCCGAACGCGGCACCCTGTTTGAAATCTTACGGCGCTTCGATCGCATCTATCGCGACCGCAAGACGGAGGCAGGCCTGCTGGATTTTGCCGACCTGGAGGAAGCCGGCGTACGCCTGCTCGGGCGGCATCCGGAAACGCGCCGCCGAGTGCAGGCCCAGTTCGACCATATCCTGATGGACGAGTTCCAGGACACCAACGGGCAACAGGCCCGCCTGCTGGAACTGGTGCGGTCGCCCGGGTGCTTCTACGCCGTGGGCGACATCAACCAGGCTATCTTCGGCTTCCGCCATGCCGAGCCGGAGGTCTTTCGCCGCTATCGCCAGCAAGTGGCCGGCCGCGGCGAACGCGTCGTCGAACTGGCGGAAAACTTTCGCAGCCGCGCCGATATCCTGCACGCCGTCGAAACCGTGGCCGACGGTGCCCAGGGCATCGAGCCGCGCAGCTTCGACGCACGGCGAGCCTTCAGAGGTCCCCGCGACGTATCGGTCGAGGCCGCCGCCTTCACCGCCCCGGATACCGACGCGGCCCAGCTCACCGAAGCGCGCTGGATCGCGCGGCGGATCGTCGACCTGGTTTCCGATGAGGGCTTCCGCTTTGAGGATGTGGCCGTGCTGGTTCGGAATACCGAGGTGTTGGGCACGCTCGCCGACGCACTCGACGAAGCGGCCGTTCCATACGTAGTCAATCGCGGCCGGGGTTTTTACGAGGCCGGCGAAGTCGCCGATCTCTCGAACCTGCTGCGCGTGGTCGCCAATCCCCGCGACGAAGTCGCCCTGGCCGCCGTGCTGCGCTCTCCGCTGGTGGGCGTCTCCGACGAGGGCTTGCTGGCGCTACGCCTGTTGGGGAGCGAAACCGGTGCGTCTGACCCCATCGTCCACACGCGGCCTTCCGGCCAAGCCGCCGAACATGCCCGCCAAACCCCCAACCTCGCCGCAGCGCTGGCTACGCTAACGCAGGCCCATACCATCGGTTTCTCGCCAGATGATTTTGCCTCCCTCGACCGCTTTCGCCGCAACCTGGCCCAATGGCGCCGGCGCCGCGAAGCGGTGTCATTCGACCGGCTGCTGGTGGCCGCCATGGACGACGCCGGCTACCCGGCCGGAGAACGCGCCGGCGCCAACATCGATAAGTTCCTCGCCATGGCTCGTGCCGCTTCCGGGCGTGGGACGCTGGACGAGTTCGTGGACGAGCTGGCGCGGCTCCGTCTGGCCGATCCTCGGGAACCCGACGCTCCTCCCGACGATTCCTCGGCTGCCGTCAAGCTGATGACGATTCACTCGGCCAAGGGGCTGGAGTTTCCGGTCGTGTTCATCGCCGCCTTACACAAAGGAGTCAGGAACAGCGCGCCGGTGGTGGCATTTTCCCCAACCATCGGCCTGGGCGCGCGCTGGCGTAATCCGGTCACCGCCGAAGATCACGGCGATCTGTTTCACACCGCCATTGGCCACGAACTGACCCGCCGCGAAAGCGAAGAGAGCGCCCGGCTGCTCTACGTGGCCATGACCCGCGCTGAAGAGTTGCTCGTCATGAGCTTCGCCAGCGGCGCGAGGCGAAGCTCCTGGGCCGAACTGGTCGCCGGCAAGCTGCAGGCCGATCTCGCTCCCGGCCGCGATGAAATCCTCGAGCGCACGGGGCCCGATGGCAGTCGCTGGAAGCTGCGCCTGGTCACTGCCGACCGGGCCCCCGAACTGCGACTCGCGCAGCAGATCGCCGCTGACGCCGTGCCGTCTGAACAAACGGAGTGGCTGGCACCGCCCGTGGTCACCGCCCAGCAGGACTCCGCCGCCGCCGTTACCGATCTGGCGGAATTCGCCCGCTGCCCTCGCCGCTACCTGCTGGGCCGCTACCTGGGTTTTGCCGGCCGGGTAAAAGCCGGCGCGGCCGAGTGCGCCGAGCCCGCAACCGTCGAGATGGATGCCGCTGAGTTGGGCACCGCCGTGCACCGGCTCCTGGCCTGCCTCGATGTGCCGAACCCGGACCCCGAAGCTCTGCGGCTGGCCGATGTTTTCCGCCGCGGGCCGCTAGGCCGCCGTCTGGCAAAGGCTGTTCGCGTCGAGCGCGAATTCGGTTTCCTGATGGCACTGGGCGGCCTGGTGCTGCGCGGCCAGGTGGATCTCTGGTTCGAGGAGAATGGCGAAGTCGTAATTGTGGACTACAAAACCGATGCCGTCACGTCGCACCAGGCCCATCGCCACGCTGAAGATTACGCCTTGCAGCTTCGCCTTTATGCCATGGCCGTGGAACAGGCGGCCGGACGCAAGGTGTCGAGCGCGTGGCTGCACTTCCTGCAGCCGGATACGGTGGTGGGCGTGGACCTGGAGCCGCCGCTCTGGGAATCGCCCGCCGGGATTGCCGCGGAAATGGAACAGGCGCAGGACAAAATGGAGTTCCCACTGCGCGAGGGCGACCACTGCCGCCGTTGCCCGTTCTATCGGGACCTCTGTCCGGCGGGGCGCTGAAGCCTCAAGCTCCGCCCGATTCTGCTCACTCCTGGCGAAATATTGGCTGCGATGCGCGGTCGCCGACGCCGTTCCCGAGACTTCCGGTTTGGTTCCGGCTATGCCGGGACTGGCGACCGGTGGATTGCCTCGGAGCTACGGGGCCTCATGCAGTACGTTCTAGTCAGGCGGCTCTCCAGCGCCCCCTTATGTTCCACCCGCCACCCGCATCTTCTACCTTGTTTAGTTCCAAGAATTAGACGACAATTGTGCCATTGAACACAGAATGACGATTATTACCCGGCGCACCTTCCTCCAGGCTGCGTCCAGCGCTCTTTTCCTGCCCCGTTCCGCGCGGGCGGCTACCCTCCTGCGCCAGCCATATCTCCAGGACGTGCAGGCCACCCGGGCATCCGTGCTCTGGACCGCTAAGCAAGCCGGCTGCGGAACCGCAGTGGCGGTCGCCCCCGATAGCACTTCGTTCACCGTGCCGGCTGCCACTGAGGTATTTGAACCCGCCGATACCGGGCTTACTTGCCCGTTTTATCGGTTCCAGGCGGATTTTGCCGGCTTGCTGCCCGGAACATTGTACAGCTATAGCGTTGCCGTCGACGGCCAGGTGCTGGTTTCGGGTGCCGGCCCATTGCAGTTTCAAACCGCTCCGCAGTACTTGGCCGCCAGCCCGTTCCAAGACCGCGCGGCACGGGTGGGCGGGTTTTCTTTTCTGGCCTTTGGCGACAGCGGAGCGGGGTCGTGCCAGCAACAAATCCTGGCCAGATTGATGGCTGCCGAGCCGGACATCTCGATGGTGGTCCACGTAGGAGACCTGGCGTACCCGGATGGTACCTTCGAGGAGTTCGAAGACTCCTATTTCGGCATCAACGCCCCGCTGATGGCGCGCGTGCCGTTCTTTTCCACCCCAGGCAACCACGAGTACAATACCGGCAACGCGGCGCCGTATCTGGCGGGGGTGGCCACACCGGAGTGCGGCGTTCCCGGGGCGGATCGGGGCCGCTATTACTCCTTCGATTGGGGCGACGCGCATTTTGTCTCGGTGGATTCGAACCTGCTGGCCACCTCGCGCGCCCCGGCGATGCTCGCCTGGCTGAATGCGGATCTGGCGGCTACGGACCGGTACTGGCGCATCGTCTTCCTGCACCATACCCCCTACCCGACCGGCTTTCACCTGGGCGACCCCATTTGCGCGGCCGTCCGGCAGTTCGTGAATCCCATCGTGGAAAGCCGCGGGGTTCAACTTCTGCTGGCCGGGCACGAGCACGGTTATGAACGCACCTACCCTCTGGCCGGCGGCCAAGTCGTCAGCCCTCCCGCCCCGTCCACCACCTATGTGGTCACCGGCGGCGGCGGAGGTGCACTGGAATCGGTCGGATCTTCCTTGCAAACCGCTATTTCGGTGGAAGCCTTCAACTACTTACGCGTCGATGTGGAGGGCCATGCGCTCACCATCACCGCCATCGGGCTGGACGGGGGCCAGATCGATCGGGTCACTCTCGGCGAGGCCAATCGCCTCGCCATCGATCATGTGCTCAGCAAGGGCGATTACACTTTCCCCATCGCGCCCGGCTCACTGGTCGCGATCTCAGGACAGGATCTGGCGCCCGCCACTGCGCTGAGTCCCGGTTACCCGCTTCCCACCGGCCTCGCCGGAGTCACCCTCAAAGTCGCCGGTCAGCCCGCACCCTTGCTCTCGGTTTCCGCCACTCAGATCGAGGCCCAAATACCCTACCATTTGTCCGGCCCGGTAATGCTGGAGGTTTCCACCCCGTCCGGGTTCGCTTCCGCCAGCATTAACGTATCGCCCGAAGCGCCCTCCCTGTTGCAGATTGTCACCCCTCGCGGCCCTTTTTGCGGTGCCAATCCAGCCAGACCGGGCGACCTCCTCGCGCTTCACCTTACCGGTCTGGGAGAGGTCCGAACAAACGTCGAATCGGGTCAGGCCGCGCCCTTCGCCCCCGATCCGGTGGTTTCCCCGGTAGAGGTTTGGCTCGGCCCCATGCAGCTTGAAACGCGCTTTGCCGGCCTGGCGCCGGGCCGCGCCGGTGTCTATCGGGTGGACGTCGCGATTCCACCGGATCTGCCGGACGGGATCTATGCGCTTCGTGTAACGGCCGGAGGCGCCGGCAGCCGTCCCGCCAACCTGGATGTGTTCTCCCGCGGACCTGCCTACCGCAACAACCGCGCCCGATCCAGA
>JBEKZL010000103.1:0-23390 GCA_049509915.1 Bryobacteraceae bacterium | reverse complement strand
GTGTCCACGGGGGCGGATGGGTCGTTCAGCTTTTCCCGGTTGGCTGCGGGGAGCTACGCTCTGTGCGCGCAGGTTTCGGCTGCCGAGGCGGCGCCGGCGAATTCGCCTTACGTGGATAGCTGCGTGTGGGGATCGGGGCAAGGGCCGATTGCGGTGGCGGCGGGGCAGCAGGTTAGCGGGATCGTGTTTACGGCGGTGAAGGGGGCGTGGCTGCAGGTTCACGTGGCCGATCCGGATCATGTGCTGCCGCCGGTCGCAATCGGCGGGCCGGCGCAGTACGAGCCGCAGCTTCAGCTCATCCTCAAGGGACCCGATAAGCTCTACCGGCACGCGCGCTTCGCCTCCACCGACGTTACCGGGCGGAACTACCAGATCGCGGTGCCGCTCAAAACCGCACTGACCCTGAATGTTGCCAGCACGGTGGCCAATGTGTTCGATCAGAACGGCAACCAGCTCCCGCAAAGCAACGCCACCGGTTTCCAGCCCGCCGCGCCCACGGAGCTGGGGCCGATGGCGTTCACGCTGCAGAAGAAGTGAGGCGGAGAACCACGACAGGACTTCCAGCGGTGCGCCTTTCAGGACCACGTTTGGATGGTGGTTGCGGCGGGGCGGCCTGGGAGGCCGCCGCAGGCCGAGGGCCTGCCCCAGCTGTGCGAGACAAGCGCCGGGATGAGTCCCGGTGTGGCAGACTGAGAGTCCGCTCCACGGACTGTTACGGCCTGGCGAGGGCCCGACAGACCACGAAAGACGATGGTCTGTCCCACCTCCTATCACCTCCTTATGGCTTCTTCCGGGTAGGCGCGCCGGCGCGTGTGAACACCGTTTCGCGTTCGCCTTTCTCCCACAGACGCTCGGTTTCGGCATCTTTCAAACCGGCCACGCGCCCTACCAGCAGAAATGGCGGCAAGGCGTAGCGCAGCGTTTTCCAGCGCGCCATTTCGATCAGGTCCCCCAGGGCGCGGTCGCGAATCAGGCCGAGGGTCGCCTGGTCGGCCGCATCGGTCAGGATGAGGAGCGCTCTGGTGGACTCCAGCCGGTCGGAAAGCATGATCGAGTGCAACAGCTCCACCAGCCAGGTGGGCGAAACGCGCAGATTGCGATCGGGGTGCTTGCGCCCATAAACGCCCACCGCCGCCAGGGCGTGCATGGCGTTGACCCGAACCGAATCGTCGGGGTCCTGCAAGGCGAACTGCAGATCGTTGAGGATATCCTTCTTGTCCGGCGCGTAGCCGATGACGGTTGCCGCGATGGCCCGCTCTTCGCCGGAAGCGTCGCTGCGCAGCACGTCGCGGAGCCACGAAGTGTGCTGGCCGGCAAAGTCCTGGAACCGGCCCTGCAAACTGCGCGCTTCCGCGTCGGCCATCAGAGGATGGCCGGAGGTGAGATCTTCGGCGGCTTCGCCGCGGGCGGCCGCCTTGGCGACGGCGGTCAGGTATCCGTGGTAGGCGTCGACCAACTCCCTGGGCAGTCGCGCGGCACCCTCCGGCATAGAGCGCATGGAAGGCTGGGGGGCGCCCTTTTCTTCAATGCCGACAAATACCTGCGCCACCGAGCCGTCGCAGCACACCGCTTCGATTCGGGCCAGGACCACGCCGGGGAGCTTCTCGATGGCGTCTTCGGCGTCGCCTTTGGATGCCGGCAAAGCTCCGCCGGAAGCGAGCCCGGCCGCCGCCATTACCTTTTCCGCCGAAACCTTGCGCAGGCCGTAAGTATTGATATCGCCGATGCGCGGGGCCTGGGCCCAAGCCCCGCACGCCAGAAAAGCTACCGCAGGAATAAACTTCACTGGAGCATAAGACGCTCTAGCGCCGTAACTTGTTGCCGGGCGATTTCTTCACGCCTGTGGCCGGGCTAGGCCTGCTTTTCCGCCAGCGGCCCGATTACGGGCAGCACGATTCTCTTCCCCTGGTAGGCGGTCACAATCATGAATACCCAGAAGAGGAACATGGCCAAGTGGATGAGCGACGTGATCAGAAGCAAAAACCCGAAGCCGCCGCCGTAATAAGTGGCGCCGATCACGATCATGTGGAGGATCGATATGCCGACCCAAATCACCACGCAGGCCACCCACAGAAAGATGGATTGAAAGGCATGGAAGCGGATCGTCTTATTCTGGTTGTAGGGAGCCAGCACGAGGAAAACGATGCCCGTTATGACCCCTAGAAGGTAGCACAAGGCCGAAGCCGCATTATCGGTCAAACCGGGGGCGGCCGCCGCAGGGGGGATGTAGGCTCCGGGTGGCGGAGCGGGTTGACCGGGAGGCGGAGGCGCAGCGGCCCCCGCAGTGGCGCCACACTTGGCGCAGAAACGGCCTTCCATCGGAGCGCCACAACTCGCACAAAATGCCATGAAATCTCCTTATTGTGAGAACTTTATCGTGTAAAACCCAGTGTTTGCAAGAGCTTTCCGAAAATTCAGTACCGGTTTCAATAGCCCGGCCAAGCCGCCGCCAGTTGCGCCATCCAGCCGCCCAGCCAAACCGCGGTGGCGCTTGCGGCATATACCAGTGCGGCCAACCGCAGAATATTCTCAGCGCGTCCCGTCATCGCCTTACCCAGACGCTCGGCTACGCCCAGGCCCAATAGTAGCATCGCTGCCGCCACCAGACCCGCCGTCAGCGCCGTTCCGCCGGGGGACATTTGCCAGGCGCGGCACCATTGTCCATGCACGGCCAGTACGGCAGCGCGGGTCATGCCGCAGGCTGGGCAGGGAAGCCCGGTCTGGCGGCGAAAGGCGCAAACCCAGTCAAGCGGGAGGCCCGCCAGCGTTACTCCATTTTCATCGCCGGAAACCAGCAGGCGCAAGAGCAGCAGATCGGCGGCAATCAGCGCGCCGACTATGGTTTTGGCGGAGGGAGGGCGGGCACCCGCAAAATGCACGGGGTCTTCCGGGGGGAGTTCGGGCGTCGAGACGGGTCCCCGAGCTCTAGCGAACGGCCGGGCCGGCGCCCGGCAGGACCGATTGGCAATCGGTCCGCAGGTTGCCAACCTGCCCCACAAGAACTGGGTCGCGCGCGCTACGGAAAACAGGCGGCAGTGCACCTTGCGAGACAAATGGCTCACATTCCAGACGGGTTATTGACAACGTAGCAGCCGACCGCCTTATCGTGCAGGGTCTGTCTGCGATCGTCCCAAAGCGGCCACAACATGTCGAGCAGGGAGCCGAATGGAACGAACGCCAACGCGACCCTGGCCAACAGGCGGACAAAGGCGTTCCCCTGCGACAACAGGTTGCCGTAAGCGTCGACGACCTTGACTTTCACCACGCCCTGGCCGATTGAAAAACCGCGTTGGGCGATCAGGTAAACGGAGTTATAGAATCCCACCAGCAGGGTCGCAACCGGGAATAGAAGTAACAACATGCAGCACATGCCGCTGGCAGCGTCGTGGCCGCCCAGGCCGGCGATTCCGGTCAGCACCGACCCGAGCACAAGGTAAAGAATCGCCATTCCGGCGCCGATCAGGAGGCCGTCGATCAGAAAGCCGATCACCCGATTGGCCCAGGTGGCGTAGCCGGCATCGAAAACGGAAGGCGGCCGAGGACCGGGCACCGCCGGTTGCGCCCAGGCAAGCGGCTGGGCGGGGGAAGACGGCGGCGCTGCGACGGGAGCCTGCGGAGAGCCGCAGGATGGACAAAAGGCCGTCCCTTCATTCATGGACGCGCCGCATTTCGCGCAATAAATCATGATTTCAACCTCGGTTCGCTGGACAGGGGGATAAATGTCACGAAATTCACACCAGCGAGGTCTAGCTTATATCGACTGGGGGTAGAATGCCAAGGGAAATCAGCGGCCAGGAGATCCCAAAACCACCAGAGGCAGGATGGCACCGATCGCCGCGCAGGCAATCAGCGCCGTGTTGCCCGCGCCCAGGAACGAAAAAAACAGCCCGGCCAGGGATCCGAGGCCGGCCCCGGCTACCGCGATCATAATGCGCTTAGCCATTGCGTTTAGTCGATTGTAGCGCGGTGGCGGGCAGGAGGAAATCCGTTCCGGGCACAACCGCTCCCTCGCGGTCGCGGCTGGGTAAGGAACTTAAAACAGGCGGCTCGTAGCCGATTATCGCGGTGAATCGGGCTTGTCGGGGTCTCCGGTAATGAACACTTTTTCTCCGGGGCGGACCAGTTTCAGGCGGTCCCGGATTTCGAGCTCCTGCTGGGACGGGTTCTCATCCATGCGCTTGATGTGCTCGCGCATTCGTTCGACTTCTTTGGCGAGGGCGGCGTTGTGTTGCTCCAACTTCTGGATCTGGTCCTGCTTTTCCAGCAGAGCATGGACTCCCCTTGGGCCGCAAAGGGTTTCCACCGCATAGCCGGCGACCAAGAAAAACGCCACTACGTAAGCGATCCTGCCAAACGGTACTTTCATCCTACGACTACCCGGAAGATAATGGTAACATTGCTGACCCCAGTTGCTCTGCAATATTTTCCCGAATGACTAATACCATAGTGATTTTTTGTGCATGTCCGAACGAGGATGAGGCCGGCGGCCTGGCCCGGCGCCTGGTGGAACGGAGGCTGGCGGCGTGCGTTACCATCCTTGGCACAGCTCGCAGCTTCTATCGCTGGCGGGGCGCGATCGAGTGCTCAGAGGAATGTCTGCTGCTGATCAAGACCACGCGCGGCCAATTCGACGCGTTGCGCCGCGAGATCGAGTCAGTCCATTCCTATGAGGTCCCGGAGGTGCTTGCGCTGCCGGTAATCGCCGGAGCGCCGAAATATCTCGCATGGCTTGCCGCCAGCGTTGAGGACTCCGGCACCGAGGAGCCAGCCCAGTGAGCGGCCGCCCGCTTGATCCCGGCCTGGCCCTGATTTTCGACATGGACGGGGTGGTGGTGGATTCCAATCCACTCCACCGTATCGCTTGGGCCGAGTACAACCGGCGCCGCGGCCTGGCGACCACCGAAGAGATGCAGCAGAGCATGTACGGCAAACGGAACGACCGGATCGTGCGCGACTTTTTCGGCGAGGACCTGACCGACGCGGAAGTGAGCCGCCGCGGCAAGGAAAAGGAAGCGCTGTTCCGGGAACTCGCTTCGGGGCGAGTAAGGGGGATGTTAGTACCCGGAATTCGTGAGTTCCTGGAGCGCTACCGGAACGTCCCGAAGGCACTGGCCACCAATGCCGACCAGGAGAACACCGACTTCATTCTGGCGGAGTCCGGCCTTCGCCCTTACTTTTCGGCAGTAGTGGATGGCAGTAAGGTGTCGAAACCCAAGCCCGACCCGGAGATCTATCTTCTGGCCGCGACACAATTGGGAGCGATTTCCCGCAACTGTATCGTATTCGAAGATTCTCAGTCCGGACTAAACGCTGCCCTGGCGGCAAAGATGAGGGTAGTAGGTATACTAACTACGCATGCTAACTTGCCGAATGCGGCAGTTTGTGTCGATAATTTTCTAGACAACGAGTTACTTAGATGGATGGAAGACCAGTCGGCTGTCGCTTAACTTCCGCAATCTTCCTGGCGTTGCTGGCGGCGCACAGCCTGCCCGGCGCGGAAGCGGACAGCCGCCCGCGGACCGACCCGTTGCTTTCGCTACGCCAACTTAACGAACGAATACCGCCGGAGCTAGAAGCCGCCCACACCGGCGAGCGCGCGGTTATTCGAGGCACCGTAAACTCGCGCGCTTTTCGGTTCCGCGGTTACAGCATCCTGACCGTCGAAGATGCCGCCGCCGGCGCCGCGCTGCAGATGTTCGGCGACGACCAGCAGCAGTTGCGCGCGTACCAGCCTGGCGACGAAATCGAGGCCCGCGGAGTGGTGTCGATGGTGGATGGCATGGTGGTATTGGTGCCGGACAAAGTCTCTCTACTGGCGCGGACGTCGCCGCCTCAGGCCATTGAGGTGACTTCGGTGCCGGGAGCGGATTACCTGGGCCGGTTGGTGCACGTTTCCGGAAGGATACGTCACAGCGCCTCGGCCGCCTCCGGGTTTTACCTCGTTCTGGAGCAGCCCGGGGGAGCGTTCAACGTTTTTATGCCGACCGGTCCCGATGGATCCGGCGGCGGTTTTGGCGGGGTTCGAGTGGGCGACGACATCGAAGTCACCGGGGTTGGCTTCCAGTACTGTACGAATCCCCCGTTCAACCGCGGTTATCAGGTGATGGTCGTATCGCCTGCGCCGGTGACCGAAAAGCCGGGCACGCACGGGCTATCGCCGGTTTTCGTGTTGGGATTTCTGGCTTTGATGGCGCTGGTGGGGTTGTTCCTGTGGCGGCGGGAGGGGCGATTGCGGGCTCAGCGGGAGAGGCTGCGCAAGATCTACCAACTGGGCGAGGAAATACTGGGTGCCCCGTCGGCGGAAGCCATATTCAAACGCATCGAGGACGCGCTACCCCTGATTCTGGACGTTACTCGGGTGCGCCTGTATTTATACAACCGGGGATCGAAGACTCTGGAGGGCGTTTCGGGCGAAACCGGGGAGGCGGTATCCATTTCGCTTTCGACCCCGCCCAACGGACCGCCAGCCGGCGCGGTGGCTTGCTTCCACTACCGCACCCTGCTGGCCATCCCGGACATCGACCGCAGCCCTTTTCCGGTGTCGGGTCCGGCGGGCGTGGCCGCTCCGAAATCGCTCCTGTTCGTTCCCATGCTGGCGCAGAAAGAGGTTGTCGGCGTGATGGAACTGGACCAGGACGACCGCCCGCGCGACTTCTCGGCGGATGAACAGGCGTGGGCGCAGCACCTGGGCAATCAGATCGCCGTCTCGCTGCGCCTGCTCAGCCGGCGTTCGGTGCAGGAGCAGCTCTTCCGGACGGAGAAGCTGGCCGCCGTGGGCCGCCTGATTTCAGGTATTGTCAACGACCTGGAATCGCCCCTTTCCTCGATCGGCGAACTGGCCGAGGGAGCGCTGGAACGGGCCCGCGGGGGGAATCTGGAGCGCGATGTTTCGGCCATCGCCAGTGAAGCCCGAAGAGCCGCTTCCATGGTGGCGCGGCTGTTGTCGTTCGCCTCCGAGGACGCGGCAGAGGCTCGCCCGGTGCCCATCTCCAGCCTGCTGCGCGGCCTGATCGATTTTCGCGAGGGCGATTGGAAGGCTTCCGGGATTCGGCTGCGGGACCTGACTTCGCGCGAGCCGCTCAATGTTCTCGGCTCGCAGGGTCAACTGGAGCAGGCGTTCTTGAACCTGTTGGTACACGTGGAACAGTCCCTGGTGGACGCTTCAACCAAGGTGCTGACGATTCGCACCAGCGTGCTGGCGCGGCGGCTGCTGGTGGAGATCGTCTTTTCCGCCGGCCGGGAAGCGCGCGACGCCGAAGAAACCGCGGCGGTATTGGGCGTCACCCGCAGCGTGATTGCCGGCCACGGCGGCGAAGTCCGCCTGATCGAACGGCTGAATGAAGATCCGCGCTTCGAAATCGAGCTGCCGCTCGCCGCCACCGATCGTACCCAAACCACTGTCCTGCCGGCCGCTCCGCACAGCGATTCCGAACGGCGGTTGACGGCGCTCGCCATCGAGCCGGACGAAGCGGTGCTGCGGCAACTGGTGGGGCTGCTGGCGGCGCGGGGCTACCGGGTGGTGCCGGCGCCGGACGCCGACAACGGGCTCGACATGGCGCAGCGCGTGCGTTTCGATGTGGCCCTGTGCTCGGTGCATGCGGGCGGCCTGAACTGGGTGGAGCTGTCGGAGCGGCTGCAGTCGCGCGTGGGTGTTTTCATTCTCCTCTCGGATCGCTACGACCCGGAGCTCGCCGCCGATTTCGAAGGCAACGGGCGCTTCGTGCTGGCCAAGCCGCTGCAGGAAGCGGAACTAGTCCGCTGTCTGCGCGGCATCGAAAAGGCCGCGCCGGCCAAAATCATCCGCATCAAGAACGGGGCGGCGTAGGAGAGCTTTCAGCGATCGGCGGTCAGCTTTCAGTCAGCATAGGCGATATCTTGCGCGAGATCCGCCTCGCCGGTTGTCCGAGTTCCGGCGGCGGGGCCGGCCCGGTACCTGGGCGCGGTGGGCGCAGCAGGTTTGCCGTCATTTCTCCCACTCATTCTTATATACCTGGCCGTTCTTCATCACGAATTTCACGTGCTCCAGCACGGTCACGTCGGTCCGCGGATCGCCCGCGACGGCGATCACGTCGGCAAAGGAACCTGACGCAACCACACCCACTTCCTTGCCGCGGCCCAGAAGTTCGGCGGCATTGGCCGTGGCGGTGCGGATCGCATCGAGCGGCTTCATTCCATACCCGGTCATGACGGCGAACTGGCGGGCATTGTCGCCGTGGGGATAGACACCCGCGTCGGTACCGAATGCCATTCGCGCCCCGCCCAGCATGGCGCGCCGGAAATTCTCGCGTTGCAGTTTGCCGAGCCGGCGCTCCTTTTCGATGGATTCGGGCAGCATGCCGTGCTTGGCGCCCTCCTCCAGAATGAACGTGTCGTTATAGATGTCGAACACCAGAAACGTGCCGTGCTGTTTGGCGAGGGCGATACCCTCGTCGTCAATCAGGCTGGAGTGCTCCACCGAATCGATGCCGGCCCGAATCGCATCCTTGATCGATTGCGTTCCGTGGGCGTGCGCGGCCACCTTCCGTCCGAGCTTATGCGCCTCGTCGGCAATCGCCTGCATCTCCTCGAGCGTATACTGCGGTGTACCGGGCTGGTCACCTTTCGACAAGACCCCGCCGGAAGCGCAAATCTTGATGACGTCGGCGCCGTACTTAATCACCTCGCGAACCTTGGCGCGAGCCGCCCACGGCCCATCGGCGACGCTCGGTGCCGTGTAGTGGAACTCGGGCGCCAGCAGATTGTTGTCGCAATGACCGCCGGTGATTCCGAGCGCCGGCCCGGATACGATCATGCGCGGCCCTTCGATGTCGCCGGCTTCGATTCCGTCGCGCAAAGCGACATCCGAGTATCCGTCGGCGCCCACGTTGCGGACGGTGGTGAACCCAGCCAGCAGCGTCCGGCGCGCGTTCCTGACGCCGGTGACGGTCGAGCGCGGCACCGAGATGCCCAGCGCTTCATATCCCGCATCGGTGGGATTCATCGTCAGGTGAACGTGCACATCGATCAGGCCAGGCAGGCAGGTGGCCTCCGGGAGTTGCACCACCTGCGCACCCGGTGGAATCGCAAGGCCGGCGCCAACCGCGGTCACCCTGCCGCCGGATGTGAGGACGACGGCGTTTTCGATGAGATTCCCCGATGGCACATCGAGCAGCCGCCCGCAGCGGAGCGCGACTGCCGGACTGTCGGGCGTCGCCGCGAGGATTACACCGGCGGCAAGCCAAACCAGCAAAGAAGCGATTTTCATGTATATGCCAATTTAACCAAGGACTCCCGATTCGGCAATCGGCTAGCTGCCAGCGGATCGCAGACAGTTGAAAGCTTCCCCGCTACAATGAATGTTCGCATGGCGAAGCGCGGGGCGTTTATCACTTTCGAAGGCATGGACGGGTCGGGCAAGACGACGCAGTTGGGGCGCCTGGCGGCACGCCTGCGCGGCTGCGGGCGCACCGTGGTGGAGACGGCCGAGCCTGGCGGCACGCCCATCGGAGTGCAGATCCGCCGGGTGCTGCTCGACAGTGCCAATCGGGAGTTGTGCCCCAATGCCGAACTGCTGCTGTATTTTGCCTCGCGGGCGCAGAACGTGGACCAGTGCATCCTGCCGGCGCTCGCGCGCGGCGACATCGTATTGGCCGACCGGTTCACCGATTCCTCGCTGGTGTATCAGGGCTATGGGCGGGGTCTCGGCGCGGAAAACGTGCTGGCTCTGGACCGGATCGCCTGCCGCGGATTGAAGCCCGACCTGACCGTACTGGTGGATATCGATGCCGCCACCAGCCTCGATCGCGCCCATGCGCGCAACGCCGCCGCGGTTTCGAGCGACCGCATGGATGAACAATCGCTGGAGTTTCATCGCACCGTATACGAGGCCTATCACCGTCTGGCGGCGCGCGAGCCGGAGCGGGTGAAGCTGGTGGATGGAGCCGTGGATATGGATGCCATCGAACGGGCGGTCTGGGAACTGGTGAGCGCGCATGTTTGAGGGTTTTTGCGGGAATGCGCACGTTACCGAAGCCCTGGAACGCATGTTGGGGCACGGCCGCCTGGCGCAGACCCTGCTGTTTTCCGGCGCCGAGGGGGTCGGCAAGGCCACCCTCGCCCGGCGCCTGGCGGCACAAATCCTGCCCGATCCGGCGCGTATCGAGCTGGACGATTTGAGCCTACCGGAGAACCTGGAAATCGTGGCGGGGCGCGAAAAGCTGGCTCCCGAGAAACGCAACGAAGACCCGCTGCTGTTTGCCAGCCATCCGGATTTCGTCACTTTCGCTCCGGACGGTCCGCTACGCCAGATCTCCATTCAGCAAACCAGGCTGCTCAAGGAGCGTAGCCAATTCCTGCCCAATAAAGGCAGCCGCCGCGTGTTTCTGATCGATCGGGTGGACCGTGCCAACGACCAGGCCGCCAATTCGCTGCTGAAGACGCTGGAAGAGCCGCCCGATCACCTGATCCTGATCCTCACCGCCGAAAACGCTTACGATCTGCTGCCCACGATCCGCTCACGGTCGGTGCCGTTTCAGTTCGCGCCGCTCAGCCCGGAAGAGATGGCGCGGTTCGTACGCAGCCGCGGCCTGGACCACCCGGAGCGTCGAATCGCCCTGGCGGGAGGGAGCCCGGGCGCGGCCGTGACGCTCGATCTGGAAGCCTACGACAAACGGCGCGCGGCCATGCTCGCGCTGCTCCGTGTGGCCGCCGGCGCCGCACCCTTCGCCACCTGGCTACCGGTTTCCGAAGCCATCGCGCGCAGCCGGAACGAGAAGCTGGAGCTATACCTGAAAGTTCTCTACGAACTGCTGCGGGACCTTCTCCTGCTGGAGGAAGGCGCCGGCGCCATTCGGAACGCCGATATCGCCCGCGAGTTGGAGGCGCTGGCCGCCAAAGTCTCCTTCGCCTGGCTGCGGAAAGCCATCGAACGCACCGACGAAATAGCGCGCCTGATTCGACGTAACATCCAGAAGAGCATCGCCCTGGACGCCATGATCGCGGAGCTGCGCGGGAGTTAGCGCCGGCGCGAGATTCGAGATCATTGGCAGCGGTTCCGGGATTCGCTGGCCTGAGATTGACGAAGACATAAGCGTGGAAGGCGCGCTCCATGGATCTCCGGACAGAAGGCCTCCCGCGCCCCGTCTCGCGATTGATTGAAGGAGCGGTGGGCCGTTGCCCTTTCTCCGGAACCGGCTCCCGCGATATCCGAGGCTTCAACCTGCGAACGCGTGCGAAGTCGACGACGCACCGGGAGCTTTCGGAAAGCTCACGGCTACCTCCAGGGTTATCATCGGGCGGCATGAAGCCGACGAAACAAACAGAATCTGCCGCGATGTGATCAATGTTCTCCACCCGCGTTGAACTGTTCCTTTATTGTCAGCCGGGATGCGCACCGCTCAGCGCATGAAGGCCCGGCGCTCGCGGCGTCAGCGCCTGCCGTTTGCCCGCCGGAGCGTCAAGGCAGAATATAATCGGACAAAACGGGGGGTTAGATGAGGGCTCTCATTTGGTTTGCCTGGTTCGCCGGCGTAGCGGCCGCGCAAACGCCGTCGATTACGCTGGTAGCGAACGCCGAGGGCGAGCAAGCCATGATCGGGCCGAATACCTGGGTCGAAGTGAAAGGGCAGAGCCTGGCGAGGGCAAACGACACGCGGATCTGGGCGGGGTCGGATTTTGTCAACGGCCAGATGCCGACGTCGCTCGATGGCACGAGCGTCACGGTGAACGGCAAGGCGGCGTTCGTGTACTACATCAGCGCGACGCAGGTTAATATTTTGACGCCGCCGGACGCGATGTCGGGCACGGTGAACGTGGTGGTGACGCGCACTGGAACGTCGAGCGCGCCCTACGCGGCGCAGGCGGCGGCCCTCTCGCCGTCGTGGTTCTTGATTAACGGCGGACCGTATGTGGTGGCGCAGCATAGCGCGAACAATTCGCTGGTGGGCCGGGCGCGTTGTATCCGGGGCAGACATCGCCGGCAAAGCCGGGGGAAACGGTGGTGCTGTATGCGAACGGGTTCGGGCCGACGTCGGTTCCGGTGGTAAGCGGAGCGCCGGCGCAGGGCGGGACGCTCTCGCCGGTGCCAGTGGTAACGATCGGAGGGGTGGCGGCAACGGTAAGTTACGCGGGGCTGATCTCACCGGGGCTGTTTCAGTTCAACGTAGCGATTCCGGCGGGAGTGAGTAGCGGCGATCAGCCGATTCTGGCGACTTACAACGGAGCGGAGACGGGGCCGGTGGAGCTGGTTGCGGTTCAGGACGCGGGAGCCGCGCCCACGTCGGTGACGCTGTATGCCGCGCCGAACGGCAAGGACTCGTGGAGCGGACGTCTGAATGCACCGAACGCCGCTGGGACGGACGGGCCGGTGGCGACGATGGATCGGGCGCGTGCGCTGGTGCAGGGGATCGTAAAGAGCGGGCTGAGCAAAGTGACGGTGCAGTTTCGCGGCGGAACGTCCTGGTTGAGCGCGCCGGTAATGTTCACGGCAGCGGATTCGGGGACGGCGTCGCTACCGATCGTCTATCAGGATTATCCCGGCGAGACGCCGGTGTTCGACGGCGGATTGCGGGTGACGGGCTGGACTAACACCAGCGGTAACACGTGGAAGGCGACGCTGCCGGCGAGTACGCAATTGTTCGAGACGCTGTTCTACAACGGCGCGCGGCGGCTGCGGCCGCGGCTGGGCGGGTATTTGGGAACGTATCTGCGGTTTGCGAATACGGTTTATTTGAACGCGCCGGGTGCGGGCCCGGCGCCGAGTTCGACGTGCTCGGTGTACGTCGCGGGCAGCGGGTGGGAGTGTTTTGACCGGTTTCAGTATGCGGCGGGCGATCCGATTTCCGGGGTATGGAAGAACCTGGCGCCCGCGGCGGGGAATCCGTGCGGGCAGCCGGCGGGGAACCAGGCGATCGCGGGCGATATCGAAGTGCTCGACTGGGAGCAGTTCAGCACGTCGAAGCTGCGAATCAGTTGCATAGATGCGGCGAACCGGATCGTATACCTCACCGGCCCGACGCCGATCTCGCAGAACAATCCGACGCAAACGGGTTTCATCGCGGGAAACCGGTACATCGTCGAAAACGTGCAGGATGCGCTGACGCAGCCGGGGCAGTGGTTTCTCGACCATTCAGCGCCTTCGTGGACTTTGACCTATCTGGCGAACCCGGGAGAGAACCCGAACAATGACTCGGTGACGATTCCGCAGGCGTCGCAGTTGCTGGTGGCGTCGGGGTTGCAGTACGTGACGTTTCAGGGGCTCACGTTCCAGCATGATGACTACGTCGTGCCGGCGCTGGGGCATAAGTCATCGGAATTGGAAGCGGATATCCCTGCCGCGGTTTCGTTCCAGAATTCGCAAAACGTGACGGTGGATGGCGTGACGGTGACGCAGATTTCCGGCACGGGGCTCGAGTTCATCTCCTGCATCAATGGCCAATCGGCGAATTACTGCGCGGCCAACGATCCGAACGGGACAACGGCGAACGACGCGATTCTGAACAGCGCGTTCTACGATATCGGCGTGCTGGGCGTGCGCATCGGCGATCCGAATGCATCTGTGGACACCGATTCGAACGTGCCGCAGTTCATGACCGCGCAGAACAACGTGGTGGAAGGATACGGACGGACGATCCCGGCGTCATTCGGGATCGGGCAGGGGCACGGGCACGACAATCTCTACACGCACAACGACGTGTACGACGGGTATCACTGCGCGATCTCGATCTCGGAACAGGCGCCGGATACGATTAAGCCCGCCGGCATCGGAAATGCGAACAACACGATCTCGTTCAACCACGTGTATAACCTGCTGCAGGGGATCATGAACGATGGCGGCTCGATCCGGATTGAGGCCGGCAACAACGCTTACACGGCGCCGGGGAACAAGATTCTCAATAACAAGGTTCACGACGTTACCGACGCGGGCATCGTGGATTCCAACGGCTACGGCGGCGACGGAATCTACCTCGATAATCAAAGCGGTCTGATAGACGTGGAGAATAATCTGGTCTATCGCGTGTCGGGGAACGCCATCGAGATGCCGCAGGGCCCTTCGCTTCCCAACCAAGCCAATACCGTCCGCAACAATATCCTGGCCTACGCGCGCGGTTCAATGGTGCAAATCAATTTCCCGTACCCGTATGGCGTGCCAAGCGCCATCCCGCAGAACTCCGTGATCGAGAACAACCTTATGTATTTCGACCGGAGCTTCGCCTCCAATCCGTCCTTCATGGTGCAGGGAGGGTGTCTGTACGCGGGCGGCGTGCTCTATCCGCAATTTCAGGAATGGACCAGCAACATGTATTGGCGTACGGACGGGGCTTTCGCCAGCGACGCCAAAGCGTTCGCGGTCCAGACGAGTCCGGAAAATGGAGGCGACGCGCCGTGCACCGGTAACACCAACAAATGGACCTTTTACACGTTCGCCCAATGGCAGTCGCAGGTGGGGGAAGACCTGTACAGCGCGGTGCAGAATCCCGGTTTCAACAACCCGGTCTATCCGGCGGATGACTATACCCTGCCGAAGGGATCGCCGGGGGTTGGGTTCGTGGTGTTCGATCCGAGTCAGGCGGGTCGCACGAACGCCGCGATCAAGCCGCCGGCGGTCGCGCCTGGGTTTCAGACGAGCACGTTTACCGCGGCGGATTATTGAGGGCACGGGTTACAACAGGTGGCCCATCTTCTGTCTTGTCGTGCGCAGGTAGCGGGCGCGAGCGGTGATCGGGTCGGCGACGCAGGGCACGGGTTCCACCACCTTCACGCCGGCGCGCTCAACGGCGTTCCCCTGATCGGGGTTGTTGCTGAGCAGGCGGATTTCGATCAGGCCGAAGTGGGTGGCGGGCAAACCGGCCGGGGAGCTACTTGCAGAAGCAGATGACGAAGGGCGTGCCGCGGTTGGCTGGAGCGTTTCTGGACGATTCAGGCGGACTGATGCCGCACAACGCGAGAGACGAGGCGGAGGTGCGGGCGATCGCCGAACACGATCCCGGGGTGGTGGATGGGATCCTGGTGCTGGAGTCGTTTCTCCGCCATTGGACCATTGCGCCGAGTCTCGATGAGGCGCTCCGTTGTTGGGGGCGTCAGGCATAGGCTACGTGCACTCATCATAGCGTCGAAAAAATGGGTTGTGTCGCGTTGCCGGGAACCGCCGGAATGAAGCGCGCCGCCCGTGGTGGGTGCGCTCCATGTCCAACGGCGCGATGATACAGGGAGAGGGTTCAAACCCACGAAGCGCGGCATCTTTCCGCTCATCGCCGGCCTGGTTTTCGCCGCCCTGGCAATCGCTCAGGACCTGCCTCCAGGCGTGCTGCTGCTTTCGCAGGTCAAACGCCACGTCCAAGGGGAACTCCAGCGGCTGCCCAACGTCAGTTGTCTGGAGACGGTCCACCGCCAATATCGGCCGGCCAAGGGCACGCTCGCGCCGCTGGACACGATTCGCCTGGAAGTTCTGACCAACGGCAACAAGGAACTCTACGCCTCGCCCGGCGACCGGAAGTTCTCGGAAAACCACCCGTCGAGCTTCGCCGGCAGTGGCGCTCTTGGCGACGGGCTGTTCGGGTTATACCTGAGAACCATCCTGGTGACCGGCAGTGTCTCCAACCGGTATATAGGCGAAGAAGCTGTCGCCGGTCGCCGCCTGGCGCGTTGGGATTACCGGCTGCCGGTGATGTGGAGCGGGCAGACCGTTCAAACGCCGGAGGGGTCCGGCAAAGTGGGCCTGCACGGCTCGTATTGGGCCGATCCCCAGACGCTCGACGTGGCGCGGCTGGAGCTCGATGCCGAGGACATTCCGCCCGCCATGGCGGTTACCGAAATGGTTACGGCCATCGATTATGCGCGAACCCGTCTGGGCGACAATCTGGAAGTGCTGCTGCCGGAATCCGCCGAGTTCCGCCTGGTGAAGGCGTCCGGCGAGACCTTCGACAACCGGATCGAGTTCACTCACTGCCGCGTATATGGAGCGGACACGTCGATCGACTTTGGCGCGCCGGGAGCTGCCGGCCAGCCGGCCCGGTTCGGCGCCGCGACTGTCGACGATACACTGCGGCCGCTGCCCGCGGGCCTGGAGATCGCGGTGAAGTTGCGCAGCCGGGTCACTTCCGACATGGCGGTGGGTGCGTTGATCGATGGCGTAGTCGCATCGAACGCGGCGGCGAAGGGCACGGTCGTAATAGCGGCCGGTTCCGCGGTGCGCGGCCGCATTCGCCGCCTGGAACACTACGCCGATCCCATCCCGTACATCGTAGTTGGGCTGGAGTTTACCGAGGTGGAGCAGGAGGGAATCCGCTACCGCTTTTTCGCCAACGTGGTGGAGATAGGCGCCGCGCCTGGAGTGGAACAGGCGTTGCACACTACGTTCCAGGCCAGCGCCTCGGGATCCGGCGGCGCCAGCAATGCCGGACCTTGGGCAATCGGCGGTTTGAGACAAACCAGCGAGACGATCCGGACCAACAACCTGCCCGGCGTAGCCACCTTTTTCTTCCATGGGGACAAGCTCGATTTGCCGGTGGGCTTCCGTACACTGTGGAAGACGCTGCCGCTGGCGCCGTAAGCCCCAAGCCGCCTGGCAGGCGGAATGGCGCTCAGCCGTTTTGGGGATTTCGTAGTTCAGGCGCAGCAACCGCTCCCTTGCGGTCGCGGCTCGGTTGCGGGCGTCGCGTATTTTCAATCGCTTACAGAGCCGCGACCGCAACGGAGCGGTGAAAAACAAGTCGCAGGTGGAACCGCCTGCACCGTTTCACCTGATAGAATCCAACACTGGGGGATTCGTTAAGGGATGAAGCTGCTGATGAAGTTCAATTTGATTCTGGGATTGGTGTTTGCGGCGGGGTTGGGGATTGCGGGCGCGGTCTCGTACCGATTCCTGCAGCAGCAGGCGCGCGAGCAGGTGCTGGAGCAGGCGCGGCTGATGCGAGCAGCCATGATGTCGGTACGCTCCTATACCACCCGCCAGATCGGGCCGTTGCTGGTGACGCAGCAGGAGCACCAGCGGTCGTTTCTGGCGCAAACCGTGCCGGCCTACGCTGCCACGGAGAACTTCAATTATCTGCGCGCGTCCTATCCCGATTATTCGTACAAAGAAGCGGCGCTGAATGCGACCAATCCGCGCGACCGGGCGGTGGATTGGGAAGCCGACATCATCAATAACTTTCGCAACCATCCGGGGCAGAAAGAGTTGGTGGGGGAACGAGATACGCCCATCGGGCGCTCCCTCTATCTGGCCAGACCCATGGTAGCCGAGCGGCCGTGTCTGCAGTGCCATTCCACGCCCGCGGCGGCGCCTCCGGGGCAGATTCGCCACTACGGTCCCGATAACGGCTTCGGGTGGAACGCCGGCGAGACGGTGGCGGCGCAGATCGTGTCGGTGCCCATGGCTGTGCCGGAGGCCATGGCGGCGCAGGCATTTCAGGCGTTGCTGGTGGATATGGGCGCAGTATTTCTGGCCAGCCTGGTGGTGCTGGACCTGGCGTTGCTGTTGGCGGTGGTGCGGCCGCTCGGCAAGTTGTCGGCGATGGCGGATGAAATCAGCGTGGGCAAGATGGACATGCCCGAGCTGCCGGTGAAGGGCAAGGATGAGATTGCGGTGCTGGCGGGGTCGTTCAACCGGATGCGGCGAAGCCTGGAGCGGGCGATTAAAATGCTCGAGGGTTAGTGGCTTCGGCCAAGAACTTGCGGCGGTCAGGTTCGGAGGCGATTTCGGCGGCCAGGGCGGCGATCAACGACCGTTCGTCGGACGCGGTCCTGGCGGTCTTTTTGACGATGATCCTGGCCAGCGGACCGACGTAAGCTGCCAGTTGACGGGCGAGCCGGTCGAGAAGCGCGGGCTCCCAACTCGCCGCGGACGGCGCGGCGGGCAAGGTGCCGGGCTGGGAGGGCGCGGAGTTGGTGACGGGCGGCCGGGCGATGCTGCTATCGGCGCCGGCAGTGGCCAGGAATTTGGCGCGATCGGCCGGCTCCGGGATCTGTTCGGCGAGGTACGCGATCACTTCCGCAGGGGTAGGGAAGCGCCGGGCGGCGTCCTCGGCGACACGGCGCGCGATGGGCCCCAGGCTGGCCGAAAGCCTGCGCGCGATGCGATCGATTTCGGCCGGCGTCAGGCTGGACGCGGTAGGCGCCGGCGCGGGCATGGCAATCGTCTCCGGAATCGGACCGCCCATACTGGTCAAGGCGGCTTGAAATTCGGCCGCCGATTGGTACCGCATGGCCGGGTCTTTGGCCAACGCCTTCATCACAATCTCGGAAAGGCCCACTGGCAAGCCAGCAATCACCGCCGCGGGCGGCGCCGGCATTTGTTGGAGCTGCGCGTGCATGATGGCGTATTCGCTATCGCCCTGAATGGGGCGCCGGCCGGTAAGCATCTCATAGAAGCTGATGCCGAGCGAATACACGTCGGAACGCGCATCCACGGTTGCGGAGCGAATTTGCTCGGGAGACATATACCAGAGCGATCCGACCGCCATGCCGGCACCGGTGAGGTGCTGATCGGTGACGGCGCGGGAAATGCCGAAGTCGGTCAGCTTGACCGAGCCCTGACGGGTGAGGAGGATGTTGGCGGGCTTGATATCGCGGTGGACGATGCCCATGGAGTGGGCGTAGGCGAGCGCCGAAAGAACCTCGCCGACGTAGCGCGCGGCCAGGCGCGGCTCAATGGGGCCGCCGCGCACCAGCGTGTCCAGGCTCACTCCGTCCACCAACTCCAGGATCATGACGATCAGGCCGCCCACTCGCTGGGCGGAGAGCAGCGAGGCAATGTGGGGATGTTTCAGGCGGGCGTGCAGTTTGATTTCGTGCAGGAAGCGCTCGGCTAACTCGGGGTTGTCGGCCACCTCCGTCGCCACCACCTTCATGGCTTCCTCGCGCTCGGTCAGCAGGCTGCGAACGCGATATACGCGTCCCATGCCGCCTTTGCCCAGGAGTCCAACGACCTGGTAATCGCCGATCGTATCGCCGACCTGGATGGCCATCCGGATCTAAGAATAGCAGGAGAGAGAAGCTGGAAGGGAGAAGGGAGAATGGAGAAGGGAAATAAGGAAAAGAGCGGAACCTGCTTCTAACTCCTACCTTTTCTCTCCCTTCCTGGCCACGGCGATCAAAGACACGGCGGGCCAGGGGAGGCTGCGGTCGATGCGGCGCCACAGCCAGACCAGCCGGTCGAAGAGGCGCAGTTGCCAGCGGCCGAAATCGCGGCGCTTCAGGATGCGGCCGTTCCAATACCAGCCGGGGCGGGTGACGCGATTGAACTCGAAGAGGCGCTCGACGGTGAAGCCGGCGGCTTCCAGTTTCGAGCTGAGTTCTGCGCGGGAATAGCGGCGGTAATGGCCCAGAACCTCGTCCAAGGTTCCGTAAATCGATTGATCCTGCGGCACCAGCACGATGGCGCGGCCGCCGGGTGCGAGCGCGCTCGCAATATTCCGCAACCCGACGGCGTCGTTTTCAATGTGTTCGAGCACGTTGAGGCAGATGACGGTGTCGGCCTGCCCGGCGATGGGGGCGAAGTCGTCCGGCTCGGCCAGATCGCATTTGCGGGAGTGGACGTTGGGGCGGTTTTGCAGTCGCTGGCTCAGGCGGGCCAGGTGTTCGCCATCGATATCGGTGGCGGTGTAGGACTTGCGCCGCGGCGCCAGTTGCTTGGACAGGTTGCCGATGCCCGCGCCGATTTCGAGTACCGAGGCGCCCACGTAGGGACGAATCGATTCCGCCATCCAGCGGTTGAATCGCGGCGTCGCCGCCAGCGCGTCCAGAATGCGGGCGCCGCGATCCACATAAATGTCGCGCCGGAAACCGAAATAAAGGATCGCCCCGACCGCCGCAATGGCGTCCCGAAGTCCGATTTTCTTGCCTTCGTCATAAGTGCGGCCGCGGTAGCTAATGGGCACTTCATAGATGGCCGCACCGCGCTGGGCCAGCTTGACCGTCAACTCCGGCTCTATGCCGAAGCGCGCGCTGCGCAGCGGAATGGAGCGGACCAGGGAAACGCGAAACGCCTTGTAGCCGGTTTCGATATCGGTCAGGTTCAGATTGGCCACGGCGTTGCCGAACGTGGTGAGGAGGCGGTTGGCCAGCGAGTGCCAGAAATACATTACGCGCCGCTCGCCGGCAGAAGCGAAGCGCGAACCGAAGACCGCGTCGGCGTGGCCTTCGAGCAGAGGGCGGAGCAGGGCGGGCAGGTCGATGGGATTATATTCCAGGTCGCTATCCTGCACCACCGCGAACTGGCCGCGAGCGTTTTCCAAAGCCGTACGGATGGCTGCTCCCTTGCCGCGGTTACGCTGGTGGTGGATCACGCACAGGCAGGGGCGCTTGCGGGCGATCTGGTCGAGTGCTTCGCCGGAGCCGTCGGTCGAGCCGTCATCGACGGCAATCAACTCCACCGGAACCGAATACCAGAGCGGCAAGGCCAGCACGCGTTCGACGGCCGCCGCCACCAGTTCCTCCTCGTTATAAACCGGGATCAGAACGGATACCAAGATAGGCGACAAATCCGATGGTACCGTGAAAGGGAGCGGGCAGGGCGACGCCGGAAGCCGGGCGCGCCGGTAGCCGAAGGATGCGCCGGTGTGGTGACCTATTTGTGGGACAGTCCTCCCGGCCCTTCCGTTTTGGCTATATCAGCACCAACGCCAACTTCAAATACCGGGATGGGATGACACTGGTTCAGAATTCTGGGAAGGCGCATGAGTCGTCAGGGACCGATATAGGATGAAGGCAGATCCCGATTCTCCCCCATGGACGCCCATCGCGCTACTGCCCTACTGCCGCGATCTTCAGGAGCGGCCGGAGCGCTGGATGGGCGCAGAAAAGGATCTTCCGCCTGGAATCTGAACCCGACGCCCGGAATCATCTATGGTATCCTCTCATTGCAACCAAACTTGTGCAGGCAGAGTGCCAATGCACTCGAGCGGAGGGGATTCAAGTACCATAGCTCACTGCAACTTAGGGCGTTGAGCGCCCAACGTGGCATTTGACACCTTTCGCACGGCTATCCGGCCGCTCGGGTGGTTCAGTGCACGTAGTAGAATAGCCCAGTACGGAGGGTATCGCCATGGAAGGTCGGGTATTGCTTGTAGATGACGAGGAAAGCCAGAGAACTGATTTGGCCGCGATGGTCACGTCCCTGGGTTTTCAGGTCGACACGGCGGTCGATGGCACGGAGGCGCTCGAGAAACTGGCCTCGTTCCCTGCCAGCGTGATCCTGACGGATCTCGTGATGCCCAAGCTGGACGGGATCGCTCTTCTGAGGGAACTGATGCGGCGAGGGATTCGCACTCCCACGATTGTTTTGACCAGCTATGGAAGCATCGATCAGGCTATTTCGGTCGTGCACGATCTCAAGGCCTTTTGGTTTCTCGAAAAACCAATCCACCACCGCACCATGGCTACCCTTCTCGAGCGGGCGATGGAACAGAACCAGTTAGTCGAAGAGACTGAACGTTTGGGCCGCCAGCTCAGTTATCGAGGTGTGGTAGGCGATCTGGTTGGCGACTCCCCTCAGATCATGGAAATCTTTTCACTCATCCGCCAGTTAGCGCCGTCCAGCGCATCCGTCCTGATCACCGGAGAGAGTGGGACCGGCAAAGAACTGGTGGCGCGCGCCATCCATGGGTTGAGCCACAGGCGCGGCGGGCCCTTTGTGGCCGTGAATTGCGCCGCACTGCCTGAAAGCCTGATCGAAAGCGAACTGTTCGGCCACGAGAAAGGTGCCTTCACCGGAGCACTCGCACGGAGAGCCGGGTGCTTTGAGCAGGCCCAAAACGGAACCCTGCTGCTGGATGAGATCGGGGAGATGCCGATTGCTACGCAGGCGAAACTGTTACGTGTGCTTGAAGAGTCCAGCGTGCGCCGCCTCGGCGGCGCTACCGACATTCCGGTTTCAGTTCGTGTCCTGGCGTCGACTAACCGCGTTCCGGAAACGGCTATCCAAGATAAACTATTGCGGGAGGATCTGTACTATCGCTTGAATGTATTTCATATCTCGATGCCGCCGCTGCGCGCCCGCAAGCAGGACATTGCAGCGATTTCCGCCGCGATGATTTTGAGCCTGAATCGCAAACACGACTGTCGCGTGACCCATCTGAGCAGCGAGGTACTGGACCGACTGGAAGCGAATTCCTGGCCCGGTAATGTTCGCGAGTTGCGTAATGTCCTGGAGCGCGCGGTAATCGTCGCCGGCCAGGGTGAAATCCAACTTAGTCACCTACCTGCGAAATTGCTGGACCAGCCCAATCCGGTTGTCTCCGCTGCGCCTCGAGACGGTATCCTGGAATTGCGCGTCGGATCGCGAATGGCCGAAGTTGAAGAAGCCTACACCCGGCTGACGCTGCAGCATACCAAGAACAACCGGCGCCGGGCGGCTTTTCTCCTGGGTATCTCGCTTCGAACCCTTCAGAACCGGCTTCGTTCTTACGATACGGCAAAAACATGCCTCGCCGGTGGCCCTAACTCTGATCCTCGTGCAATCGCTCTTCAACTCTCGGAAGGGTAAAGAGAAACGCAAACTCGCCCCTCCACCTTGACTCCGCCCAAATCCGTCCGCCGTGACGCGCCATGATGATCCGGCAGGTCGCAAGACCAAGTCCTGGGTCGGTCCTGGCCGCCTCCGAATCAAGGCGTTCCATCGGCCGGAAGATGCGCTCCAGGTCAGCGCTATCGATCTCCGGGCCATTGTCTCGAACCGCGAAGAGCCAGCCTTCGGGCTGTGATTCCACGACGATCCGAATGTCAGGGTCCGCTATCCCGCGCCGCAGCAGGCAATTCCGGATCAGGATGTCGAATATCTGGACGAGACGGTCCGGATCGCCCTGCACAGTCGGCAATTTGTCGGAGGACACTTGCGCTCGGTTGGCGCGGAGCTCCCGATCAAGCTTCATCAGGGAACCGCGCAGCAGGATGTCCATGGGAATAGGCCGGAAGCGCACCGGCTCGATCTGGAGTGCTATTGCATAACTGGCTAGTGCCTCTACGAGCAAATCGAGTCTCCTCGCTCCATTCGCGATGAACTGAAGCTTCTTTCTCTCCTCCGCGGCGGCACCCTCATCGCTCTTCAGCAGCGATTCTGCGTACGGCTGGATGGATCGAAGGTGAGCCCTCAGATCGTGACACATGCGAAGCAATACCTCCCCGGTTTTCCATTCGACAGCCACCTGTCCCTCGTCCGTCGTCTCTTCCTTCCCCCTCACGCCGGGCACTCCGCTCCTCGCCGCGGAAATATTGCCGGATGATCCAGATTCTTGTGACGCAATGCCCTCCCTTTCTACCATACTTTGTACCATACCCTCTGAAGTTCCAGCCCAAGGGGTGCGCGACCCACAAGTCGAGCGCGGGCAATTTGCTTTTTGGGGCGCTATAATCCTAACGTATGCATACGTTAGGATTGGAGGCGCCCCTTGTCTGACTCCCTCGCCGCTCTCGAACAG
>JBEKZL010000102.1:0-22756 GCA_049509915.1 Bryobacteraceae bacterium | reverse complement strand
TTCCTTGGACTCCTGGCTAAAGACACGGTTCTTTCGAGACAACGTCGACTCCTTTCCATTTAATGAAAAGTGTCCCTAATTTCCGTGTCTCAATTTTGGGGTGCACTCCATAGTGTCCCGGATTTTCCCTCCGGATTCTCCGCCAGAACGTCTTGAGGCAGAGGGACAAGAGGCGGAGGGAGACCATCCCCAGCATCGGGTTTTTCGGCCCTGCTATTCTCCGCGCTCCATGAACCGGGCGCAAGGGTTACTGTTTTTCGGTTCCACAACGCGCTGAATTTCAGGCAGATTCGCTATTAGGTGAAGAACCGCGCATCGTAGTCGAACGGCTCGGCGGGGTTTACCTGGATATTCGCAAATTCAGAGGTTGCGCTCGGCGGCAAAAGCGGTTCCGATGGCGGCAATGGCAGTTGGAGCAGGAACCTGCCGCCAGTTGGAAGGCAGGCTTTCCGCGGGCAGGACCACCCGCGACACCGTATCCGGGGTGTCGGCGGCCAGGACCAGCAGGTCCCAGGCTAGGGAAAGGTGCTCCGCCGTGAAGGCGATGCGCAGTTCGGCGATCACGGCTTGCAGTTGGTCTGCCAATCTGTCGCCTAATATAGCGCCATATGGCGGCATAGGCTACAGCCCGCGCCACGTCCCCTATTTCAGCCTTTGCGCTTTGTCGAAATCGTCCTTGAGCTGCTGGGTGATCTTGTCGGCCACGTCCGAGCTGGCGCCGCGAAACTTAGCACCCATGCTTTCCTGGGTGGTGGACCAGATCACGTCGCCATCTTTGTTCACCAGGCGGACGGCGGCGACGGCTTCGTGGCGGCGCTCGACGGAGTGTTCGGATTCGTTATCGCCGATGCCGATGCCTGCGGCATTGCTCACGTGCGAGCCGTAGCCGCCGCGGGTGCCGCTCAGGTTAGCGTGGGCATTGATGCCGTCGGCGCTCTGGTGGGTTTCGGAAAACACCAGGTCTTCGGCCGCCCCGCGCAGAATGGCGTCGGCCTTGTCCTCCTTTTCGGTCACGATGAATAGCCGGGTCCCGGCCATGCTGCTGATGAGGATATCGCGCATCTGCGCGGCGGTTTCGCCCCCCGTGAGGCGGTCCACGTAGACGCGGCGCAAGGTGAGCAACTGCCGCAGATTGGCGGCTTCCAGGGGCGACGGCACGGGGGGATCGGCGGCGCTCGCCACCCACCCAAGTGCCAACAGGAGAGCCAGGGCGGGTTTCATCCCCTGCCTGCCTTGCGCGCTTCGTCGTCCTGGTATTCCACGCGTCGGCCGGTGCGCGCTTCCAGACCGATGAGGAGGCCGCGAATGTCGCCCTTTTCCACCCGGAAAACCAGCGCCTGCTGCCGGCCGTCGGCGTCCACAAACCCCAACGTGACGAAGTGCTTGTGGTTCTTGCTCAGCAGGAACACCGGGGAGAATACGACGGCCTCGATGTAGCGGCGGCTGACGCTCTGGCCGTATTCCACGGTATTGATCTTGATGTATGGGATGCGGAACTGGTCCTTTTTGAAGCGAAGGGCCAAGGCATCCGCGCCGGTAAGATCGATGCGTACGCGACCCTTCACCGGAACGCCGGACTCGGTGCCGCCGATCACCTGTGCCCGCGCCCCCGGATCGCCCGCTGGGGCCGCAAGCGAAAACAGAACGCCGATTACCGGCAGCCAACCCAATTTCGCCATGCGAGAGAATAGTGGCGGCGGACGGGCGGAGTTCTCAAAAAGCTTGCTTTCACGCACCGCTTATGGGAACACTCGTCCCCCTGTTATCGTGGAGTTCATGTCCAGAATGCTCGATGAGATCCGGCAGCAGCCGGAAGCTCTGGCCCGGACGCTGGCGGGGGAAGTGCGCCATACTGGGCGTTTTCGCAAGCTGCTGGAGCGAAAACGGCCGCGATTGGTGGTGCTGGTGGCAAGGGGGACATCCGACAACGCCGCCCAGTTCGGGCGCTATTTGCTGGAAATCACCACCGGGATCCCGGTTTCGCTGGCCGCACCCTCGATCGCAACCTTATATGATGCCCCTATCGACTACCGCGACACGCTGGTGGTCGGAATCTCGCAATCCGGCGAATCCACCGACACCAACCTGGTGCTGGAACGGGCACGCGCCGCCGGGGCGCTGACGCTGGGAATCACCAATGAGCGCGCCAGTTCGCTGGCCCGCCTGGCCGAGCACGTCTTCCTGGTGCGGGCCGGCCGCGAGCGCAGCGTGGCCGCGACCAAAACCTATACCGGCCAGATCCTGGTCCTCTACCTGCTGGCCTATGCCCTGGGCGGGAAGGTGCGGCTGGCCGATCTGGAGCGGATTCCGCAACTCGCGGCGGAGTCGCTCGGCCTGGAGCCTGAGATCGGCGCGCTGTCGGAGCGCTACCGCTACATGCGCTCGGCGGTGGTGGTGGGCCGCGGCCTGAATTATGCCAATGCTTTCGAGTTCGCGTTGAAGCTGATGGAGACGTGCTACGTGGTGGCGGAGCGGTTTTCCTCCGCCGATTTTCTGCACGGCCCGATCGCGCTGGTAGAGCCAAGCTTCCCGGTGTTCGCCTTTGCTCCCATGGGCGTCACGTGGCCTTCGATCGGCGACACCCTGCGCAAGCTGAAAGCGTTGAAAGCCGAAATCGTGGCCATCGCCGACCCGGCCAACCGCGAAGTGGACTCCATGGCCACGCGCGTGATCCGCCTGCCGCGCCCGATTCCGGAAGTGCTCACGCCCATCCCCTATATCGTCCCGGCGCAGATCTTCGCCGCCTGCCTGGCCGCGCAAAAAGGCTACGACCCGGACCACCCGCGCACGCTGCACAAAGTTACGTTGACGCTGTGAGGGCGAGCGATCCCGAGCGCGGCGCTCCGGGCGGCGATGTAGACTATAGATCATGAGGCGCACGCAGCTTTACCTCGACGAGGATCTATGGGGTATGCTCCGGGCGCGGGCGCGGCACGAACAAACCACGATTTCCGAATTGGTTCGCACGGCTGTCCGAGAACGCTATGTTGGCAACTACGGCCGGCGGATGAAAGCCATGCAAGAAGCGTTCGTGGGAATCCGCAAACAAGACTCCGAGACCCCGGGCGCCGCGGAAATAGTGCGTAGCCTCCGCCAGGGGAACCGGCTCGCCCGGCTCGCAGCCAGATGAGCGTCCTGGTCGATTCCGATATTCTCATTGAAGCGTCTCGCGGGAGAGACGCGGATCTCGTCTCCCGATGGATCGAACTGGGCCGCTCCGACGAAGTCATCCTTTACTCACCGGTCAGCGCCGCCAAACTTTGGGCCGGGGCTCGCCCGGCGGAACACGGTGCGCTCCACAACCTGTTCCGTGCTCTGAACTGTGTTCCGATCGACGAGGCGACCGGCCGTCAGGCGGGAGATTATCTCAAACGCTACCGGAAGAGCCACGTGGCGGAACTCGGCGACGCCCTGATTGCCGCCGCCGTATTGAATCGTGCAGCGCTCTGGACAAGGAACCGGAAGCACTATCCAATGAAGGAATTGATTTTCTTTTAGGGTTTTGCCGGGGATTTGCCGGAAGCCGACTGCACCACGAAAGCCCGAGTGTGCAGAGTATGTAGTACCCTCCCCCCATTCTGTTATTCTATTTACTAAGCTTCAGGCCAAATCCGATGCCGCAACAAAGCTACACCACTCCTCACGGGATTGAAGTAGCGCGCACGCTGTCGAAGGCCAGCTACCACAGGGGCCTCCGACATGTTTTGGGCGCGCTCGACCGCCATCGCGGAATTTATCTCTCCTCCGGATACGAATATCCGGGACGGTACTCGCGCTGGGATATCGCGTCGGTCTGCCCGCCGCTCGAGATCGTGGCTTTCGACCGCCGCGTCGAGTTCCGCCCCCTGAACCAGCGTGGCAGCGTGCTGTCGCGGATGCTCGAAACCGTGCTGGCCGGGCATCCCCATTGGGAGGAGTTCGGTTTCGACGGCGACCGCCTGGTAGGGCGGCTGAAACCGCTGCCTCGCCTGTTTCCGGAAGAAGAACGCAGCAAGCAGCCCTCGGTATTTACGATTCTGCGCGCCCTGATCGAGGAATTCCGCGGCGAGGAGCATGGCCGCCTGGGGTTGGTCGGGGCGTTCGGCTACGACCTGCTGTTCCAGTTCGAGCCGGTCGAAAAGCGGCTGCCCCGCGGCGAACAAAAGGATCTGCACCTGTTTTGGTGCGATGACCTCTGGGTGATGGACCGGAAGAAGGAGCAGGTCGAGCGGTTCCGCTATGAGTTCACCCTGGGGGAGCAGACCACCCGCGGCCTGGCGCGCTCGGGCGAAAAGCTGGCGGCTCCGCGGAAGGCGCCGCCCTGCCCCATCGCTTCCGACCATACCGCCGACGAGTACATGGCCAATGTCGACAGAGTGCGCGAGGGCATGCGCCGCGGCGATTATTACGAAGTTGTTCTGCGCCGCACCTTCCGCACGGCGTATTCCGGCAAAGCCTCGGAGCTGTTCCAGCGGGTGCAGCGCGCCAGCCCCAGCCCGTATGAGTTCCTGTTGCAGTTGGGCGACGAGCAACTGGTGGGGGCGTCGCCGGAGATGTTCGTGCGGGTGGAAGGGCAGCGGGTGGAAACCTGCCCGATTTCGGGCACGGCCGCGCGCACGGGCGACCCGCTCCGCGACGCGGATAACATTCGGGAACTGCTGGATTCGGCCAAGGAAGAGTCCGAGCTGACCATGTGTACGGACGTGGACCGCAACGACAAATCGCGGGTTTCCGAGCCGGGGACCGTGCGCATCATCGGCCGCCGTTTGATCGAATCTTACGCGGGCGTGTTTCACACCGTCGACCACGTGGAAAGCATCCTCAAGGAAGGCTTCGATTCGCTCGACGCGTTTCTGAGCCACATGTGGGCGGTAACGGTGATCGGCGCGCCCAAGAAAGCCGCCGCCGAGACCATCGAGAGACTGGAGAAAGACGCTCGCGGCTGGTATGGCGGCGCGGTGGGCATGATCGCGCTCAACGGCGACATCAATACCGGCATTCTGATCCGCACCACGTATCTGCGGGGCGGCACGGCTTCCTATCCGGTGGGGGCGACCCTGCTCTACGATTCGGTGCCGGCCATGGAGGAGCGGGAAACCCGGCTGAAGGCTACCGGTTTTTTCCGCACCCTGGGCGAGGCCGCCGATGCCGCCAACCAGGCTGAAACACCGCGCCAGGCGGTCGGCGCGGGAGTCAAACTGCTGCTGGTGGATAACGACGACTGCTTCATCCACACGCTGGCCAACTACGCGCGCCAGACCGGCGCGGAGGTGGTCACTTACCGCGCCGGCTTCCCGGCCGGGTTGATCGAGGAGGTCAAACCGGACTTGATTCTGATTTCTCCGGGGCCGGGACGGCCGGGCGATTTCGGCGTGCCGGAGCTTGTGCTCACGGCGGTGCGGCTGGGCGTGCCGGTGTTCGGCGTTTGCCTGGGGCTGCAAGGGGTGGTGGAGGCCTTCGGCGGCGAGTTGGGCGTGCTGGATTACCCGATGCACGGCAAACCTTCGAGCGTACACCACCATGGCGTGGGCGTGTTCGAAGGCTTGCCTGAGGAATTTCAGGTGGGACGCTATCATTCCTTATTCGCGCGCCGCGAGACTTTTCCGGCCTGCCTGGAAGTTACGGCCGAAACGGCAGATGGGGTAATCATGGGCGTGCGTCACCGCCAGTTGCCGATCGAGGCGGTGCAGTTCCATCCTGAGTCGCTGTTGACCGCCGGTGACGGCCATGGGCTGAAGCTGATGGAAAACGCGATCCGGTTGGCCAGGGCGGCGCGGGTGGGGGTGCGCCCATGAAAATGCGATTGGCGGCTTTCGTTCTGCTGCTGGCGGCGGGTTCGCCGGCGCAATTCGGATTGCTGCAGCCGGCCGGGTCGCTCGACCTGGGGCGGTCGCCGGTGACGCAACTGGTGGCGCGGGGCTCCAAAGTGTACGCGGTGGTATCGAACGCGTCGGGTTCGGTGGTAATTTCGATCGACAGCTACCTTTTCGTGCGTGACGGTATCTCGTTGGGAAAAGACCCGGTTACGGCGCTGGACGTAGACGATGGCGGGCAGGTCTACGTGGTGTTCGGCGGCAATCGGCTGGTGGTATTCAGTCCGAAATGGGCGGAGGTGAAAACGGAGAACTTGTCGCCGCCGGTAGCGGCCATGGTGGTATCGGAAGGCGTGCCGCTCACGGTGGGCACCGATGGCGGGGTACGTTCTCTCGATTCCACCGAGAGCCGGTTCTCGGTGGCCAAGTATCCCTCACCATGGGTCTTTTTTGGAGCGGGCAAAAGCGAGGTGGGGTTGCTCGACACCGGCGCCGGCATGTTGCACAGCCTCGAAGTGCATGGGCGGTACACGGTGGAGACGGGCCTGGCTTCGTCCTTTAAGTCGGGTTTTGTCTCCGCCACGGGGACGCCCGATGGCCGGGTATACGTGATGGGGAAAGCGCAATCCGACGAGCTTTCGATGGTGCAGTGCCGCCCCGGCCCGTTACACATCATCGACCTGGAAGTACCAAGGGGGATGTCGCCGCGTTTCATGGCCGCCACCAACGACCGCCTCTATCTGGCCGACCCCGGTGGTACTATCGCCTTCTACGATCTGCCGCCGCAAGCCGGTGGGACGACGGCCCGCTAGGGAGCGGTTTACCCATGGCTGGCCTTTTGCGTCTGCCCGTCCCCAGTACTACAAAGATTCCCGGATATTGATGAGAAAAATCGCCGGCCGGTGCTACTAGCATGGTGCAGCCGAGGCGAAGAGGTCCGGCGGCAGAATGCGAAGGTCATCTACATGCTGGCGAAGTTGTTCCATCATTCCAGTGGCATTGAGGCAGGGCCAACCATGGTTGAGCAGGCCGTGACCGTAACGCCGGTAGAGGAACCGGCGCCCAAGCGACTCACCCTGCTGGAGGCTGTAAACGCACCCGCGGCAGGCATCCCACCGGCCGATTTCGACGCTATCTATCTGGCCGCGATGGGGAGGGCCTCGACGAACGGGTATCACATTCTGAAGGTGTCGGACATGCTGGCCAGTCCCTATCTGAGCGGTTTGTCGCCGGATGGCAAACGCTGTGCGCTGTTGATGGCGCTGGATGCGGCGGGGGCCAGCCTGGACGAATTGTTGCAGGACGCCATGCTTCGCCAGCGCGCGCTGAACGAGTATGAGCAGGCATTAGAGGAGCGGTTGCGGAAATTCGAAACGACGAAGACTGAGGAGAACCGCCAGATTCAGGCGGAGTTGGACCGTCTAGCAGCTCAATACAAGGGGCGGATCCAGTCCAACCTCAACCAGGTGGAGCGCGACCAGGATGAACTGAGGGCGTGGCAGCGGCGGAAGGCGCAGGAATGCGCGCGCATCACCGAGGCGGCCAGCGCGTGTGTCTCGCCGCAATCGAATACGGCTGCGGGGCCGTCCAGCCTCACGGTTGTCCTGGAGCGGGCGGCGGGTGCGGGCCGCTAGGGCAAATTTATGACAGCACTCATCCGGGGCATCCTCGCGGCATGGCAGGCGTTGCGCGGACCGCGGCAGTGGCGCCTGGAGCGCCTGGACCGCGCCGACCTGATCTCGATTCGCCGGCAATACGAACAAACCGCACGGGAAGAGCGTTTTCCGTTCCTGTAGCCGCTTCCTATGTTTCTCCTGGAAGGGCGCCGGCGAACCTGAGCTGCCTTGCTTTGGTATTGGCTTTCACAGTTACCAACGCGTGTCCGCAACTGATTCCTTATGAGACATGAATAAATCATACCCGCCGATCAACGCCGATAAGGAATTCAAGGAGTTATTGGCATTGATCGGTGTGCGTCGGCGGCTATAACCTCGGTCCCCTCCGAGTCTCTCCAAACGTGCTACAATAGTGAGTGGCATTTCCCACCAAGAGCCGTGCGGCAAGCTGCTTTCCGGCCCGCTCCACACGCCCGTCCTGATGTCTCTTGCCAGAAAGGACGGAAACGGCATGGTAACCTATCACTTCTTACAGTCGCAATCAATGCCAGGCGGGTTGTGGAATGGTGTCACCTTTCCGCTCAAGCGTGAGTCAATATGATGCTCCACGCAATTCTAGTTGATGGCATGATCGAGAGAATAGAAGGAAGCCCGGAGGTCGCGAACGCTGAAATGGAGCGCCGCCGCGAAGCCGGACATAGTTGCGCCTATCTGTTCGCGGCCCGCAGCGACAAACAGTTCGAGCGGAAGAGGATGGTCAGGCCGCTGTTACCTCGTGAGAACGCTTTGGCGTAAGGATAAGGAGCCATCGTGAACAATATTCTGGTTGGAAACCTGGGTCCAAACGTAACCGAACAGGACGTTCGGCCGCTATTTGAAAAACACGGAGCGGTTGCGCGCTTCAAAATGATGACAGACCGTTGGACCGGTCTATCGAGAGGCTTCGGCTTCATTCAGATGAAAACCGATGCCCAGGCCGAACTGGCAATCGTTGCACTGGACGGAATCGACCTCAACGGCAAAGTGTTGAAGGTGAACCCCGCTCGCCCACAAGTGCACCGCAGGACCCGAAAGCGGGGCCAGTAGACGTGAGGGTATTGGAACACTTAAAGGGCACCGGCACAGTCACCGCCCCGGATGGCGACGAAACGCGCGCGAAATACGACGTTCAAATCACCCAGGACGAGCCGGAAAGTGAATCGGAAGTGCCGCCGGGCATCGCTTCCAAGCACATCTCTGGCGTTGTCTGGTCGCCAGTCGACCCCTACTTCGTACTGACTCACTTCCGCAAGACGATGATGCTGGAGATGGAAGATGGCCGCAAATTCAGGTTCTTCCATCGGGACATCAACGGCAACATCGGCTTGAACAAATGGCTGGGATAGCGCTGGCGGCCTCAGCGGAAGGAAGGCTTCCCCGCCCTGACTTCGTCGGACCGGCGGCTCGCCTCCATGCTGCCCTTTAAGACCGTCCTGGCGCGGTACTGAGCCTCCGCAAACGCCGAGGCAACCCCATGATCGCCATAATCGGTGGACCAGTGGAAGTTGTCGTGCTGGTCTTTTTCGGAAACTGTGTATTGGGCCCGATTTCCGGCGACGTCGATAAACGTGAAGGACTGGCTCATTGGCGGTTCCCTGTTCCGCCCGGCGCTAGTCCTAATTCTAACCGGCCTCTAACCACGCGATCCGGCTTTCAACCCTTTTGGTGCAGCCACCACCGCGGGGGCTTCCTTGCTCTCCGGCCTGCCGCCCGCGGCGCCGGCGGAAATCGCCGAAGGACCGTTGCCATTCATCTCGGCCAGCGCAGCCTTGCCGCTCTCCAGTGCCCGGCTCTGGTCTCTGTTTCGAATCGCAATCACCATCGTTCGGACGTGCGGCATCGCCCGATTCAGCTTCTCCGGAAGGCTGCTCTGCACCACGGAGTGAGCATTAAGGGTGTCGGACTTATACGCTTTGTAAAGCCGCCCGGACATCTGATGCATTTCGTACAGACACGCATTTCCAGATTCGGTTTGATCGTCCCAAAGGGTTTCGTCGCCCGTTTCGAGCGCCTGCAGAATGCTCTGCAAGAGATTCTTCGTGCTGTCGTACAACATAAGAATGGCGTTCCTTATTCTACCAGGCTGGTTCCGGACCGTGCGTAAGCAGCGGCCGGACGGCCCCTCGCACCTAAAAGAACTGGAAGGGTTTACTATTGGCTATTGTAGCACAGCCGGGCTCTGTGCTATACTCTTTATGATTTGATACTGCCAGTTCAAGGCTGACCGCTTTAGCGCTGTTTCCGCTACGTTAGTCCACCTTCCAAATTTGCCGCCTTCAAATCAGTAAAGGAAAACGAATCGTGAAAAATATCTACGTTGGGAATCTCAGTTTTGGGGCTACGGAAGAATCCGTCCGTGCGTTGTTTGAAACTTACGGCGCCGTCGATCGCGTCAACATCGTTACTGATCGGGATACCGGCCGGCCGCGCGGTTTTGGCTTTGTGGAGATGGCAAATGACGCGGAGGGATCCAAGGCGATCGCCGGCGTCAACGGCAAGGACCTTGACGGCCGCACCTTGAACGTCAACGAGGCGCGTCCGAAAACGGACCGTGCCAGCGGCGGCGGCGGTTTCGGTCGCCAGCGCTGGTAGAGAGATTGGCGGTGGGGCCGGCCGTTCGCCTGCCCCACCCAACTTCAATTAAGTTCGCCGGCGTATTTCCGACAACCGGTCTGGCGGTTTTTCTGAAACCCGCGAAACCGGGCCGCGACCGCCAGGGAGCGGTTGCCGGCAAACACCAGGCTGCAGTCCAATCCCTATCCGGCAGTCGCGGTGCCGTTTCTTGCCGCCCGTTGTCCCCCCACATGGCACCTGCCCACTAATCCTGCAGAGATCCCACCTCGAAATGAAGCCTCGTTCTCCTCGGCTTTCTGCAAGCGTGATATCGTTTCCTTCGGCGATTACAATGAAAGTCCTTTTTTGTGTGGTTGCTTTCGCGGCCGCGTGCGCCGCGGCTTCGCTCCAGCCCGGCCAGCTCCGCGTGGAGTATCGCGCCAATCCGCAAGGAATCGACGTAGTTCGGCCACGGTTCTCCTGGATCCTTGCGCCCGGCAACGCGCATGCCCGCGGTCTGCACCAGACCGCCTATCGCATCCTGGTGTCGTCCACCGCGCGCGCTCTCGACGCCGGCCAGGGTGACCTGTGGGACAGCGGCAAGATCGTTTCCGGCGACTCGACCCAGATCGTGTACGCCGGCCACCCGCTTGCCTCCGGCGCCGCCGCCTTCTGGCGCGTTCGCATTTGGGACCAGGATGGAAAACAGAGCGGCTGGAGCCAGGCGGCCGGCTTTACCATGGGGCTGCTCGACGCCAAGAACTGGCAAGGAAAATGGATCGGTTGGGATGAGACCGCCGGCTACGAGGACCCGGCCAGCGTCTATCATTCTCTCGAAGGCGCACGCTGGATCTGGAACGCCGCCGGTGCGGCTAACGGCGCGCCCGCCGGCACGCTCGTCTTCCACGCCGATCTATCGATTCCCGAAGGGCGCAAGATTGTCCGCGGCTTTATCATTGCCGGCGCCGCGAATGAGGCTGAAGTCACCGTCAACAGCCGCCAGGTCGCCACCCGATCCGAAGAGCACCTTCCCATCGTGGCCGACCTCGGGGGCGCGCTCAATGCCGGCGTCAACGCGATCGAAATCGCGGCCCACCACGGCAAGGACGATACGCCAGCCGGGTTGATCGCGGTGGTGCGGGTGGAGTTCGATTCCGGCGAGCCCCTGGTAGCCGTTTCTTCCGGTGCCTGGAAGGTAACCGCCGCGGATGTGCCGGCCCCGCAGCCCGCCGTCGAACTGGGCCCCTACGGCATGGCCCCTTGGGGACGCGTAGGGCTCACCGCCGAGCATCGCCTGCCGGCGCGCTATCTGCGCAAGGAGTTTTCCACCCACGGCAAAGTCACCCGCGCCACGGTTTATTACTCAGGCCTCGGCCTTTCCGAGCTCTATCTGAACGGCGCCAAAATCGGCGACAACGTTCTTTCCCCCGGCCTCACCGATTATGACAAGCACGCGCTCTACGTCGCTTTCGACGTCACCGGCCAGATCGCCAACGGCGCCAACGCCATTGGCCTGACGCTGGGCAACGGCCGGTTTTACGCGCCGCGCGTCGACCAGACGCGCAATTTCGGTTTCCCCAAAGCCATCCTCCAGCTCAACCTGGAATATGCCGACGGTTCGCGCCAGACTGTGGTTTCCGACGATTCCTGGAAGCTTTCCACCAAAGGCCCCATCCGCGCCAACAATGAATATGATGGCGAGGAGTTCGACGCCCGCGCGGAATTGGGCGCCTGGGACCGCACCGGTTATGACGATTCCCAATGGGAAGCCGCCCACCTGGTGGCTGGCCCCTCCGGCGCACTGGCGGCGCAAATGGCCGAGCCGCTGCGGGTGATCGAGACGATCAAGCCGGTTTCGGTCAAGCCGCTCGCGCCCGGCGTGTGGATCTACGACATGGGCCAGAACATGGTGGGCTGGTGCCGGCTGAACGTCACCGGCCCGCGCGGTGCCCGAGTCCGCCTGCGATTTGCCGAAACCCTGCAGCCCGACGGGTCCATCTACACCGCCAACCTGCGTACCGCGAGGGCCGCCGATCTCTACACCCTGCGCGGCGGCGGTGCGGAAACCTGGGAGCCGCGCTTCACTTATCACGGTTTCCGCTATGTGGAAGTGACCGGCTACCCGGGCCAGCCCACCCTGGCATCTCTCGAAGGCCGCGTGGTACACGACGATATGGCCCGGACCGCCAACTTCACCAGTTCCAGCCGGATTCTGAATCAAATCCACCACAACGTGTTTTGGGGCGTGCGCGGCAATTATCGCAGCATTCCCACCGATTGCCCGCAGCGCGACGAGCGCCAGGGCTGGCTCGGCGACCGTTCCCAGGTGAGCCGCTCGGAATCCTACTTGTTCGACGTGGCGGCGTTCTACTCCAAGTGGGAACGCGACCTGGCCGATTCCCAGCGCGACAATGGCTCCATCCCGGTGGTGTCTCCCAACTACTGGCCGCTTTACTACGACGACCTCACCTGGCCCAGCACGTTTCTGTTCGTCCCCGGCATGCTCTACGACCAATACGGCGACCGCCGCGTGCTGGAGAGCACCTACCCCGCCATGAAGCGCTGGCTCGACCTGGAACAGACCTACGTACATGACGGCCTGACTTCCAAGGATCAATACGCCGATTGGTGCGTGCCGCCGGAAGACCCCAAGCTGATTCATTCCCAGGACCCGACCCGCGTCACCGATAAGACCCTGATCGCTTCGGCATATTACTATCACATGCTGCGGACCATGTCCCGCTACGCCCGGATTTTGGGCAAAGCGGACGATGCCGCCGCGCTCGAAGCCCGCGCGGCCGAGACCGCCGCCGCTTTTCAGCGGAAATTCTACAATCCCGATAAGGGCGCCTATGATAACGGCACGCAGACTTCCGGCATCCTGCCGCTCTATTTTCAAATGACGCCGAATGAATTCCGCGCCCCGGTGCTGGCCTCGCTCGCCCGCAACATCGAAGCCGTGAGCCACGGGCATGTGGGCACCGGCCTGGTGGGCGCGCAATGGCTCATGCGCACGCTTTCCGACAATGGCCGCTCCGACCTGGCCTACGAAATCGCCACCCAAGAAACCTACCCCGGCTGGGGCTACATGGTCGAAAAGGGCGCTACCACGGTCTGGGAACTGTGGAACGGCGACACCGCCGATCCCGCCATGAACTCCGGCAATCACGTGATGCAGATCGGCGACCTGGCCGTGTGGATGTACGAATACCTGGCCGGCCTCCGTTCGGACCCCGACCAGCCCGGCTTCCGCCACATCCTGATTCACCCCTATCCGGCCGGCGATCTCAGCTTCGTCAACGGCGCGCACCAGTCGCCCTACGGGCCGATCACGACCGCCTGGAAACGCGATGCCGGCCAGTTCCAGCTCAACGTCGCCATCCCGCCCAATACCACCGCTACCGTGTGGGTGCCGGCGGCCGACCCGGGTCAAGTCACCGAATCGGGCCATCCGGCGCAACGCGCCCGCGGCGTGAAACTGCTGCGCAGCGAAGCCGGCGCCGCCGTCTTCGAAGTCGAGTCCGGGAGCTACAACTTCCGCGCGCCGGTGAAGTAGGCAGCAGGATGCTTGAAGAGAGGCGAGGTCTCGGGGATCGCAGCCTCACGTGGCGCCTTCGTGGCGCAGGCGCTTTCGCCTGCGGCGCCGAGATTCGTCTCGGTGCTTCCTCGACCAGAGCGAGACCTGGGCTTTCGGTAACCCCGGCCCGCGCAAGATCGCCGCTGGCCCCGGCGATCTCCCAGCCAACCAGCGCCGCGGGAAACGTAGCTATGGCGTAAAATCAGGTCAGGGGACGGCGCCCCGTGCCCCGAAACACCCATTCACGTCGGCATCGCGCCGGGCTGTTCGAGCCGCCGCCAAATTCGGGAACACCGTTAACGCAGGTTGTGCAGGCCATGAACAATGCGCATTAGACACGCAGCTCGATCAATTTTTCTGACGTGCGCCGCAACCGCATTCGCTGCGGCGCAAGGCGTAGACGAGATCAATAGGATGAGCGACGCGGAGCAAACCGCGCTGGCCAAGTCCATCGTCGACCAGGGAGTACCAACCGCGAAGACCGGCGACGTAATTGCCATCCTCGCAAAGGGCCGCAGTTCGCTGATCCTGCCCTTAATCGAGCAAAAACTCGAAGAGGTTGTGAAATCCCCGGATCCCCGCGAATGCTTCGTTGATAAGAGTTTAGATATTCCATCGACAGTCATAACGCTCTGGTCGGTGATCGCTTACCCCGGGAACCGGCAGGCCTTACTGGAGGCCAGCAAGCTGCTCAAGCTCGACGAGAAGCGCTTCGGCCCCATGGTTGGTCACATCGTGTACGCGGCGATGGCCGAGGAGAGGGAGTTCACGGTGGCGAATCAGGGTTTCGATCTCGGCGACCCGGCCATTGACAAGAGGATTGTGCCCGTCATGGAAGACCTCATCGAGAAGGAGTTGCCCCAGATCGGCAATCCCCTTTTCGAAAACGTCCCAGGCGCGCGGCACAAGTGGGCCGAGGCGCTGGTTGACCGATACGGCGGCGCGCCGACCGAGTTGCAATGGGCAACCGACCCCCTCGCCTCCCGTTTGAAACCCGCGCTGCGCGACGCCTTTACCTACGATGTCTTTCGGTATGCCAAGGAGGCCGCCGCGAAGCGCGAGCAAAAGTAGGAGGTAGGACCCCCGCTCCTACGCAATGCGAAGCCGCTCCGCGCTCCAGGCCCACGGAGTGAAACATCCGCGCGCGGAAGCCAACGCCGCCGTCTTCGAAGTCGAGCCCGGCAGCTACAGTTCCCGCGCGCCGGTGAAGTGACCGTCTTTGCATAACCCGGCCATTTGCCGTACAATTGTATTGAGGACTCATCGAGAGGAAGTTTCCCTACACAAATGGCTTTACTGACACCAACGCGGCAGCGGGATCAGCGTCTTGAAGCACGGGTTACGCCAGATCAAAAAGAACTGATCGAGCGTGCCGCGTGTGTTCAAGGCCGGACCGTAACCGATTTTGTGGTGAGCGCCTTGCAGGAGGCGGCAAAGCAGGCCATTGCGGACCACACCGTCTGGAAGCTCACTCAGGAGCAGCAGAAGATGTTCATCGGCGCGCTGACCGATCCGCCGGCGCCGAACCAAAAGCTGCGGCAAGCGTACAAGCGGTTCCGGAAATACAAGGCATCCGCTCGACGGTAGAGTCGTTGCTTAACTTTCCAATTGAACCCTTCGGCCCGCAACATGATCGCACCAGCTTCCGTTGTGGCAGCGAAGCGCTTGACCGCTATTTTCACGAGCGCATCAGAAAAGAAGTCGAGGCGCGAGTCGCCGCTGCTTTCGTGATGGCGGACGGCCCAGCGGTTCTCGGCTACTACACGCTTTCCGCGCACAGCGTTGAGCGGAGCGCCCTGCCGGACGACGTCGTCAAAAAACTGAAGCTGCCTAAGTACCCACTCATCCCCGCCACGCTAATGGGAAGGCTGGCCGTGGACCTAAAGTACCAGAGCCAGCGCCTCGGCGAGATTCTCCTGATGGATGGGCTGGAGCGCAGCTACGTTCATTCAAGCCAGGTGGCCTCGTTCGCCGTCGTGGTCGACGCGAAGGAAAACGCCGTCGAGTTCTACCGGCGATACGGATTTCTGCGGCTGGCACCCGGACCACGGATGCTCCTCCCGATGGAGACCATAAAGAAGCTGATCGGTTCCCCGCCGCGGTGAACTGCCCGGCCGCAACGGTAACTCCGGGGACCTGGGGGACAGCCCGCGTGTTGCCCTGAGAGCCGCTGGTTCCGGCGCAACGCGAAGTTGCTGGCCGCCGAGGACAAGGCTCCCTCCAACCGCAACCCGCTTCCGGGCGTCCTTGTATCATCGTATGATACGAACCAGATGACTGCTGTCGCGGAGGGCCGGCATGAGCAGATTGAAACGGATACACGCCTTGCAATTGGGCGGCGGATTGGAACTTGAACCTCCCGAACGGTGTTCGTTGGCCGAAGGCTGCAGGCCGGTTCCGGATCTGGAAGCGGCAAAGAGGTTCCTGCAGACGTACGTCCAGAACGAACTCGTGATCGGGAGGTTCCGCGGCTATTTATCGACGCACGGCCTGGCGGGACACGGCCACCGGATGCACGATCGGGGAGAGACCGATGTCATCGATCTGATGGCGGGCGAGCTCGCCAACGGTCACCTCAGAATCAAGCCGACGTTCGATCCCCGGTGGAACGGTTATGACAAATTAATCCAGCAGGAGGTGGATGGTTACAACAAGCGCTTAAAGGGTTTCGCCGGGTACGCCGACCTATATTGGCGGCTGGTAAAAGCGATGGTATGGACAGAGGTCATGGCCGGACCGAAGGACCCACACTGGGCGGCCGACCCCATGCAAATCGGGAACCCCCTCGATCCGGGATTGAAGGTGCTCCGCACCGGCGCCGAGCACAGCGATCTGATTACAACACCGGAGCTGCGCAAAGCTCTGGCGGGCAAGCTGACCGGTGAACTCAGCATCAAGGGCGGTATCGCCTGGCTGGTCACCAAAGCGATGAAGACTAAACTGGTGACCCGCTATGAACCAGCTCTCAGAAATTATTCGGTGCGCGACGGCGATACACTTGGAGCCATTGCGCGAAGGGAAGGTACGACTGTGGAGAGCCTGGCGAAAACCAATCGTCTGGACCCAAATGCCATCCTGAAGAAAGGCACCCAGTTAGGGTACCAAAAAGGGAGTGCGGCGTGGTCTATCGATGGCTGGCAGCCGTGGTGGCCCGATGCCGTAAGAGCCTACAACGGTGCAGGCGATTCACAGTATTTGGTCAAGGTCCAAAAGCGCCTGCAGGAGATCGAGCAGCGGGATGCGGCTCAATAAATACCCTGCACCGCGTGCCCGTCGCGCCATCGCCATCTTCGTCCTATGGCACGCGGCAGCAGCGGCGCAGGAAGCCCCTGTCGGAGCCGATCGCGCCAGAATCATCGCCGCCCTGGACCGCGCGAAGCTCTTGAATCCGGGCCGTGTGCTGGCTCATGTGAGCCATGTTTGCAACCTGAGCATAGATGGAAAAGCATACCCGGTGGCCGACGTGCGCGAGCTGATCCGAAACGCCTCCGTGGCGCGAGGCTATAACCGCATCGTCGTGCTGGATGACAGCCTTCACGTGAGACAGGAAATCCAATACGAGGATGAACGGCCGCTTTTCTGCGGCGGCAATCGGCTCTATGTGTACGGGGACCTGCATATCCATGGTGAAGATCCGGGTGGCAATATTCTGGTTTTTACCAACGGCGCTCGCCACATCGGGCTTCTTAATGCGGACCCAAACACTTGGCCGACGCGCGAAGAACTCGAAAAAAGGGGCAAGAAGTGACCCTGCGCCCACCTAATCCTCGGCTTCGCGTTCCACCCAGCGGCGGGCGTCGGCGCTGGCCGCAAATCCCGTCTTACTCTCGGTCCACGCCGTTCCGGTGCGCAGGTTGCGGTAGACGTTGGCCGTCCACGTGCCGTTCTCTTCCGTCACGTACCCCGACGCGGAGGTCCAGCGCTTGAGTGAAGTCTGCTCCCAATAGAGCGTGCGGTGCATCAGATCGACAATACCGCACTCGCGGGCCGGATGCCAAAGGTGGCCGGGAGCGTTGTCATGTTGGGAGCGGCCCACGTCCCGACGTTGTACAATTGCAGAATTGTCATCATGTCGAGAGCAGCCTCGATGAAAGGAAAGAAAGGCATGAGCAGCCTTCAGCCAGCGGCCGGGGAACCCGCTTCCCGGCTCATCGACCAACGGATTCGCGACCTGGGGGGATGGCGCGGGGAGACCCTGGCCCGCATGCGGGCGCTGATCCTGGAAGCCGATCCCGAGGCGACCGAGGAGTGGAAATGGAGGGGCACTCCGGTCTGGTCGCACCACGGAATTATCTGCACCGGGGAAACCTACACGAAGGCCGTGAAGCTGACCTTCGCCCGGGGGGCCAGTATCCCGGACCCGTCGCGCCTCTTCAATTCCAGCTTGGAAGGCAACACGCGAAGGGCGATCGACATTCACGAAGGGGAGAATGTCGATGCGGGCGCGTTCAAGGCGCTTGTGAAGGCCGCCGTGGCCAGGAATTGCCCGCCGGCGAAGAAACGGTAGACCCTGAGGTGGCGCTGATTGCGTTGACCAACCTGTTGACATTTGCAGGATGCGCAGCGGTTCGGCCACAGCCGGACAGATCGTACAGCCCCAGGACTGTTCGGTTGCGTTCAGTCGAGCGTGGCGGCATTGATCTCGACCACGTGGCGGTCGGGATCGAGAATATAGATCTGGGGAAACCCGGCAACCGCGTGCGGCCGCAGGATCATGCGCAGGGGTTCGTCGCCGGATAGATCGTCGCGGTAACCGCGGGCGCGCAGATACTCCAGCGCGCCCGCGTAGCTCTGTACACGGATGGCAAAGTGCACGTCGCGTGTGTCCAGCGGCTTACCGTCGCGGAAGGTGGAGCGGGTGTGTACGATCAGGTGCAATTGCTGGCCCGTCTCGCCCACGGCAAACCAGGCGCCGGGAAAGGAAAACGGCGGCCGGGGGATCTCGTTAAGCCCGAGAATTTCCAGGTAAAACCGCCGCGAGCGCTCCAGATCCGAAACCGTCAGGGCGAGGTGATGAAGGCTATCGATTCGCATCGGCAGTTCCATTGTGGCATCTAGACAGGAGCGGCGAAATGTGGTATCAGTTAAATTAACGTGGATTGATTTAGGGCCCTCGGGACCTGCTAATTGCAACCACGAAAAAAAGTGCTAAAGGCGAGTCGGTCTGTTCAAGGAAATATTTGAACCCTGACGCCTTCGCCGGCCGTCAGGGTTTTTTGTTGCGAACGGATCCCGATCGCCGGATGCTGGAGGTCGTGTGAGCGTCTGGCAAAGTTTATCGTCCGCCCCCGTTTCGGCGCCTTCGCTTTCGAGCCCCGAAGGCGATCTGGTTTCGGTATCCATCTCTGTGGAGCCCCGCCGTCTGGAGGCACTCCTGGAATCGCTGGCAGAAGCGCATTTCCCCATTAACCCGCAGATCTATCACGAAGCGATCACGATCGTGGAGTTTCCCGCTTATGACGGCCAGTTGGACGACGTGCGTGCCCTCTTGTCGGCGCACGGATTCGATCCCGGCGGCTTGCGGTGTACGGCCATGCTACATAGGATTCAGGCCGCCTCGGCGTAACCGTTGGCGAGCACCGGACAAAGGGGCGCCAATGAGAAACCGGGCGTTCATCGGTGGCTCGAATTTGTTTTTTCAATTTCAAAAGGGAGCGGGTGCGGTACCCGTGCCGCGGTGTTTACAATCCGCGCTACAATCCGATCTATGCAAGGAAACCCCAAAGTTATCGCCGAATTGAATGCGGCTCTCAAGGAAGAACTTACCGCCATAAGCCAGTACTTCATTCACGCCGAGATGTGCGAAAACTGGAAGTACGAAAAGCTCGGCAAATACATTAAGAAGCAGTCGATCGACGAGATGAAGCATGCCGAGATGCTGATCGAGCGCATTCTCTTCCTGGATGGCGCGCCGAATCTCACCGAGTTGCTCTCCCTCACTGTCGGGAAAACGGTCAAAGAGCAGATTGCAAGCGACTTAGCCCTGGAACTGAATGCGGTCGCGATGTACAACAAGTCCATCAAGCTGGCGCGGGAGGAAGCGGACAACGCTTCGGCCGAGTTGTTCAAGAAGCTGCTCCAGGATGAAGAGCAGCACGCGGACTGGCTGGAGGCCCAACTCCACCAGATCGACGAACTCGGCTACGAGCGCTATCTCACGCAACAACTCGGCGAAGAGAAGTAAGCACAGCCGCGTACCATCCGATCAGTACCAGGCAGTCCCAACTTGGGCAGCTACACCGTTTTTTGGCGTTGCGGCTGAGGAGATTTGCGCCATAATCGTACAAAGGGATTTTGGTGGGGAGGGGTAAGGAGTCCCGCGGTGCTGAACGCCTTAGCGAACTTGTCCGGGGCCCGGCGATTCGGCTCCACGCTGGAAACCCTTCTGCTTGCGTGTACGATTTTTCCGGCCGGGAATCGATTACTTGCACAGGATCTGATTGCGGGTACGGAACATGGCGGCCCGATCCGGCTGTTTACCTCCGATGCGGCCACGCTGGAATCGCAGGAAACCCGCAAGGATTTGCCGTGTACGGTTGCCCCCGATAAACCGCAGCTTGGCTTCGACCTGAAATTTCATGCTGGCTATGAGGTCACGGTCGGGCTGAAGGATCTGGTGGGCGATGGCAACCAGCTCACCATGATCTTTCGAGTGACGGCGGCCGATAAGCCCGACGACCCCGCCTACTTCTCGCAACGCGTGAGTGTGCCACGCATCGACGAGGACGAGCGCGGCTCCGCCTTCCTGCAGGGCGCCTTCGACGTGGGCGAAGGCAAGTACCACGTGGATTGGCTGATGCGCGACCGCGAGGAACGGATCTGCTCGGCCCATTGGGACGCCGAAGCCAGCCTGGCGGCGCGGGACAAACCGATGGCGCTCAGCATCGGCGCCGAGGCCGTGGCGCCCATCGACCATGAACCATTCCGCCAGGAGCCGCCGGTCGAGCGCGAAACCACCAAAACCCCCATCAAAGTCAAGGTGATGGTGAATTTCGCGCCGCAGGACTCCTCGGCCGCCAGCCTGCAGCCGGTCGATACCACCGCGCTGGTTTCGATTCTGCGCAATATCGCGCGTGAGCCACGCATCGGCAGTTTTACCGTGGTGGCCTATAACTTACAGGAACAGCGGGTGATTTATCGCCAGGAGGGGGCATCCCAGATCGACTTCCCGTCTCTCGGCAAAGCCCTGAATTCCCTAAACTTAGGGACCGTGGACCTGAAGCGCCTGACACAAAAGCACGGCGATAGCGACTTTCTCGGCCAGCTCCTCACAGCCGAGGTCAAGGAAGCCAAAAGCAAGCCCGACGCCGTGATCTTCGCCGGCCCCAAGGTGGTGGTGGACGAAACCATATCCGTCGAAACGCTCAAGCAACTGGGAGACGTCAAATATCCAGTGTTCTATATGAACTATAACTTGAACCCGCAGGCCAATCCGTGGCGCGATGCCATCGGCAATGCGGTTCGGTATTTGAAGGGAGCGGAGTACACCATCAGCCGTCCACGCGATTTGTTCTTCGCCTGGAGCGAAATCATGGGGCGGATCGTCAAATCCAAGGGCACCGCGCCCGCAACGGCAAATGTGTCGCCGCAATAACGTCATGCGAACCTCGTCTCTTGCAATTCTTGTTGCTGTGGCTGGCTTGCCGGGCTTCGCCCAGAAATTCGGGCCGGAAGAGAATCTGGCGCCCTATATTCCCACCCCCCAACTGGTGGTGGAAAAAATGCTGGAAGCCGCCCACGTGAAATCGAGCGACGTGGTTTACGATTTGGGTGCCGGCGACGGTCGTATTGTCATCGCCGCGGCGCAGGAATTCGGCGCGCGGGCGGTGGGAGTGGAAATCCTGCCGGATGTTTGCGAAAAGGCTCGGGATCGGATCAAATCGCTGGGCCTCGAAGACCGGGTCACCATGATCCAGAACAGCGCGTTTCGCGTCGACTTGAGCCCCGCCGACGTGGTGACGCTCTACCTTCTGACTACCTCCAACGAGCGGCTCAAACCGAACCTGGAAAAATACCTGAAGCCGGGTGCCAGGGTGGTTTCGAATCAATTCCCCGTGAAGGGCTGGAAAGCATCCGCGGTGGTCCACGTCAGGACCGGCAATATGGATAATCCGATCTACGTGTATGAGATAGGGAGAACGAAATAGATCGGGCAGCTAACAGTTTTCGGTTAGCAGCCAAGAATCAACAAATGGCGTCGCGTCAGTGTTCGGCCACTGGCTCAGGTCCCAGGTACCGCTCCGCAATCCGCTCGTAGTCCCTGGGTTGCACGAGGCGGAAGCGCAGATCGAGTGTCGCCACCTCTTCGAGATGGTGCAACATGTCGCTGGTTGGAATCTCAGGAGTGAGCAAATGCATCTGTCCAGCGCAAACCCGGTACGGCAGTACCTTCCAGCGCCGGGAGGTACCGGCCGGAAGTGCGTGCGTGGCCGGCGCCGATACTTCGGCCGACTGCGGCAATCCCAGTTCCAATCCCGCCTGTAAGCTCAGCGCCCTATACAAATTCTCTTCGGTAAGCCGCTCCGATTGCATCAAATACTCGCCCAGCCGCACACCCTTCGGTTGGGACGCCACGGCAGCCTGAATCTGCTCCGCCGAGAGGCAACGCAGGCGCACCAGCACTTCGCCCAAACGCAAGTTCGTTCCCGCTCCGGCCGGCGCGTACACATGCTCGGTTTTGATCCATGCGAGCTTCCCCAACCCGGCCCTCGAGGCGACGTACCGGTGCAATGCCATGCAAGTTGCGGCCAAGTTTACCAGGTTGCCCCAGAATATCCGGAATGGGACGCCCAGCGCGAACCTCCAGCCGTAAATCATGGCGGTAGTCCGCCCGCGAATCAGAACGTGAGCCACCGCGACGAACACCGTGATAAAGCACAGGCCGGCAACCGCCGGGGGCGCCTTAGCCAGTTCCTGCCAGAACCACAATCCCGCCAGAAACAGCAGGTTCGATAACGGCGACAAGAAACTGCCTGCAATTCCCTTCCGGTCTCGCCAGAACCAGTACCGCCGCCACGCCGGGCCCCTCCAGCCATGGTGCTCCCAGCCCTGTAGCGCGATTCCCGTGATCCAACGGCTACGCTGCCTTACCGCCGCCTTCCAACGGCGCGGAAAGTACTCGCGCGTGGCCGCAAAACCGGTGCCGCCGGTCTCGATCGGCAGGAACAACTGCCGGTATC
>JBEKZL010000101.1:0-29360 GCA_049509915.1 Bryobacteraceae bacterium | reverse complement strand
ACCCAGGCGTCGCTATATTTCGGATCGGCGGCCAGCAGCTTTTCCGCCAGTTCCCGTCCGGCCTTCATCTCCCCAAAAGACGCGGCATAGCGCTTTTCGATCAGCGCCTGATAATCGGAGCGAAGACCGTGCGCCAGCACCGCCGCGAACATGGCTTCGTGATCGTTCGGCGAGCGGTTGGCCAAACGCTCGGCCGCGGTCAGCGCCGCTTCCAACCGCTTCTTCAGCAGCGGGTCGGGGCTCAATTTGTGATCGGTGATGAAATGCTGATCGTGGGTGAAAAATTCCGATTGCAGAATATGGAGCCGGTCGAACTCGGCGAACAGATACACGGCGGCGTCCGATACCGGGGCAATCGGGTCGTTTGGATGTTCCCGGCTCCAACCTTGAAAGTCCGCGTGCGCCCCCTCAAAATCCAGGTTGTAGAGCGCCGCGTAACCGGCTTCGAGGGGTGTTTGCGCTCCCAGCCTGAAGGCCCCGGTCAAAGCCAGCAGCAGGTAGAAACAATTTCGCATATCGTCAGAGGGCGCCCTTTGCGGACCGGGCTGCGAGCGGCCGCGCTCCTTGCTCAGCCGCGCGCGCCGCGCATCCGGCGTCGATTGACGGTACGGTTACAAACAGGCATCTTTCCCCGAGTTCCATCATCCTCCATTATTACTGCAACTTAAGACGGCCCGGCAAGCCGGCCGGTTTCAGCCGCTCTTGAGGGGTCCGCCGCTCGACTCCCGGATTACCAGGGTGGGCTCAATCAAAATGGCCCCACCCGCTCGCTTCCGCTTGGAGGTGATAGCTTTGGCCAGTATCCCCGCCGCTTGTTCACCGATTCCCGTGCTGCGCTGGTCCACCGTCGAAAGCGGCACGCGCAGCAGATCGGAGTAATGCATGTTACCGGCGCCAACCACTTTGATCTCGTCGGGAATCCGGTAGCCGGCCTCGAGGATGGCTTTCATGGCGCCTGCCGCGGCCGGATCGTTGTAGCCGAAAATCGCGTCGGGGACGGGGTCGCGCGAGAGCAGGCGCCGCGCCGCCTCGTAGCCCGTCGCGTCGTCGGCGGCCCGCTCCACATATTTTTCGACCGTTTTCAAGCCGGCGGCGGCCAGCGCTTCCCGGTACCCTTTGAGCCGGCCCACTCCGGCGGGGTGGTGCGGTCCGGCGATGTGGGCGATCCGCCGGCAGCCGCGCTCGATCAAATGCGCGGTCGCCAGCCGGCCAATGGCCTCGTCGTCGGCTCCTACGTAGGGCGCGCTCGCGCGCGAAACCCTGCGGTCCACCAACACGTACGGCACCCCGCGGGCTTCAATTTTCTCGAATACTTCTTCCGTGTCCGGCGGCTGCACCGATGCCAGGATCAGGCCATCCACCTGGCGCGCCAACAGACGGTCGATTTCGCTCGCCTCCAGTTCCGCATCTTCTTCGGAATTGCAGATCACCATGTCGTAACCGAGCGGCCGCATCGCGCGGGCTACGCCTTTGGCGATTTCTGCGAAAAACGTGTTCATCAGGTCCGGGACTACCAGACCCACGATGAACGTGCGCCGCGCCGCCAAGCTGCGCGCCACCCAGTTTGGCTGGTAGTTGAGCTCCTTGATGCGGGCGAGCACCCGGCTGCGCGTCTCGGAACCGACATCGGCGCAGCCCCGCACAACTTTCGACACGGTCATAACCGAGACATTAAGCTCCTGGGCTATGTCTTTCAATCGTACTGGCGCACTCGGCGAATTTAGCATAGGCGCACCGGCGGCGCCGCGGCAATAACCGTCAGCGTCTGACTTCATGATCCCTCATTTCGCCCGCCCTTGAAGACCCTTTCCTTTCATCCGCACGGGAATCGGCGACCGGTCCGGGCCGCGACCGCAAGGAATCTGTGAAAAATCAAATTCGAGCCACAGATGAACACAGATGAACGCCGATAAAACCTTTGTTTTCCGATCCGTGTTCATCTGTGGCTGTATTTCTTCACGCCTTCCGAGGGAGCGGTTGCCTGCGAATACGTCACCCGAAATTCCGAAGCGGCACTCTAAGCCACCGGCGCCGGAAGCCAGCCGCCGTGCACAAAAATGCACAAAACCCTTTTCGGTTCAAAACTGCTTCTCCCGCCAGGACTTGCTTGCGGTTTCGAATCCACCGCGGCGATGGGCCGAATCCGCCCCGCCCGCACAATGCTGCATAATGGGTTTTGGATGCCCCAGGAAGACCGCTCGATCGCGATCTGCGCGACTTTTACCGCTGAAGCTCTCGAGCCAGCCCTCAACTTTTGGATTTCGGAACTCGGCCTTGCTTGTCCGATCCGGTTTGCCGGTTACGGCCAGGTATTTCAGCAATTGCTGGACCCGCACAGTTTGCTCGGAACCAACCGCGGCTACAACCTGGTGCTGGTGCGACTGGAGGATTGGCGGGAAGCCGGTATGGCCGATTCGGCCGCGCGCCTGGCCGAAGCCGTCCGCAGCGCCGCCGCCCGGATTCATGCTCCCCTTTCGATCGTGATTTGTCCCTCCCGGGCCGAAGCCGCCGGCGCCGTGGAGCAATCCCTGGCGGAGGCCCTGACCGGCGTAGCCGGCGTCTCGCTACTTCGCCCTGGCGAAGTAGCCGCGCTCTATCCCGTCGCCGAAGTCCATGATCCGCACGCCGACGAACTCGGCCACCTGCCCTACACTCCGCTCTATTTTGCCGCCCTCGCCACCGCCGCCGCCCGGCGCATCCACGCCCTCTCCGCGCCGCCCTTCAAACTGGCCGCGCTCGATTGCGACGACACCCTGTGGGCCGGCATCTGCGGCGAAGACGGTCCCGCCGGTGTGACGCTGGATGAGCCCCGCCGCCGATTGCAGGAATTTTTCGCCGAGTGTAAACGCCAGGGCATGTTGCTTGCCCTGGTCAGCAAGAATAACGAGGAGGACGTTCTCGAAACGTTTCGCGCCCATCCCGAAATGCCCCTGGCGCTCGAAGACTTTGTCGCGCGCCGCATCAACTGGGAGCCGAAAGGCGCCAACCTCGCCTCGCTGGCGGCCGAACTGTCGCTCGGGCTCGACAGCTTTATCCTGGTGGACGATAATCCCAAGGAGTGCCGCGAAGCCCAGGCCGCCCAGCCCGAAGTGCTGGCCGTTCCGCTGCCGCCCGACCCCGGCGACATCCCCGCCTTCCTGCGCCGGATGTGGGCCTTCGACCGCGCCGACGTCACTGCGGAGGATCTGCGCCGCTCCGGTCTCTACCACCTGGAAGCGCAGCGCGCCGCCGCCCGCCGCTTGGCGCCCAGCCTCGAAGACTTCCTGGCTTCCCTCGATATCGCCATCGCCATCGCTCCACTGGCTCCATCCCAGGTGCCCCGCGTGGCCCAACTCACCCAGCGCACCAATCAGATGAATACATCGCTCATCCGCCGAACCGAAAACGAAATCCGCGCCATGCCGGAGGAGTGCCTGACTGTTTCCGTCCGCGACCGCTTCGGCGACTACGGCCTGACCGGGGTGGTGATTTTCGCCGTCGGCGAGGGCACGCTCGCGGTCGATACCATGTTGTTCAGTTGCCGCGTGCTGGGCCGCGGCGTCGAGCGCCGGGCGCTCGCCCACCTTGGGCAGCTGGCTCGGGGCCGCGGCCTGGAATCCATCGTCATCCCGCTGCGCAAGGGCCCGCGCAATCGCCCCGCGGAGCTGTTTTTGAATTCGATCGCGAGCGTCCACGACGGCGTCTACAAGCTGTCGCCCGACCAGATCGATCGGGCCATCGCAGCTCCGGCCGGGCTGCATTCCCAGCCGTTCGCGCTTCCGGCCGAAATCCCGCCGGCGGCGGTAAACGGAGCCGGCGGCCGTCCCGATTACCTCCGCATCGCCACCGAGCTTGGCACCGCCGAAGCGGTCCTGCGGAGCCTGCGGAACAACGCCGGCGGCGTCGCCGCGCGCCGTGCGGCGGCCATTGCCCCCCGCACCCCTCCCGAGGCTCAGCTTGCCGCGCTCTGGGCCGAGCTGTTGAACCTGCCCTCGGTCGGCGTCAATGAAAATTTCTTCGAGCTGGGCGGCCATTCCCTGCTCGCCGTGCAGTTGCTCTCGCGCGTCCGGCAGCTGTTCGGCGTCGAGCTCTCGCTCGAAGTGGTCTACAGCGGTGATTTTACCGTGGCCGAGCTGGCAAAAGCCGTCGAGTTAAAGGAAATCGAACAGGCTGGCGGGGATTACCAGGATCTGCTGCGCGAGCTCGAAGACATGAGCGACGAAGAAGCTCGCGCCCTTTTGGCCGAAGAGCAGGCTCTTGAGTAGGATGCTCCCCCTCGCATGCGCATCCTGCTGACGGCGAACGCCTCTTACTCGCCGCCCCGCGGCGGCGCCACGCGCAGCAACCTGATCTGGCTCGACCGGCTGGCCCAGGCGGGCTATGCCTGCCGCGTTGTGGCCGGTCCGTCCAAACCCGGTGCCGAGTTTCCCCATCACCCGGCCATCCAGGTCATTCCAGTCGAGGAACCGGCCGCGCGCGTGCAGCGGCTGGCCGGGGAGATTCGCGAGTTCGCTCCCGATTGGGTGCTGGTATCGAGCGAGGACCTGGGTCACGGCCTGCTGCGCGAAGCCCATCGCGCCGCGCCCGACCGGGTGGTGTATCTGGCCCACACGCCCCAGTTTTTTCCTTTCGGCCCCGCCAGTTGGAACCCCGACTCCCACGCCGCCGGCCTGGTGGCCGATTCGGCCGGCATCGTGGTGATTGGCGCCCACATGGCCGGCTATGTCGAACGCGCCCTGGGCCGCTCCCCCGCCGTCATTCATCCCCCCATCTACGGCGCCGGCCCCTGGCCCACCCACGCTTCCTTCGAGCGTGGTTTCCTCACTATGATCAATCCCTGCGCGGTGAAGGGCATCTCCTTGTTTGTCGAAACCGCCGCCCGCCTGCCAGACTGCCGCTTCGCCGTGGTGCCCGGCTGGGGAACCACGGCCGAGGACCGTCGCGCCCTGGAGCGCCTGCCCAACGTCACCTTGTTTCCCAATGCCCGCGACATCGACGATCTGCTCGCGCCCACCCGCGTGCTTCTGGCGCCCTCGCTTTGGTACGAGGGCTTCGGCCTGATCGTAATGGAAGCCCTGCTTCGAGGCATCCCCGTCATCGCCAGCGATTCCGGCGGCCTGTGCGACTCCAAGCAGGGAACCGGCTACGTCATCCCGGTTCGCCTCATCGAGCGCTACCAGGCCGCCTACGACGAGCTGGCCATGCCGCGCCCCGTAGTGCCCGCCAACGACCCCGCTCCCTGGGTCGCCGCCATCGGCGAACTGCTTACCGGCCGCGACGCTTACCATGCCGAATCGGTTCGCTCCCGCGCCGCCGCCGAAGCCTTCGTAACAGGTTTGGACGCCGGCGCTCTCGGCCGGTATCTCGAGCGCCTCACACCCAGCGGCCATCGGCATCGCGAGTTCTTGAGTATCGAGACCCTCTCGCCCGAAAAGCGCGCCCTGCTGCTCGAACGCCTTCGCCACCGGAGGAAGTAAGCGGCGGGTACTACAGTTTGGCAGCCTTCACGCCGATCAGTAAATATGCCCGTGGAAAGCACCCTCAAAAACAAGCCAGCCGCCGTCGCGGTGAGCTGGCGCGATCAGTACAGTGTCGGCATCCCGTCGATCGATGCGGAACACAAGAAGTTGATCGGGCTGATCAACGATCTTCACGCTGCCATGCTCGACGGCCGTGGCAAGGAGGTAATGGGGAAAATCCTCGACGGCCTCGCCGCTTATACCCTCTCGCACTTTTCCCACGAAGAGAGGCTCATGCAGTCGCACCGCTTCCCCGGCTTCGAACGCCACAAAGCGGAACACGACAACCTGGTCAAGCAGGTTAAGGACCTGCAGCAGGCCTTTCGCTTGGGAACGGCCAGCATCTCAGTGGAGGTAATGATGTTTCTTCAGAACTGGCTGGTCAAGCACATCATGGGGATGGACAAACAGTACTCCGCGGCCCTGCAGGCCGCCGGAGTGAAATAGACGGGCGTTGCGGTCGCGCCAGCGGCCCCGATCTCACGGCGCTTTGCGGCCAAACCTGTAGGTGAAGTTCAGGCTCGCGTAGGACGGTAGACGGACGCCCGTCCACCAGCCCCACTTGCCCCGGGGCGAAGTTTGTGGAGGAGTTCTCGGTGGTCTGCCCCGTGTAGCCGCTGGCCATCATCAGATTTACGCGGACGCCCGCGCGCACTTTGAACAGTGAATCAATTAATCGAACCCGAGTTGCTATTCGAACCGGGAGTGTAACGTAACCCGAATCGCACCTGAAACGGTTCGACAAGGTGCCGAACGTCTGTGAATGCCGCATCGGCCGTTGGCGTTATTCGGGAGGTATAGGCGTAGTCAATGTCGGAATCCCTGCGGTTCAGCAAATTCAAAGCTTCGACGACAAAACTCCATTTTTTGGTAACTCTATAACGGACCTCCGCATTGAGCAAGACCGTTGCATTTGAGCGATAAATCGCGTCGGATGTCAAATCGCGCGGACCAAATGCGCGCAGGCGCAAACTCGCTGAAAAGCGTTTGTAATCGTGCATCGTAATGCCCGATGCCGCCACCACCCCAACGGCTTCGGGTACGTGCGTGCCACCGGGGCTGTTCGGCGCGGCATCAGCCGCGTCGATTGCGGTAAAACAGGCCCTGGAATCCGCAAAGTCGAAATCAATAGCCCAATGTTCCAGCGGCGTGTAGTAGTTGGCCCATTCGACGCCATAGCGGTTGCTCGGATTTATCGAAGCAACCGTGCCTCCGGTGTCGCCGTCCTGCTGCAGTTCGGATTCACTGTGCAGATACCAGAGTGAAAACGTGCTTTGCAGATGGGAGAGCTTCGTAGTGCGCACGCCGATTTCCGACCCCTTGGTTTGGACCAGGGCGGAGATTCTCGAGGTTGCCGTGGGAAATGGATTGTCCGGCGAAATCGGTTCCTCCCTTTGCGTTGCGCCACGCGCATCATTGCTGTGAAAACTGAATCCGCCCTGTACATAGAGCTCAGTCTTGGACCACGGGCCGAAAATCAAACTCGCTTTTGGTTCGGGCAAGAACTTGTTGACCGTGCCGGAATTGGCGGCCGCAAAGTCGACCGCCGGAGCGCCAGCTAGCTCGGCGGCGGTATAACTGGGCGTCAAGTTGGTGACGACATATGTTGCGTCGTCGCCGCGCATGGCCACGATTGTGCGGAATTTTTCCGCCCACTGAATTTTATTCTCCACATAAAGACCGACCATCGTGTCGGTAAATCTATTCAAATCCGTGTCCTCCGGCAAAACCGCCGTTAGGTTCGGATTGCTGTCGCATGCGTCGATGAATTCCTCATTGCATGCGTTGATATCATTCTTGTCCGTGCGCGCGCGATTCTCCGTCCGGTAAAGGCCATTGTTGACCCAATCGTTGCGGACCTGCAGACCGAACGTATTTTGTACCTTGCGGTTGAACCATTGGCTGAAAACCGTGTGGCGTACGTCCACCCCAGTCACCCAGCGCTTGTCCTGCTGTTCGAACTGATCGCCCTTGATGGGGTCATCCAGGTAGTAAGTGAAATCGGAAAACAAATTAAGGTAATAATAGAATCCGTACGCCGTGATTTGCGTTCTGGAATTTGCGCTTTGGCGATGCCATTCAGCCTGTAAGCTATAACGGTCGGAATTGCCACCGTCAGTTGGGTTTAGCGTGCCGAAGAAACCAACCAGGGGCGTCGCGGTGACGGGAGTTTGGTCGCTTGAGTTCCATGTTCCGCGGTAAGCGCGAGCCGTGATGCTGAAACCATTGGCGTCGTCGCCCTGGCTGTAGGTCAGAAGGCTGTTGTATTTGTAATAGTTATCCGGATGAACCCATGGGCCGTTATCGTGATAAAACTCTCCGCCGTAGAGCAAATTGCCCGAGCCGAGATTCTGCGATACGCCGAAAACGGCCCGCTCATAGCCATACATGCCGCCTTCCACAGCAAAGAAGTTCTCGGGCAGCGTCTTGAAATACACCACATTGGCCGATGCAGCCGAGCCATAGTTGCCGACATCGGCGTAATAAGGACCTTTCTGGAAATCCGTCCGCTCCACAAACTCCGGGATGACGGTGTTCATGTCCGAGTACCCCTCGCCGTGCGCGTGCGACGGCAGGTTCAGCGGCATACCGTCGAGGGAAATGGAGATATCGGTGCCGTGATCGAGATTGAAGCCACGAAGAAAATATTGGTTGGCCTTGCCGCCGCCGGCGTGTTGCGTGATGATGACACCGGGAATCGTCTCCATAACTTCTCCCGAGCGGAGAATCGGACGATCTTCGATTTCCGTTGCGCCCACCGTTCCCTGGGTGCCGGAGTCGGCGATTCCGACAAGGTCATCCGCCCGGCCCTGCACGTTCATGGTTGTGCTCACGGAGCGCACCCCCAGAGAGATGCGCAGCGGGACCGGCGCCTCCGTGGTCCCTATGGTGGCGAGGGTCTCTTTGGTTTCAAAACCGCGATTAGATACCACAAGTCGATAATCGCCTGCCGGGAGTCCAGAAATAATGAAAGAGCCGTTCGTGTCCGACTGGGTCGTCATTTGTACATTACCGTTCGCGCCTAGAACCTGCACCGTAGCCCCGGCAATGACCGCGCCGGACGTGTCAACAACAGTTCCTGATAGCTGAGGGGGCTTCGTGGACTCGCTTTGCGACTCCAGGACCAGGCGAAACTCCGCTAGCTCGTTGTTGCCGGCGGAAACGGCGATCGTTCGGCTAGCCGGACTAAAGCCCGCGGCATCGACCCTGATCGTGTATTCCGCCGCCGTAGGAGCGTTCACTTCAAACCGCCCATCCGGACCGGAGATCGCGTGCGCGACCACGGCTTGTCGATTGGAAAGTGTTACGGCCGCCTTCGGTACAGCCTGCCCCTGAGGATCTGTCACAAGGCCCGCGAGGGTTATTTCCTGGGCCATTAGAAGGCTGGGAGCGAGAAGAAAGAAGAGCGATGCATGTTTTCTGTTCATGAAGCAACGCCTCTTGCGGACGCAACGTGCGCCCGGGAATTTCGAACGGCGACGGCGACGGCGACCGCGAGCCAGAGGGGACGTACTGGCGCGCTCGTTTCAAATCGTGACATTAGCATGAGCGCATACGAAATGCAAAATCGTGCGAATGATAGATGCAAAAATTTACAAATGTCCGGATCGGTGTAGCCATTACCACGCGCGTTAGCCGACAGGTTATTGGGCACCAGGGCACTACTCAACCCGAGCGTACTGCGCGATCGGCTCGCTGTGGTCGCCCGCAACGCCCGGCGCGAAGTACCGCGACGCCCGAAACAGGCTTCCCCTGCGGGTCGGTCAATTGCCCGTTCACGCTGTCATTGGCTGCCCCGAATGCCGTGCCCACCGCCAGAAACAAGACGGCGACCGCACGCGCGAGAATAAACGCGGTGCTACGAAAATTCAAATCGTATACTAGCATCCGTAGCACGAGCATTCAAGAGGTGCTACGAAGATGCGGGTCGCTAACGGTAAGAGAAGATCATAGAGTAGCCTGAGCAAGCTCGAAACCTCCAGCAGGTGAAGGTTGCGATGGAACCGGCGGAAGCGGCGCACGTAGGTTCCCCCTTCCGGCTGCAGGCTCTCCATCTGCCTGCGGTATTCGAACGAGCGGGGCAGCCAGAGCGCGGTGTGCGCGCCGGAGACCACCGGCGTACCTATTCGCAGCGTAGTCATCTCCAGAAGGTGACGAACAGGGACGGATACTTCTTCGGGTCGTGGAGACAGCGGCCGCACTGGTCCATGATGTGTACTTTTTCACAAATGAGCGGCTCAGCACCGAAAAACAGGACATAAAGGCCTGTTTAATCGCATACTGCGTAGAAATTTACGTCAAGCTGTGAAAAAACCCTGTTCATAAATCCGATTTGGATGTACGCTCCCAATATGTGGAAGCGTTTTTGTGGCGTGCCAGCGGTTGTACTAGCCGCCTGGAGCATGGCTTCCTGCAACCCTGCCGCGAACGAGACCGCCGGGCCCAAACCCGAGGCGGAACAAACCATTGGCGCGCGTTTGAAGGACCTTTACATGGCCGCCAGCAAGGCGCCTTCGCAATCGGCAGCGCAGCGGAAAGTGATCCTGCGGATGGCCCAAAAGGCGTCCAACGGGAAGGAACTCCTGCTGGTGGCGCGGGCGGCAATCGGAGCGTTTCCCGCCGCTGCCGGGCCCGAGGAGAGCCAGTTGCGCTCCATCCTGACGGCCAAGATGATAGCGCTTGGAACGTTGGACCAACTGATCGAGTACGCGACCCGATATCCCATCGACGAGCAAAGCGCCCGGCCATTCGTCGAGCGTATGTTTCAACTCGGAAACGGTGACCCCAACCCGCGGGAATGGTACCGGATCAGGGTAGTGGCCCTGCAGCTGAAGGTGGGCGATCTGGAACGGCAGGCGCAGGGCAGAGGAGATCAACTGGCCGGGCGATGATCCCGGCATCGTTTCCCCACCTCGCACATCCAACGAGGTGCATATGAAACTGCCCAACTCCTTTGCACTGCGCCCGCTGGGATCGAGCGGGATCGAGGTTTCGCCGTTATGCCTGGGCGGAAACGTCTTTGGCTGGACTATTGGCGAGACCGATTCCTTTGCCGTGCTCGACGCGTTCCTGGACGCCGGCCTCAACTTCCTCGACACCGCCGACGTTTACTCGAAATGGGCTCCCGGTAACCAGGGAGGTGAATCAGAGGCCATTATCGGCAAATGGCTGAAGCGAACGGGCGCGCGCCAGCGGGTCGTCATCGCCACCAAGGTCGGCATGGAAATGGCGCCGGATAAGAAAGGCCTATCGAAATCGTACATCCTGCGCGCCACCGAGGATTCGCTCACCCGCCTCCAGACCGACTGTATCGACCTCTACCAATCCCACTCGGACGATGCCGCGACGCCTCTCGAAGAGACTCTGGAAGCGTACGAAGTGCTCATCCGGCAGGGCAAAGTGCGTGCCATCGGCGCTTCCAATTACACCGGCCCGCGCCTCCGCGAGGCTTTGGGGGTGAGCCAGTCGCGCCACCTGCCGCGCTACCAAAGCCTGCAGCCTCACTACAATTTGTACGAACGGCAGGGGTACGAAACCGATCTGGAGCCGGTGGCGAAGGAAGCGGGCATTGGCGTCATCCCGTACTTTTCCCTGGCCAGCGGATTTCTGACCGGGAAATACCGCTCGGAAGCCGACCTCGGCAAGAGCGCCCGTGGGCAGGGACTGAAAAAGTACCTGGACCCGCGCGGCAGGCGCATCCTGGACGCGCTCGATGAGGTCGCCTCGCTTCACTCGACCACTGCCGCGGCGGTCGCTCTGGCGTGGTTGATGGCGCGCCCTTCGATCACCGCTCCCATCGCCAGCGCGACCAATCCGGAACAGCTTCAACAACTCGTCGCCGCCATCGGGCTCAAACTCGATGCCCGGTCGATGGAACTGCTGAACGAAGCAAGCCGGTACTGAGGGGCGGGGCAGGCCCTCGGCCTGCCCCACATACCAACGGATTCAGTTCGGTTGCGGCCACGTCTCCTGGCTTCAGTCCCGGCAGCCACCGGTCTAGATCCCGCCGGCGGTTGACGTTGTCGGGCTCCTTCACCCTGGCTCCATCGGCGTACCAGATCACGGTCATCGCTTCGCGCGTCCGGGCGGTATCGTTGGCGGGTGCGCCGTGCAGCGTCCAGCCATAGTGGAAGGTGGCATCCCCCGCGTTCATCGTGGCTGGGTGGGCGATCCCGTATCCGCCGCTTTGGATGTATTCCGCGAACTTCCGATCGGAATCGTCGCCGATGGGCATGTCGCCGAGATACCCGTCCCGGTGCGACCCGGAGGCAAACCGCATAGTGCCCATTTCCGGTGTCACGTCGGTCAGCGCCATCCACATAGTGATGGTGTCGTCCGTGTCCAAGGGCCAGTAGTGTTGGTCCTGGTGCCACGGAGTGATTCCGCCTCCGGGCTCCTTGAGCAAAGCCTGGTCGTGATAAATGCGGACGCCCTCGACGCCGAGCAGTTCGGCCGCGATTCCGCCAAACCGGCGCGCCAGCACAAATCGCCGCACGCCTTCGTCCTTCGGCCACAGGTTCATTCCCTTCAGGAACGCTTTGCCGTAAGTGTCGCGCTGGTTCAGGGGAGTCCGCTCCGCTCCGAACCGTTCGCGCGCGGCGAGGATGACACTCCGGTAGGCCGCCGCTTCTTCCGGCGAAGCCACTCCCCGCAGCAGGATGTGACCCTGGCGACGAAACTCAGCCGCCTGCTGCACCGAGATACTGTAACTGGCGGTAAGATCCGGTAGTCTCGCGGCGTTCATCTGTCCAACTTTCCCCTATCGAACACTTCCGCCCCTTGCGCGGCCTCCACCGGGTAGATGTCGGGGACCATCCCGGCCGCTTTGCCATAGGCGTTCCCGACGGCGGCGCAAAAGGCATCCGTCGATGCGGCATCCACCAAGGCGACCATCGACCCTCCGAACCCCGCTCCCGCCTGCCGCGCCCCGATCGCTCCCGGCGCGGCCAGCATAGCCTCCATCATGGCTGCCAGGGCGGGCGAGCAGATCTCATAAAGATCCCGCGCGCCCGCAAAGGACTCCGCGCAGAGCCGGCCCACGGTCTCGCGGTCATTCACAGTAAGTGCGGTGGCCAGCGATTCGGCCCGCGCGCTCTCGGCTACGATGAAGTCGCATCGTCTGGCCACCCGCTCGGGGAGTTCGTGCCGTCTCGCCGCCAGCATTTCGGGTGTCACATCGCGCAACGCTGTCACTCCCAGCCGCGCCGCGCCCAACTCGCACTCGGCCCTCCGCTGCGCATATTCGCTGCCCGACAGCCTGCGCTGGCTCATGGTGTTGCACACCACCACGCGAATCCCATCGGCGATCCGGACCGCGCCGGTCGACAGGTCGCGGCAGTCCAGCAGCAGCGCGCACCCTTCCCGCCCCAGGCAGGACGAATACTGATCCAGAATGCCGCACTTCACCCCGACGAACTCGTTCTCCGCCTTTTGGCACAGCAGCGCCATCCGTTCCGGCGCGATGCTCCAGCCTCCCAAGCCCGCGAACATGGTGGCCAGCGCGCACTCGAGCGCCGCCGACGAGCTCAATCCACTCTCCAGCGGGACGGCGCTGTGAATCGCCAGGTCGCACCCGGTCAATGCCAGCCGTTCGCCTGCGAGGGTCGCGGCTACGCCGCGCACATAATTGCACCATCTCGATCCCGCGACCGGTTCGATTGCGTCCAGGCTGAACTCGTCGCCGGCATCGAGGTTCATCGAATACACGCGTACCGTCCGGTCGTCGCGGCGGCGGCCGGCGATCCACGTGTCCCGGCTGATCGGAAGCGTGAGCACGAAGCCCAGGTTGTAGTCAGTGTGGCTGCCCATCAGATCCACGCGTCCCGGTGCGCGCACCCACAGCTCCGGCTCGCCTCCGAAGGTCTGGCGGAAACCATCCGCGAGGCCCTCGGCGCGCGCCCGCGAATCCACCGCCCAGTCAACGGTCCATTTCAGCGAAAGCATTCAGCATCGCCTCCACGTTCCGGACTGGAATATCGGATTGCATGCGATGCGAAGCCCCCAGCAGCAGCCCGGTCCCGTCCGGCGCCAGCGAGCGGGCGCAGGCCAGGGTGGCGGCGCGCACTTCCTCCACCGTGCCGGCCGGCAAGACGCCCTGCGTCGAAACGCCGCCATAGAAACTCAGCTTCGCTCCATATTCTTTCTGAAGCCACTGGTGGTCCAGTACTTCCGGCTGCACCGGGTTCAAGTTCGTCAGCCCAATCTCCACCAGGTCGGGCAGAATCGCGCGGATATCTCCGTCGGAATGAAGAATCACCGGAAGTCCTGCGTCCACGAAGACCGCGAACAGGTTCGCCAGGCGCGGCTTGATCAACCTTCGCCACAGGCGGGGAGAGAACAGCATGGCCCGCTGCGCCCCGTAGTCATCGCCCAAATACCCGCCCGCGACGCCGGCGGCGACGAACCTCCTCGCAAGAGTCAACTGTATCGCCGCGATGCGGTCCAGCAGTTGCTCCACCCAGTCGGTGCGCTCCACCATGTCCATGAGCAGGGCATCGAATCCGCGCAAGGACCAGGCCCGTTCAAACAGGCACATGCCGAGATTGGGCGCAATGAAACAGTCCGCGCCGTCGCGGAGAATTGTTCGCGCGGCGGTGTCGAGAAGCGCCGGGTGGTTGGGATCGGGCCACGGATAGCGATCGAGGTCGAGTGAATCTGCAAGCGGGGAGAAAGCGTGCCAGTAACCCTCCGTGCGGGTATCCCAGCCCGCGCCCCACCAATCGAATTCGATCGATCCGTCCGCATTGGTGCGGCGAGGATGGTCGATGTCCACGCGCTGCAGATGATTGCCCAGCCGCTTGGGCAGCTCGGCCGGAGAGATTCCGAAATGCCCGGCGAGCAGCCGCCCCATCGCCCCGGTGTAGCCCGATTGGGTTGGAAGCCGGTCCACCGGCTGGCGTCGAAGCGCGCGGAGCATGCGTTGCTTCCGCGACAATCCAGCTTCGGCGCCGCCTTCACAGACCATAACTGGATTTGTCGAATTCGTTGCCATGTTGACCCGTCATCTCTTCCGTCAATTCCGTCTCGGCGGTGACTAACGACTCGAGTTCTCTCTCGATCCGGTCCAGCCACTGCGTTTCTTTCGCCCGCAGCGTGAGTTGTTTGCGCTCGATGCCGGCGCGCAGGACTGCGACCGCAGCAAGGCCGGCGGCGACGGTCTTGCCATAGTGATCCTTTTGGGAAGCGATGGCCCGCGCGATGCTCATGGTGGCTTCGGGCGAGAGCACCGCCGCCTGCGGGCTCAGCCACTCGTCGGACTCCGTCAGCCAATCCCGCAGCCGCAGGGCCTCGCCCTTATCCGAGGCCACGTTCATCAGACGGCAATCGTACGCCAGGGTCTCGGTGAACGCTTCCGGCGCGCTGCCCGACAACAGGCGCACGTTCTGCACCGATTCGTTGCTCCACAAATCGCACATGGCTGCCGCGATATTGCCGAGCGGGCTGAAGTGCGCGCAGGAGGCCGACTTGCCCTCCATCGAAATGGGGCAGCCGGTGATGGCTTTGACGATCGGGCCTTCGTAGGCGCAGTCCTTCGACGGTCCCACGGCGCCGTGTTCGAACGCGGCCAGGCTGCGCACCGCACTCATGGCCCGCACCACCGCCGCCAGCACCTCCGGCAGCATGCGCTGGTGCGCCAGTTGCATAGCCGTATTGGCGAAGCCGCAAGCGCTGTCGCCGGCGGGGATGGCGCCGCCGGCCGCGCACATGGCCGAGATCCGGTCCCACAGCCAGGCGGTGTCGCGCGGCGCCAGTACCCCCAATGCGAAGACGATGGCGCGGATGTCGCCATACATCAGTCCGTAGTCGTGAAGCTCTTTGCCGCCGATCGATTCGATCGAGATCAGATGAGCGCCGGCCTCGATGCACAGTTCGAACGAGCGCTTAAGGGTTTCCCATGGCTGGCCACGGCGAAGCAGCGGGGGCTTGCCCTGGTCGCGAATATCGGTGGGAGTCACGCGGACAGCGCAGGGCAGGCCGTGCTTGTCGTGCGCGCGGCGCAGGTGGTTCACCAGCAGGCGCGTCACCTCCGCTCCCCACTCCGGAGTCGCCGTCATGGCCGGCAGCAGCTCAAACTCCAGCACGATCCCCGGCACCCGCAGGGCGACGGCGCGCTCCAGGATTCCGGTAGCCATCTGCTCGTACTCGGCCAGCACCTGGGTCCAGGTGCCCGGTTCCACCGCGATCGCCGGCAGAGTGAAGTTGACCTCCGGAAATACATGTCCGGCGCCGATCGTAAGGTCGAAGCCGCACCGCAGCGGCCTCTTGCAGCGTCCGAATACCAGCTCGGCCGCGCTCTGGCAGGCCAGTCCTGGCGTTGTTTCAGTGAGCATGTTGCGTCTCCATTAAGCTATGGGCCAGTGAAACCGCTCCACTGGCGCTCTCGCAGTATCCGTCGGCGCCGATCGGTTTCGAGTACTGCCGCATGACCGTCGCGCCTTCGATCATCACCTTAACTCCTGGCGCGGCCCGCGATAGCCGCCCCCGACGCGTAAATCTGCGAAAATTCCCGTCGCGGTCAACTGCGCCGTATAGAGACCTACCAGAAGAACAGATTCAAACCGACGAAGGCCGCGGCCACCAGCGCCGCCGCGAACAGGGGCCGGCGATAAAGGGGCACGGCTTCATCGGAGGGTAACAGCGACAAGCCGTATACCAGGCCCTGTAATTCGGAGGCCGGCTTGGGCTTGGTCGCGAAACTGACCAGAACGGTCACGATTACGCACACCAGCCAGGACCAGATGAACCGGTACAGGTTTTCGGCCATCGGCTTGGCGTCGGCGGAAAGGGCCAGAACCGCCAGCGCCGCCGGATGGAATTTCACCACCAGCCAGAGCGCGATCGATGAGAGCGTGCCGCAGAACAGTCCCCAGAATCCTCCGGCGGGAGTGGCGCGCTTCCACAGCATACCGATAATCACGGTGCCGAATAGAGGAATGATGAAGAACCCCAGAAGTGCCTGCACATAATCCATTATGCTGGCGAATTGCATCACCAGGTACGCCGCGCCAATGCTGGCCACCAGGCCGACTACGGTGCACCAGCGCCCAATGCGCAGGCACTTCGCGTCTTCCGCCGCGCGGTTCCATACCGGGCGATAAATGTCATACGTCCACACCGTGGCGAAGGCGCTGATGTTGCCCGCCATCCCGGACATGAACCCGGCAATCAGAGCCGTCACGCCGATGCCCAGAAAGCCGGGGCCCAGATAGCGCGCCATCATCAGCGGCATGACTTCATTGAAGCTGTGGCCGCCGGTCGCCAGCGCCTCCGTCTCCCCGGTCAGCTTCATCGGCAGCACGGCCAGCCCCAGCAAGCCCGGCAGGATGACGATCGCCGGCAGCAGCATCTTGAAGGCGGCGCCAATGGTGGTGGCGATCTTCGCCGAGCGCAGATCCCGCGCCGCCATGACCCGCTGCACCACCAGGAAGTCGGTGGTCCAGTAGCCGAAGGCGCCGATCAGGCCGAGCCCGAACACCATTCCCGTCCAGTGGACGCCCATCGGATTGTCCGCCGCCCTGCCCATGTTGCGCCACATGTGGGTGTAGTCCTGCAAAGGCACTCGCCTGGCGATGCGCGCCAGCATGCCGCTCCAGCCGCCGGTTTCGATCAGGCCGAAAATCGGAATGGAAATAGTTCCGGCCCAGATGAGGACGAATTGAACCACTTCGTTGACGATGGCTGAAAGCAGGCCCCCCAGCGCCACGTAGACTCCCACCGTCAGGGTCGAAACCAGAATGCTGAAGTTGATGTCCCAGCCCAGAATGACTTTCATCACCATGGCCATGGAGAACATGTTGATCCCGCTCATCAGCACCGTCATGGCGGCGAAGGAAAAAGCCGACATCAGCCGCGCGCCTTCGCCATAACGGAGCTTCAGATAGCCCGGCACCGAGTGCGCCTTGGACACGTAATAGAAAGGGATCATCACGATGCCCAAGAAAAGCATCGCCGGGACCGCACCGATCCAATACCAATGCGCCGCCAGCATCCCGTACTGATACGCCGATGCCGACCAGCCGAGCAACTCCAGCGTCCCCAGGTTCGCCGCCACGAAACTAAGGCCGGCCACCCAGGCGCCCACGCCCTTGCCGGCAAAGAAGAAATCGTCGCTGGCACGGATGCGGCGCTTGAGGTAGACGCCGATCCCCAACACCACCGCGAAGTACAGACAGATGACCAGAAGATCGGCCGGCGCCAGCGTCAGCAGCCGCGACGGCTTTCTTGTTGGAGCGGCCATTAAATCGGCATGAGCGGCAGCCCCGATGGCGAGCAGGCGGACCATCCTCGGCCCGATCCCCCGGCACGGGGCTCGACGGCAACTCAGGGAAATGTTTACCAAGCCGGATGCTAGCACCTGTAGGCTGTTTCCGTCAGCTACGCCATGCTAACCTCGCAACGTGGCCATGGCCAGCCGGTAATCTCCAGAGATGGGCAAGCCTTCACCAAGAACCCGCCGTCCAGCCAAGCCGGAGATCCTCGTGCTTTACGAGGACGATGCCGTGGTGGTAATCGATAAGCCAGCCGGCCTGCCGGCCGTTCCGATTCCAGGCTCCCATACTCCCTCCGCCATGTCTGTGCTGGGAGCCGCACTGGCGCGGAACAGGCGGCGAGCTTTGGTGGTCCACCGCATCGATCGTTTCAGCTCCGGCATTCTGCTCTTTGCCAAGACCGAGCGCGACCGTGAAGTGCTGGTTCGGCAGTTCCTCGCCCATACCCCCGTTAGGCAGTACCTGGCCGTGGTTCGCGGGCGGCTCGAGGCAGGGGAGGGAACCCTTGTCCACTATTTCCGCCGCGAGGGAATGTTCCAAACGTTGCGCGCAGCCGGAGACGGGGAAGCGGCGCGGGCTGAGCTTCGATACTCCGTCGAGCGCCTTCTCCCCGCCGCGTCCGTGGCGCGGGTCACGCTGGTGACTGGACTGCAAAATCAAATCCGGGCGCAATTCGCCGCCATCGGCCATCCGGTCGTCGGCGACCGGAAATACCACCCGCCGGAAGCCTTCGAGCCGCTGATCGCCAGGGTCGCTCTCCACGCAGCGCATATTGAGTTCGTTCATCCGCGCTCAGCGGAGCGCGTCGCGATCGATTGCGAGCCGCCGCCCGATGTTCGGCGATTGATTCTAGCCCTGTCCCGTCCAGGCCGAAAACGACGCTGAGAGCCGAAGCCGGTTACGTTCTTAGCGCCCGTCAAGAAATAACTGTGCCATTCCGGCGTGGCGCAAGCACTCGTGGGTGCCGCGTCGGCACTTTTGCCGACGCCCGGCGTACCGTACGCAAGCGGGTGTCGAGATGAGTCTCGACACGGCACGCACGAGTGCTTGCGCGACGCCCGCTCCGGAAACTTCTTAGCGGAACATATTCCGCAGCACGAACAGGGCGTTGGCGGGGCGTTCGGCGATGCGGCGCATGTAATAGGGGTACCAGGACCGGCCGAAGGGAACGTACAGGCGTAAGCGGAAGCCGTCGGCGACCAACTGGCGCTGCAGATCGCGGCGGATGCCGTAGAGCATCTGGAACTCAAAGCCGTCGCGGGAGATGTTGCGTTCGGCGGCGTACGCGCGGGTGGCGGCGATCATTTTCTCGTCGTGAGTGGCAATGGCGGGGTAGGCTCCGCGATCGAGCAGCAGCTTCATCAGTTCGACGAAGTTGTTGTCGGCATCGGTTTTGCGGGGAAAGGCGACGGACGGGGGTTCGAGATAAGCGCCCTTGACCAGGCGGACGCGAATGCCGCGATCGGAGAGCTCTTCCACGTCCTTGCGGGATCGATATAAATAGGATTGGACGACGGTGCCCACGGCACGGTAGCGGGCGTGCAACGCGGCCACCAGATCGAGCGTGCGGTCCACGTATTCGCTGGATTCCATGTCGACGCGCACAAACTGGCCGTTGGCGGCGGCACTGGCGGCGAGTTGCTCGACGTTGCGGCGGCATTCCTCGCCGGAAAGATCTATGCCGAACTGGGTGAGCTTCAGGGAGACGTTGCCATCCAGGGCGTTCTCATGAAGGGCGCTTAAGGTGGCTCGGTAAACGTCACGTGCGCGGGCGGCTTCTTCGAGGGACGTGACACTCTCGCCCAAATGATCGAGGGTGACGGAAATCTTTTCCCGGTTCAGGCGCCGGCTCACGGCGATGGCTTGATCGAGGGTTTCGCCGGCTACGAACCGCGTCGCCAGGCGCCGGGCCAGCGGGGAAGTCTCCATCCACTTCCGCAGTCCCCCGCGCCGCGACAGGAACAGAAAAAAGCTGCGCACGAGTTCCAGCCTAGCATTCAGACCGGCGATTCAGGACAATTTCGGCGCCGGGCGAAATCTGCTAGAGTGCGAGAATTGGAGATTCAAGAGCCGCTTGAAGTCAAGCCCGGCGAAGTACGTTGTCCGCGTTGCTTCAGCCGCGATCTGGCGCCGTCGAAACCACGTGGTGCGCTGGACCCGTTGATGTTTTGGTTCAAACGCGTGCCGCGGCATTGCCGCTCTTGCGGCAAACGCTTTTACGCGGTGGATAAGTCGACCGGCGTTCCGCTGCCATGAACCACGGTCCCGTGAAAAAAAAGGCCGGGCAGCTTCGCCCGGCCCCGCGTCAGTGCGTAAACCCGAAACACCAGCCTAAAGCATTGAAGCGGAAAACGCCAGAACAAAACGAAAGCTACAGGAACGATCCACTGGAGTTTATGGAACGCGTACCACGGCGAATTGGGTCAAGGTCAGGGTATCGGGGGGCCGGGTGACATTGCCCAGAAAAGCGATCGTCAACCCATTGGCGTACGCATCCGGGGCGGCGCCCACTCCCGCCGAGAAGGGCACGGCCGAGCCCCACGCCTGCCAACTGGTTTGGGCGCCGGATGCCAGCAAGCCCGCCTGCGCGCGTCCGGTTATCAGGGTCGCATTTGCGGAGGCGGCGACCGGGGTGATGGTGGTGGCGCCCCATTCGAGGGTCATGGCGCTGGTTCCGGCGGTGCCCTGATGCGCCAGATCGAAATGGATCTCGACCCGGTCTCCGGCGTGCAGGATGCCGGCGGCGATGTTGCAAGTACCGAGTACGGTGGAGGCGGTTTGGCTGGTTCCGGTGCCGGGTCCGCTGCACAAGACCTCCGTCCCGGCCGGCCTGGCGATCCGGCTAACCGCCGGCATTGCCGCCGGGGATAAGGACGCGTTCTCCAGGATTTCCGTGGTGGCGGTGCGATAGTCGGCCAACAGGGTGTCGCCCGTCTGCGGCGTGGCCGCGGAAACGAAGGTAATGGCGTTACCGGACAGATAATAGTCCGAGCCCGCTGCGAGCCGCAGCCCATTGCGGTAGAGGTCGAGGCTGGCGGCGGGCGAGGGCGCGTTGGCCAGCGTGAAGCTGGCGTTGACTCCATTGATGGTGCCCGCCGGCAATTCGGCATCGATGAAAGTCGGCGATGTTCCTCCTCCTCCTCCGCATGGTCCCGACGATCCATCCACGTAGACGCAATCGGTGGCATTCCCGGTTGCCGTCTCCAGCAGCCCACTACTATCCACCACCACCGCGCCGGAAGGAACAAATGCGGCACCCATGGTGGCGCGCGCGGCCAGGTCGGCGACCAGGCCGATGACCGAGGATTCCGCGATGGTGGCGCCGTCGTCGGTGAGGATATCGGTGGACGAGGTGCGCACCGCGGCCACAGTCAGCGATTGGGCGTTGGACGGCACGTTCCAGACTTCCTGGTATTGAGGGGAAGAAGAAGAGTAATACGTCACCAGGTATTCCGCCGCTGGGCTGGCTCCGGCGGTGGGCGTCAATTGAAGGTACAGATTTCCGTTGACGATGCGATACGTTTTGGTATTGCCGATAATCGGTATCTCCTTGCCGCTTTGGAAGGTGGCCCAGCTAATGGTGAGAATTCCATTGAAGCGGGACCCATCGGCGTTGTAGAGTACGTCCTGGATAGTGGTGAGGGCGGGTTGGGCGAGAGCGCCAGCCAACGCCAGCAAAGCGACGATCAGGGAACGGCGAAACATGAAACCTCCGCGAACAGAAAGAAACCCATGGCGCGAACGGCCATGGTTGAGGGCCGGAACCTGCCAGCCGCCTTCAGTCTAACTACCGCCCCTGGCGGCAAATCCCGCTCCGCGGCCCGCCCTGGCTGCTAAGTATAGGTACTATCGGGTAGTTACGCGCTTCGATTATTTTCGGAAGTTTTGTGACCGGGCTTGTAAACCGCGGCGGTGCGCTTGCCGTCCCACTATCTCGGCCGGCTGTGTTATATTCAACGGGAATTGACAGTGAGAGTGCGGAATGAGACCAGAAACACGGTTCTCGGCGACTTGATCGGTGTGGCTGACAGCAGCGCTTCGCGCCGGACCGGGCTCCTCAAGCACCGTGGATTGGAGCAGGGACAAGGCCTGTGGATCCTGCCCTGCCAATCAGTACACACGTTTTTTATGAAGTTTGCCATCGACCTGGTCTATCTCGATCGCCGCAAAAGGGTGCGAAAAGTCCGGCACGCGGTTCCAGCATGGCGTATTTCGGGCTGCCTGACGGCCCATTCGGTCCTGGAACTTCCCGGGGGGACCGCGATTGCCACGCGAACCGAGCCCGGCGACCAATTGACGGTGGAAAAACTGCCATGACCCGGAGGGTGGGACGGGCGATCGGTGTCTGTCGTCCGTCAGAGGCGTGGCAGACCGCGAGTTCCGGCGGATCGCAGCATGCGATGGCCTATCCCATTTGGATCGTGTTGCTGGCATTGGCCGCATCGTCGTGCGCCACCCGGCGCGTGGTTTCTCAAACTCCCGCCGTACCTGCCACAGCGCGCCAAACCGTTTTCGAACGGCAAATCCGCAACGCGCGCGACGCCGGCGATGGCGATCTGGAGCTGCGCGGACTCCGCGAGCAGGTCGCGGCCGAGCCGGATAACGTGGCGGCTCGTCTCGATCTGGCCCGGGCCTACGCCACCCGCGGCTATGCCGACGTGGCCCTCGAAATCGTGCGTCTCGCCGCGGCGCGCTTCCCGGATTCCGGGGCCGTCGAGCTGGCTCTGGTGCGGTATCTGCACGAGTTGAATCAATCGGCCGAGGCCGTTGCCGGCCTGGAGGGCTTTCTCAAGGTCCACCCGCAGACGGCGCCGGAATATTCTTCCTGGCTGGGCATCCTGCGCGACGAGCGCCACGAATACGTCCTGGGCGAGCCGGCTCATCGCAAGGCCCTGGAATTGGCTCCGGCCGACGACGCGCTGCACAACAATCTCGGCTTCAACTTGTTGATGCAGAAGCGCGAAGCCGAAGCCACCCAGGAATTCCGCATGGCGGTGAAACTGAATCCGTCCGCCCATTCCAATTTGGCCGCCGTGCTGATCGAAAAAGGGAACTACGCCGAGGCTCGCAAGGAATTAGCTGTAGCCTTGGGTTACAATGCCGCTCATCCGGCCGCGCTCAAGAACCTGGAACTGGTGTCTCGTCTGGATGGCAATCCCGCTACGGTTCCCTCCAAGCCGCAGGACACATTCTGGGGACGCTTGCGAAACGGATTCGTCAAGCTTTGGGTGGGTCCTTTAGAGGATACGCACTAAGGGTAGAGCCTCGAATTTCCGACAGAGGAAATCGCGCCGACTAAGAAAGGGATCATGAAGGAAACTATCTTACGATTCATCGGAGACGAGCAAGGCCAGGACCTGGTGGAATACGCTCTGATTGTGGCCGCGATCGGGCTGGCGCTGATCACCACCGTCAACCAGCTTTCCCAGGGCATTGTCAGCTTATATCAGAGCATGACGGGCGACCTGGCCAGCATCGGAACCACTCAATAGCCGCGGACCTTCCAGGAGCGGCCGGTAATGGTATCGGAGGAATCGGACCGGACGACTTCCCGCGTCATGGCGGGCGGGCGCAGCGGCACGGCGCTGTTCGTACCGGACCTGGCGCTCCTGATTGCAGGCGTCACCCTGTTCTACTGCCTCTTTCTGTTTGAGGGCTACCAGAAGCTGTTTCGGGACTCCGACGCGGGTTGGCACATTCGCTATGGGGAAGCGATTTTGGCCACGGGCGCGCTGCCCAGGCGGGACATTTATTCCTTCAGCCGGGCGGGTCAGCCTTGGTTTGCCTGGGAGTGGCTGGCGGATATCGCCGCCGGCGCGGCGGATCGCGCGGCCGGCTTGAGCGGGGTTGCGTTTTGGTACGCCGTGGCGATCGCCGGCGGGTTTTGGCTGTGGTTTCACTTGCATTGGATGACAGGCGGTAATTTTCTCATCGCCGGTATGATGTCGCCTCTGGCGGTCACCACCACCAGTTTGCATTGGCTGGCCCGTCCGCACGTGCTGGGCTGGCTGTGCCTGGTGGTTTGGGTGCTATGGATGGAGCGGCTGGGGCACTCCGGTGACGCTCGCGGCCGGGCCGTAGGCGCCGCGTTCGGGTTGCGCCGATGCGCGTGTATGGCCCTGCTCTGCGCGCTGTGGGCCAACCTTCATGCCAGCTTCTTTTTGGCTCCCGCGATTGCATCGATCTACGCATTTTCCGCCGCGCTACGCCCGATCGTCTGGAATCCGGCTTTACCCCCCGAAAACGCGGAGCGGCCGCGCCGGTATTTGATCGCGGCGCTGATTGCCGCCATCGCTCCCCTGGCCAACCCGTATGGCTGGCGGCTGTACGGCCACGTCTTTGGGTACCTCACCGATCGCGCGCTCCTCGACCACGTGGGCGAATTTCAGAGTTTCAATTTTCATTCGGATGGCGCCGGACAAATCGCCGCCGCCTTGCTGATCGGCATTGCCGGCGGCGTGCTCGCCCTAGCCCACCGGCGCCTGGAGCACTTCGCAATCGCAATGCTGTTCTCCGCCATGGCGTTCGGCGCGGCGCGGGCGCTTCCGCTGTTTGCCCTCATTGTGCTGCCGCTGGCGAATGGGGCGATTACCGAATCGCTGGTCCGGGCCGGCAATCTGGCGCCGCGCCTCCGTCGCGCGCTGGATGGTTTCCTCACGTATTCCGCCCGCCTGGCCGCCATCGACAGGCGCTGCAGTGGATGGGTTACCGTTCCCTTCGTACTCGCCGCCTGTTTCGGGTTGCTGCGGACTCCCGCGATTCGCGCCGCCACCGGCTTTTCACCGCGCGAGTTTCCAGTGGCGGCGTATCCGCACCTGCGCCCTGGCGGCCGGCTTTTCGCGCCCGATAAGTTCGGCGGCTATCTCATTTGGCGCTCGGCCGGCGCGCGCAAGGTATTCTTCGACGGCCGCAGCGACTTTTACGGCGCGGCGTTTCTGGCCGAGTACGCCCGCATGGCGCAGGCGCGTCCGGGCTGGCGCCGCGATTGGGACTCCTGGGGATTCACCGACGCGCTGGTGCCGGCCGATTCGCCGCTCGTCCCCGCGCTCGAACAATGCGGCTGGCGGCTGGTCTATTCCGATCCCACGGCGGTGATTTTGGTAGGACAGGCCTCCCGGCCTGTCACCGGCGGCGAGTTCAAAGCACCGCTCCCTGACGGTCGCAGCTCGGACCCGGTGCGCGGTGACCGAGCCGGAGCCGCGACCGTCAGGGAGCGGCCATGGACAGGCCAGGAGGCCTGTCCCACAGTGAGGAGCGAATGGATCGTCAAAAAAAAATCTTGATCTTTGTCGGTGCCTGGGTTTCCGCCGCCCTGCTGGTGTGGTTCGTCTACGCCAACACGGTCGCGCCCAGAACCGAAAAACAGGCGCCGGTGGTCGTATCGGTACGGGACCTCGCTCCGGGCACACAGCTTAGCGCGCTGAACGTGCGTACGGTCAACTATCCCGCCCGCGATTTGCCCAAGGGCTCGGTCGGGACCGCCAGGGATGTGCTCGGCCGCGTGGTGCTCTACCCGGTCAACGCCGGCGAACCGCTGCTCTCGACCAAGCTCTCTTCCCGGTACTCTCCAGAAGGCGTCTCCTCCACCATCCGCGACGGATTTCGCGCCGTGGCCGTGCCGGTCACCGACGCCAGCGGTGTCGCCGGCCTGATTATGCCGCAATCCCACGTGGACGTGCTGTTCACCCGCGCCGGCAGCATGGAAGAAGCCTCCACCTCCACCATCCTGCAGAACGTCGAGGTGCTTTCAATCGGCCGTTCGGGACCCTCCTCGCAGCCGGCCGATCCCCGCGCTCCCAGGTCCCCGGTGGTGACTTTGATTCTCTCCCCCGCCGACGCCGAAAAACTCGAACTGGCCAAGAACGAAGGCAAGGTCAGTCTCTCTCTCCGCAATCCCCTCGATCCCTCCCGCACCGTCTCCGACGGGCCGCTTACCGCCGATGCGCTCGATCCCACCTACGCCGACCGCATCGCCAAAGCCCGCCGCGCCCGCAACCCCCGCGAGGCGCCGGACGCCAAAGTGTGGGAACAACTGGCCAAAAGGGAGCCGAAAAAGGAAGAGAAGCCGGGCGTGCTGGTGGATGTCTACCGCGGCGACAAGCACGTTCAGGAACTGGTCCGATGAAGAGCCTCCGCAGCCTTTCTTTGCTCTTGCCGCTGATGTGTGCCTCCCATCCCGCCGCGGCCGACGTGACGCGCGGCCGTGACGTGGTCCTGGTTGAAGGCCGCGGGGAGCTGCTCGAATTCGGCCGCGATATCGAGCGTGTGTTGGTGTCCGAGCCCAAGATCGCCGACGCCGTGGTAGTTTCCCTGCACGAAGTCATGATTAACGCCAAGGCTCCGGGCCTGGCCACGGTCATGGTTTGGGAAGCTGGCGCCTCCCCCACCCGCTTCGAAGTCACGGTAACTCACGACGATACCGATTGGGACTCCTTCTCCAAAAGAATTCGGGAGGGGGCCGGCATCGACGGCGATTCGGTGCACATCTCCGGAACCGGCGAAACCATCGTGCTGACCGGCAGCGTCAAGACAGCCGACGAATCGAGGCGCCTCGCCAGCCTGGCCCAGACCCGCGCCAAGACCGTCATCAATCTGCTCCAGGCGCCGCCGCCTCCAGAGCCCCGTTCCATTCTGCTACAGGTAAAAATCGCCGACGTCAACCGCACCGCTCTCACCCAGATCGGATTCAACCTGTTCAGCACCAATCCCAAGTTCCTGGGCGGAACCTCCACCCAGCAGTTCTCCCAGCCGCTGTTCAGCCCGCTCAACACCGCCAGCGGCAGCAGTTCCACTGTCAATTTTTCCAATCTTCTGAACCTGTTTGCCTTTCGTCCGGACCTCGGCATCGGCGCCACCATCGAGGCGCTGCAGGAGCGCAACCTGCTGCAGATTCTGGCTGAGCCGAACCTGATCTGTCTGGAAGGCAAGGACGCCAGTTTTCTGGCCGGCGGCTCGTTCCCGTTCCCCACCATCGTCACTACGCCCACCGGCGGCGCCACCGCTCCGGTCGTCACGGTTCAGTTCAAACCGTTCGGAGTCAAGCTCGATTTCACGCCCACCGTTACGGCGCAGGGCTCCATCGACCTGAAAGTCGCGCCCGAAGTCAGCTCGCTCGATTACACCGACGCCGTCACGGTGGACGGGTTCACGATTCCGGCCCTGGCTCAGCGCCGCGCCGAGACCGAGGTCATTCTGAAGGACGGCGAGAGCTTCGCCATCGCCGGCCTGATCAACAATCAGATCATCGAGACCATCGAGAAAGTTCCCGGGCTCGGCAGCATTCCGATTCTGGGTAAGCTGTTCCAGAGCCGCAGCACGCAAAAATCCGACGACGAGCTGCTGGTGGTTGTCACCCCGCACTTTGTTCGCCCGCTCACCCCAGAGCAGAAAGCCAAGCTGCCGGACATGCCCGAAGGCTTCCTCCCCACCGTGGTCGAGGAGCAGGCCAAGCATCCCAAGAAAGGGCAAAAAAACGCGCCGCCCGACCCCAACGCCAACACCAAACCCGAGCTGGTAGGTCCCAGTGGCCAACAGATTCCCAAGCAGTAAGTGGGACCGGCCTCCTGGCCTGTCCGGCTCCATGTCCCCGCATCGCTGTGGGGCAGACCATCGTTTTCTGTGGTCTGCCCTGCAATGGCTTTCGATGGCAGACCACGAAAATCGATGGTCTGCCCCACAAGCGCGCGGCTCCGTCTCCCTGCAGTTGCTGGTCGTTCTGGTGCCGGTGCTCTTCGGCATGATGGGTTTCGCGCTCGATCTCGGCCAGCTCTACCTCATTCGCGGCGAGCTGAACCAGGCCGCCATCGCCATGGCGGTGGCCGCCGCGGCCCAGCTCAATGGCACCGGCGCCGCCTACGCCAACGCCGTCAACGCGCTCACGCCGCCGGTGGGCGCCGGCCCCACCTTCACCTACAATTTCGGCGAGACCGCGCTGGGGGCGAGCGGCGGCTTTCTGAACAGCACGGTGAATCCGCCGGCCTGTTTCGCCGATGCCGGCGACGCGACTTCCGCCAGCGGCGTTCAGGCCGACTGTTCGACCTCGCAATTCCTCCAGGTCGGGATCACCGCTGATGCTCCGCTGCTGTTCTGGAGCCTGCTGCCCGGAGGCCAGTCCCGCAAGACTACGGTCGCCGCCCAGGCCGTTGCCGGCGTCAGCGCGCCGCTCTGCACCGCCTGCAATATCGTTCCTTTCGGTGTCGAGGCTCTGTCTCTCAGCGACCCGGCCAATTTCGGTTTCGACCCGACCTTTTCCACCGTCTATACGCTGGCCTACGCCTGCTCCTCGCCCCCCATAGTCCCCCCTCTCGGCGGCACCGGCGCCACGGTCACCTACGAGATTCTCAACCGCTACGATACCGCCAACGCCCTGCTTTCGGAGACCGGCCAATTGTATGCGGACGCCGCGGCGGGCGTTCAGGCCACTCAGGACCCCACCGTCAACGCCTGCACCGGCAATGCCTCCACGCCGCTGGCCTGCTTCAACGTGGGCGATTGCGAGCAGGTCTGGGCCAGCGCCGCGCCCGCCGTCTGCGGCGCGGTGCAACCCGCCGTCACCGCTGCCCTTTGCGGCCTCTATTCGCGCGTCGATAACTCCTCGACGCCATCCACTTGCGCTGCCGACGTCACCGATTTCGGCGCGCTTTCGGCCTCCTACGCGCCCGATACCGACAACCAGGAAGCTTCCACCGACCCCTATTCCGCCTATGCCGGCAACGGCCGCCGCATCGTCACCGTGCCGATCGTCGCAACCATCGACGGTACGCTCACCATTCTCGGCTTCCGCCAGTTTCTGATCGAACTGTTGAATACCGGCGGCTTTTTCAATCCCGCCGATTCCTACGGCCGCTTCCCGGCGCTTTATATCGGCAACCCGGCGCCTTTGCAAACCGGCTGGTTCGACGCCCGCTACGCCTCGGCCTGCTCCGCTTACCTCACCAGCGGTCCGGGAAAGGTGGTGCTGATCCAATGAGCTCTCACGGCCGTCGCGGCAATGCCATCGTCGAATTCGCCCTGTTGATGCCGATACTCCTGCTTCTCACCGTGGGCACCATTCAATTCGGCAAGTTCACTTACCTCTATTACGTCATCAAGAAAATCGAGTTCGCCGCGGTCCGCTATCTTTCCGTACAGCAGGCCGTCGATTTCTGTAACTTACCGGACGCACTTACCGAAGCTGCCTTCACTTACGGCCTGACCGACAGTTACACCGGCAATCCCATTGTCGCCAATCTTACCGCCGACCAGCTCCAGATCAACACCTTTTGTATCGATCCCGCCACCGGAGCCCCCGGCGCTTGCGACACCAGCGGCTGCGGACTGACCGGCGCCCAGCGCCCGGACTACATCCAGATCGCCATCCCCAACGGCTATCAGGTGCAGATTCGCCTGCCTTATGTCACCCTGCCGACGTTCGACATCTATCCCACTGTCACGGTGCCGTTCAATGGGAGCGCGCTATGAGCAGGCTGAAAGTCGCGCTCCTAGACCCCGCAGCGGCTGGTAGGGCGGACCCCCTGGTCCGCGCGGGACGCCCTCGTCCCGTTTTTCTCCCCGCTAGCCAAGTCCTCGACACCGGCGATGCGCGACCAGGGGG
>JBEKZL010000100.1:0-23257 GCA_049509915.1 Bryobacteraceae bacterium | reverse complement strand
GACTGGGTACAATCGATGAAACTGTTGCCGCCCGCGCCGATGAACGTAATCCCGTCGGCCGCCTCCAGCACAATCCTGCCGCCTGCCTTCAGATGGATATCGCCGCCCGCTTGCAAAATGAAATTGCCGCCGGCCTTTTCGTTGATGTCGCGCGCGACGTTCAGCGACATCTGCTTCTGAATGCTCTGGTTCAAACTGCCCTTCACCGTGCCGTTCTTGTCGCCTTCCACCATCTCGATCTGGTTGCGCTGGATCTGCAGCGTCCGGTCGCGGACCACCACTTCCACGGTGTCGTTCTCGGTCGAGATCTGCATGTCTTTTTGGGCGTGGATAACGAACAGTTCATCCCCCTCGGTATCCACGAACCGCAGTTCGTTGAACTCGGCCGGCTTGCCGTTCTTGGTGCTGTGAGTCTTGACGCCGCTCCAGTTCTTGTTATCGGGCAGCGTGTAGGGAGGGTGATTGACGTGGTTGTAGAGGCAGCCGGTAATCACCGGCCGGTCCGGGTCCCCCTCCAGGAACTGGACGATCACTTCCTGCCCCACCCGCGGCAGCCAGATATGCCCGAATCCGAAACCCGCGATGGGCTGCATCACGCGGATCCAGCACGAGCTGTTCTCGTCGGGATCCTTGCGGTCCCAGTGGAAGTGAACCTTCACGCGGCCGAAGTCGTCGGTGTAGATCTCCTCTCCCTTGGGCCCCACTACGTGGGCGGTCTGGATGCTGGCGATATTCGGCGTCTCGGTCTTTCGCGTGGGACGAAACTGCACCGACGAGGGCATAGTGCTGAAGGTGTTCTCGTAAGTGGCTTCCGCCGCGTCGGCACCGGCGCCCCACGACCCTTCATGCCCGTCGTGGGTCACCTTGGTGATGAGATAGTTGATGTTCTGCTCGGGCCGCTCGTGCTGGGTCAGATCGAAGCGATAGCCGGGCATCATCGAGCGGCAGTTGCCGTGCCCGCTGACCTGGGTGCGGTCGAACTCCAGCTCTTCCTGGCGCAGGTCGCCCCAGTCGGGAGCGTCTTTTTCCCAATCGAACTCGCCCGGATAATCGTAGATCTCCAGCGTGCGGCTGCTGCCCATGAACTGCTGCGAGGGCGCTTCGTAGTACAACTTATGCGACGGTATCTCGAAGTTGAAGTCTTTGTGGGCGTACTTATTCGGTTTGATGACTTTAGCCATGTTGGAGACGAAGACCGTATCCTCGTCGCGGAATAAGCCGGTGCCTTCCTGGTGCTCCACCCGAATGGTCGATTGGTATGGGCAGGGCAGATGCGCGGAGAGATGGTCTACCAGCATCATGGTGTGCTTGCCGGGCTCGTGCTTGAAGTAGTAATAAACCCCCTCGACCTCCATCAGGCGCGAGACGAAGTCGAAGGCGGTTTCGTGGTACTGGCAGCAGTTGATCCATTTGGCGTGGCGGTCCCCCAGGCTCTTGACGTCGTAATCGCGGAAGCCGTATTTCTGGAAGGTGGCTTCGATCACCTGGACGATGGTCTTCTGCTGGTAGATCAGGCTGTCGGTGGTTTGAGTAAGATACCACAGCCAGGGGACCATTTCGGCCGAGTAATAGGCCAGCCGGCCTTCGTGGCGGAGCGGCTCGAAGCGGTTGATGTAGCCGTTGAAATAGCGGAAGACATTCTTGTCGCGCTGGCGAATGCCCACCGTCACGTTGCGGTCGATGATCTGGTCCCATTCCAGGCTGAAGTCTTCGGACACCAGCTCTAGCCCGAACTTATAGATCTCCGACAACTCTTCGGTCCCGCGGAAGCTGTTCACCAGGAGTTTGTCCGGTCCCAACGGACTGTCGAAGCTGAACAGCCGATCGTGTTGGGTGATTAGTCCGGCCATAACTATCCTGTTATCGGTCCCACAAGCGAAACACCGTCTCGTCCGGGTCGCGGTCGAGCGGGCGGGTGAAGATCCAACCCAGCCAACCCAGCCGCGGCGGCTCGGCGCCCGTAGCTTCCAGGCCGAATCGAGGGGCTTCGTCGCGCTTTAAAGTCAATTGGACTTCCACGTCCAGGTCCTCGCCGCAAAAAAAACGCGCCATGGCCTTCAGCGGCTCGTACGCGCTCCCACCCGGCAGGAACCGGCGGTATTGGTCGATACTCATGGGCCCCAGACGCACCCGCACCACCGACTGCTGGTCCCACACCTCGTCGCCCAGCACCATGCCCACGCCCAAGGATTCCGATTTCGAAAAGCCTCCCTGCAACCGGGTTCGCGACCCCGCCCCGAGCGGACGCCACGAGCCGGCAAACGGATGCACCTCGACCGGGACCCCAAAGTAGTGGCTCAACATTCCCCGAAACGCCATCGCCGAGCGCGGAAACTGCGCCAGCAGCCCTTCATAACAGATCAACGCCTGGTCGGGAACCGCCTGCCGGTTCTCCAGGCCGCGCGTACCCAGCCCGATCAGCCCGAGCAAGTACCTTTCGGTGAACGGATCCCCGCCGCCGCGTTCGTAAGCCACCGGAAACCGGTATTTTTCCCACGCCCGGTAGAGGAGCGAAATCATCCGGTGATTGAAAATATCCAGAAAGTCGCGGAGGGTCGCGTCTTTGACGTACAGCCGTTCCAGGATCAGCTCGGTATAGCGCGTTGGCAGCACGCCCAAAGGTCCGTCCAGGCCGAAGAAGTTCACCGTCATCTTCGGGGGCGCATCGGGGCTCTCTTCAAGCGATTGGATTTCCGCTGCTGGGAAGGCCAGCGACGGGTGCGTTCCCAGGCGCAAGGGTTCCCGCCCCGGGTGGACGAACGACCCGATCGGTTCGGCCGCGCCCCTGGCCCGCTGCACCAGGCGTACCGCCTGGAAGAACGAGTAGTCCCACGGCCTCGCGCGCAAAGGGCCAGGCAGCGGCGTCGGGTTTACAGCAGGATCCGGTTGCCCGCTCTCGGCTCCCATTCCCTGAGCGTCTCCTTTCTCTGGCGCGTGCGTACGGCGAGTTGGCTGAAACTGTTCATCGATACATATTGCGCCAGAAAGTGCTCCAACACGCTGGAGAAAAGGTATACCCCGCCGCCCACGAATTTTTCTTCGTCGAGATCCAGCTCTACCCGCACGCCGCGAACGTACGAAATCCCGTGATCCCCCACCACCCGGGCAAACCGGCGCTCGCTCGCAACCCCCATAATCCCTTCAATCTGCCGCTCCAGGTAGGGCGAGGAACCCTGGTACAGCCTGAGAATCTCCTGCAAGGCTTCGCGGCCGCCTTCGACCAGCGACAGGTAATTCAGCGACAGGTGGGAAATCAGCCGCCACAGCGCCCCGCGCCCCAGCGCCGGCCGCAGCGTCGGGGTGGGCTTTCGCAGCACCACCACCCGTTCGATGGCCGACCCTCCCTCCAGGTCGAAGTCGCCCGATTCCTCGCCGAACGGCAGCCGCGAGGGCAGGTCGCCATTGGAACAGGTGCAGCGTACCGTCAGCGTATCCAGATCGAGCGTCAGCGGCCGCCCCGAAAGGTCCACCAGCGAGAGCGAAAGCTCGCTCAATCCGCCCTTCTCCGGGCCCGCCTGCCGCCGCGTGGCATGCCAGAAGGTGGGCTCCTTTTGCGAGGAGCCATGACGGAACGAGAAAAACGGTTCGAAGGCCGCCGTCTCACCCGTGCGCTCGTAGGTGCACACCACACTGTCGATGGAAAATACTTCCATGCTGCGATTGTGCCGGAAATCCGGGTTCACCGCGTACTCGTAGGTGGTCTGATTCAGTTGGATGGGTTCGGCCGTGTGCGGGAATAAATTGATGATCGGTGTCGAGCCCAGGCGTACCGTGCGCGGCCCAACTCCGGCTTCCAAAGCCTCAAAGCGCTCCGGCCGCTCGAACGCCGATACCAGGAACAGGATTTCTACGCTGTCTTCGAAGCCGGCTACCCGGAGCGCGTCCATGCCGCGCAAATCCAGAAAAAAGAACCGCTCCGGAAACGCGAAGTACTCCTGCAAAATGCGATAGGCGCCGAAAGATCGCTCCGAATACGGCAGCATGGCCTCATCGTCTTCGAACCCCACCGCTTTCAGCGCGTCCGCCACCAGCTCGATGGGCCGCTGGCGGAATTTCGGCCGCGGGTCGCGCAGCACGATCGAAAGGCAGTTGTTGCACAGCAGCTCGTAGAGCGTGTGGACCAGCGCCGGCTCGCCGTTCAGATAGAAGCGCAGCGATTCCAGCGGAAGGTCGGCGAAACGCACTTCGTGCCAGCAATCCAGGCGCACCCGCAGCGCCGCCACCGCTCCCGGCGCTCGCAGCGGAGGGTCCAGCCGGTCGGGTGCCGTCCACTGCGCTTCCCTCACCCGCATCGGCCAGACATCGGTGTCATAGCAGGTGCGGAAGGTGCAGGGCTGGCTGTCGACCGGCCGCGAGTAGAGCGTCGAGTTCCGCGGCACCCGGTAGGAAGTGGTCAGCTTCCCTTCCCGCAGATGAAACTCGGCTACCGACATGGAGGGAACAGGCCGGGTGTAGTGCGGGTACACCACGTTCAGCAGCGCCTGCGTGATCTCCGGAAAATCGTCGTCCAGCCTGAGATGAACACGCGCGGCCAGCAGTGCCACCGCTTCGATCAGCCGCTCCACGTGCGGATCCTCGCAGCGGTTGGGCTCCAGCAGCAGGCGCGACGCCACCTTGGGATATTGCTCGGCGAACTCGGTGCCCTTCTGGCGCAGAAACGTCAGCTCGCGTTCGTAGTAGGTCAGCAGCTCATCGCGCACGGTCGTCTCCCGCCACCGCGTACTCGCCGTTGGCCAGTTCCAGCGTGGTATCGAAAAACACCCGCGCCGGGGAAGGTTCCATCCGCAACAGCGCCTCGATTTGAAAATGCAGCACGCGGCTGGTGCTGGAGGCCGGCTCCATGGTGACCCGGACGTTCATCAGGCGCGGCTCGAACGCCGCCACCGCCGCCGCCACCATGCGCACCATCCGGTTCCTGTCCTCGTCGGACGTCATCGCCAGCGAGGTGGTATCCGGCAGCCCGTAGCAGTACACCGAGCGCCACAGCTCCTTTGCGGCCGGGGCCGGTTCCCAGGGCGGGCGCCGGGAATTGAGCAGCCACTCCAGGTCGCGGCGCACCGAGTCCTTCAATTCGTTCAGCGACTGCGAGCGGCGGCCGGCCGCTTCGGTGCGATTGCGCGGCTCGTCGTCGATCAGCCGGTCCAGCAGCGAGGGCTTCAGGCTGCGCTCGTGGGGTCTCCTGGCCATGGTTACCTCGGTAACCTGACCGCGCGCGCGGGGTACAACCTGCAGATTCGCGCGTAGAGCTCGCGCTTTCGTTCGCCGGCCTCGGGCGTGCGGTCCAGGCAGCGGTAAAGCATGGTCAACGGCTGCGCCACCACGTCGGCCAGTTCCCATTCCTTCAGGTTGCGGCGGTCGATCTCCTCGGCCAGATCGTTCAAGACCGGCTCGGCGATAGCCTCGTTTCCAGTCGCCAGGCAGAGCTGCGCCAATTGCACCTTGCGCAGGAAGCGGTCGCGCCCGCAGGCTTCCTGGGCCATCTCGCGCGACAGAATCTCCAGTCCCTCCTCGAGGTTGCCCGCTTGCGCCGTTGCGATTGCCAGGGCATAAGCGTCGGGCGCCGCCGCTTCGGAGGTTCCATCGCCAGGAACCGGCGGAGCCGGCGGCGGATACCATACCGGAGGAGGAGGAGTCGCTACCGCAACTTCGGCCGGCGGCGGCTCCGCTCCCGGTAACACGCCGCGATCCTTCAGCCACGCCATGGTTTCCGCGTTCGCCACCGGAGTATCATCCGCCAGAGTCCACTGCAACATTTGCGGCACGTCCGCCAACAGCGACTTCAAGCCGGCCAAAATAGCCTCGATCACCGCATTGGCGCCGGCGAACTGGCAGGCAAAACAAGCGTAGCGCTGCAGGTCCAGCCAGGCCCGGCCGCACGGTTGCCCGGCTGCGTCCTCGGCCAGTTCCCCCACCTTGTCCCAAAATCCCTCCGCCGCCAGCCGCTTCAGCGACACGCGAAGCTCGGAGGGCGGAGCCGCCAGCAGCGCCGGATCGGGATACCCTCCCGCCGCGCGCAGTTCGCCCCATCGCAACATGCGCGGAATCAGATACGCGCCGGCCTGGAGAGGGTTCTCGCGCCGCAAATACCGCGCCGCCGCCAACAGCCTGGCCACGGCATCTTCCTGGCTGGACGGTTCCATGCCGCCGCCGGTGGCGCGGCGTGGGGCCGCCGCCGGCGCGTTGGCAATGCTCTGCGGTTCCGCGAAACCGGTGGCCGGAACCTGCTCTACCGGCGATCCCTCCGCCGCCTGTTCCGCATCCGCCGTGGGAGCTTCCGTTCCCCCCTTCTCCTTCCACAGCACCCGCGTGGTGGCATGAACTTCCCCGAGCGAGTTCTTCAGCGGCGAAAAGTCCGGAGCCTCGTCGCCAAACTTTTCGTCGCAGTACGCGCCCAGCGTCTCTACGTTTTCGATCAGCGCGGCCAGCGTGTCGTAGGTCTGCTTGAAAAACCCCACCGGCGTGCTCTCGAAACCCTTGTCGAATTCCTCCGGCGGAATCTGCCCGTCCCGGATCGCTTCATCGCGCGCCATTTGCTTGGAGGGGTCGGCCCGGGCCGCGTCCTCGCTCGGAATCGTGCGCGATTCCTTGTATTGATACCAGTTGTGTCCTGCCTTGGTCAGCGGCACCGAGCGGATCGCCGAATCGAGCTGCGAGCCGGCCCAGCGCAAGGGCGTCGCCCGCAGATCCATGTCGCCATCCTCGTCGATTTCGGGGTAAACCGAATCCCAGTAAGTATCGAGCAGGCGATGGATCAGCTTCAGGCCCTGCCCAAGACCCGCGAATCCCTCCCGCCGCACCAGCGCTTCGGTGAGCCAGGCCGCCACTTGCAGCTCCTTGCCCCGCTTGGTGAGAGCCTCCACCGAGAGCTTCAGCGCCAGCCCGTAGTCGGCCTCCTTGACGTCGTGCGCCCAGACGCCTTGAGACAGGCTCTCTTCCTGCCGTCTGGCTTCGCGGATCTGGATGTAGATCGGGTGGTTGCGGAGATCGGCCCCGCACGGTTTGGAGCCGGGGATCGGCTGCAGCAGAGCTTCGATATCGATAGGCATTATGGGTCAGCCTGGTGGATTTCTCGCAGGCAGGCGGGGCCGTCCGGCCCCGCTCCTCCCTTCGCCTACGCTTGCCGCCGGTCGGGTGCCGTCATGGCCCTAGCTGGCCGTCCCTCCGGCAATATTGTAGGTGGCCGTCTGCGGCGGCTGAAGGTTGCCCGAAGCGTCCACGGTCTGGAAGTTCTCGGTCATGGCCGTGAACGCAAACGTCCACGATTCCAAGGGAAGGCCGGCGGGGCCCGGAGTACCCGTGGTGTGATACGACGTTACGATCACGTTCGACATGGTGTAGGTTTCCGCCTCGAAAAGTCCGCCCTGCGGCCCGGTCCCGGAACCGCCCGGACGGCTGACGCGAAGCGTGACCGTGGCGATCGGCTCGCCCGCGGCCAATTTCCCGAACAGCAGGGGAGTGCTCTTATCCATGGCCTTGGTGACGTGCATCGGACTGAAGGTCACCGCCGATGCGATCATGCCGCTGCCCGCTTGCGCCGACGCGTTCTGGCTCAAGTCGTAGCCCGCGCTCTGAACCTCGATTTTTTGATTCCAGTTCGTGTTCGGACTCTGGCTTTCACCGGGTATGTTTGGGATATCCAGATACATCGCCATAAATTTTGTACCTCCTTACTCAGACCACCTTGTTCGACTTCGCGTCGTAGCTCTTGGTGACCGCCGGCCCGGGCATGCCGTTGACCACCGGCTTGTATGTCATGTTGACGGTTTCGAACACCAGCTCGACGTGTTCCTGCTTCTGCCCCTCGTCGCCGGACAGGCCGCGGTGCGAGATGGCCGCCTTGTTGAATACCAGTTGCAAATAAACCAGGTTGGCGGTCCCGGCGGAGGTGCTGCCGCCCGCCTGCAAGCCGCTACGTTCCGCTTCAAAGGTAATCGCGCTGCTGATGTACTGGCCCATGGCCCCGAGCTTGAACATCGCCGGGCCGTTGTGCTTGATCGAAAAACCGAACCTGCCGGTTGCGGCGGTCTTGGTGGGGCGGCCGCCGCCGATGTTCGGATCGGCCGTTTGGTTCATGCTGAAGTCCCAACTGTCCAGCTCCAGCCAGCCCACGTGCCCGGCCTTCTGGCTGGCCCCCGGAACGCCGGCCGCAATCATATTAAGGAAGAAATATTTTTGTGCGTCAGCCATCTCTGTTCTCCGTTATGCCACCATCTCCTGCCCGTCTTACCGCGTCGATTTAGGTAACTCCGCCACCAGCCGCAAAGATACCGAAAGCTCTTCCAGCTGGAAGTGCGGCCGCAAGAATGCGACTGCTTTGAATACGCCCGGCTTGGACTTATCGTCGGTCACCTCGATGCGCGCCTCCCGCAGCGGATACCGCGCTTTCACTTCGTGCGAGGCGGTGTCGTCTTCGGTCACGTAGTTCACAATCCAGTTATTCAGGAACACTTCGCATTCCTTGCGGGAAGTGAAGCTGCCGATTTTGTCGCGCATCATCGACTTCAAATAGTGCGCGAAGCGCGAAACCGCCAGCATGTACGGCAACTGCGCCGACAGACGCGCGTTGGCGTTGGCCTGTTCTTTGTCGTAAACCTTCGGTTTTTGACACGTCTGGGCGCTGAAAAAGGCGGCGTAGTCGGTGCCTTTGCAATGCACCAGCGAAGCGAATCCCAGGTCCGCCAGCTCCTTTTCGCGCCGGTCGGTAATAATGGTTTCGGTGGGGCACTTGAGCGCCACGTCGCCTTCCTCGGTCCGGAACGTGTGCGAGGGTAGCCCTTCCACCAGCCCGCCGCCTTCCACTCCCCGAATCGCCGCGCACCAGCCGTAGCGCGCGAATGCGCTGGTGATGCGCGCCCCTAGCGCATAGGCCGCATTTCCCCACAGATACTGCGAATGCTCGTCCCCCTTCACCGCCTCTTCGTAGTCGAACCCGTCCACCGTCTTGGTGTCTCTTCCGTAGGGTACGCGCATCAGCACGTGGGGCAGCGTCAGGCAGACATAGCGCGAGTCCTCCGACGCGCGGAAGCCCTTCCAGCGCGCATATTCGGTGGTGTCGAAAACCTTCGCCAGGTCGCGCGGAGAGTCCAGTTGCGTGAACGACTCCAGGTTCATCAGCTCCGGCGCCGCCGCCGACAGGAACGGCGCGTGCGCCGCCGCCGAAACCTGCGACATCCGCTCCAGAAACTCGATATCTTCCGGTCCGCGCCCGAATTCGTAATCGCCCAAAAGGCAGGCGAACGGTTCGCCGCCGAATACCCCGAACTCTTGTTCGTAGACCTTCTTGAACATCTGGCTCTGGTCGAATTCCGGCACCCGCTGCAGGTCGCGCAGCACGTCCTTCTTGGTGGCGTTGAAGACCTTAAGCTTCAGATTGACCCCGGTTTCGCTGTTCTCCAGCAGGTAGTTGATGCCCCGCCAGGTGGCTTCCAGCTTCTGAAACTTGGGGTGGTGCAGAACCTCGTTGAGCTGCAGCGACAGCAAATGATCGATCTGCGCGATGCGGGCGTGGATCATCGCCTCGGTATCCGGCGCCACGGTCATCTGTCCGTCGAGGATCTGTCTGACGAATTCCGAAACCAGCCCCCTGCCCCAGTCGCGCGCGCTCTCGTCGCGCGCCAGCCGTCCCTCGTTGACGATCTGGTCCAGGAGCTGGTACTCGCTTTCCTGCGCCTCCGCCGCGGCCTGCGCCGGGACGGCACTTTCGGAAGTTTCACGATTGGCCATCTGGGTCACCTTCCTTTCGCGTTGTGGGAGATTTCCTTACGCGCCCGTTCCAACTTGTCGCTGTTATTGATGACGTCCTGCAGCAGCCGGTCCAGCTTCTCGTTGCCCTGAAGCGTGCCGACCAGATCGGAGAGCTTGGTGCGCAACTCGAGCAAGTCCCGCAACGGCCCGATCTTGCGAGCTACCTGTTCCGGCTCGAAGTCTTCCAGGCTCTTGAAAGTCAAATCCACGCCCACGTTGCCCGCGCCGGCATCCTCGGACAGCCTGTTCTCCACCGAGAATGCCACCCGCGGCTTCATGCTCTCCATCACCGAGCTGAAGTTGTCCGGGGTGATCTCGACGAATCGCCGGTCCTTGATCTTGGCCAAGGGCTCCGCCGGCTGACCACTTAAGTCGGCCATGATGCCCATGACGAATGGGATCTCCTTCATTTCGATCGCGTCGCCGATCTCCACGTTGTAGGTAACGTGGACGCGAGGGGATCGAACTCTCGACAGCTTTGCCTGAACGCTTTCCCGAGCCATGAAACCTCCCAAATCGTATCTTTAGTATCTTCGGCTTGGCGCTTTTCTCACCAATGTAGACCCGAATACATCTTATCGCCCATGCGCCAGCCCGGTGACCGCGCTGACCGGCTCACGCTGAGCCTAAAGGCACAAAAGTTCGAAACTACCAGACAAAAAGCCCCTGCGCAATCGACTGGCGGCCATCCTCCAGGCTTCGCCCCACTACATGAGGCGGCGTGAACGGAGTGAAAATCGCGCCAATTTTCTCAGCCCCAACGAGCTCCAACCCACAGCCAGGCTCACTGCTATTTCGCGGCGTTCCTGACCGAGATTCCCTGGCTCGCCGCCTGCTGCTGAACTTGCGCCAACGCCTGGTCGGCTTTCATGGCCTTCAGGCGGGCCTGTAGCCGGGCATACTCCGCCTCTTTTTCCGGAACCCCGTACCACCACTCCCAGCCCTTCCTCATGCCGCTGGTCACACCTGGTATGTCCCTTTGGCCCCCGCATTGGCCCGTGGCGTAGGCCAAGGCTCCCACCCAAACTCCGACCATCCACGAAGCCTTGGCTGCCTGGTAGGCGATCATAATCTCGGCTGCCGCCCCCGCCGCGAGACCTGTGCCCGCGGTGCCGGCAACCCCAAGGTAGCTGAACATCTCCCCGACGGTCATGGTCGCGCCGCCCTTCCAGGCGAAAGTCCGGAGCGCGGTCAGGCACGCCGACAAGAACGAGACGGCGCCGTCGAACCCCGCGAAAAACGTAGCCGGCGCCGGAGCGCCGCAGCTATCGCACGATTCCTTAAAGTAGTCGTAAAAGGTCTTGGCGCTTGCCATCGCTTCACCCCCGCGGGGCCGGCCCGCTGCCAGGCTTCCGTTCTCGTTACCGGCGCCACTGAGTACGCCGGGCCGGGACCTCGTACAACAGAAATCCCGTGCAAAGAACCGGTCCGACCCAGCCCCTCACAAGAGACGGCGTGAGAGCCGTGCGGAACGCGTCAGGTTTTTCGCATTTTTTTTCGCGCGTCGCCGCGCGGCCGCAAAGCACCGCCCGGAATCGGTCAGCGCCCGCGCTTATTCCATCCGCTGGCGCTGCCGTATACGATGCTCTCCAGCTTGAGAATCACGCACAGAACCTGCATCTCGTTCATCCCCGTACCCGGCCGTTTGAGCTTGGTATACGCGTACGTGTCGTAGATGTCGCGAGGCTTATCGCCGGCCAGCAGCAGATCGTGAACCGTCTCCACGTCCAAAGCCGTGGATCCCTTGTTCCCGAACTGAACCAGCGCTTTCAGCGACCACTGCATCATGCTTGTCCCCGCGCCCCTCAAGTCGGTCGGAGGAATGAAATCGCTCCAACTGAATTGGCCCGCCACCATCGAGTCGTAGGCTTTATTGAACGCGCCGCTTTGCTGCGAGGTCCACCTCTTGGGATACGTACCAAGAACCCAATCCCAGAAACCCATCGATTTCTCCTCTTCTCCCCTTGTCCCGGCGCTCGCGTTCGGGCCGGTCCCAATCATTGCGCAGTCTGCCGCGGAAGCTGCGCGGTTCGGTCCGGACGGCCCCCGCCGTTTGCGGATTGCCGTGAGCCACTCGGTTTGCTACGTTGACTCACATGCGTATTCTACAGCCGGTTGTCTGGTCTAAAGGCACTTTTCTCAGTCCGCAGCACATGCAGATTCAGGACCGCTTCGCGGAAAGTGTCCTGCAGTTCCGCCTGGAGGCGTTGCAGTTCCGCCCCTGGGGCTTCAGCCGGCTCAAGATCAACCAGGATGCCCTGGCGGCCGGCCGGCTGGCCATCCACGAAGCCGCCGGACTGTTTCCCGACGGCCTGCCCTTCGAGATTCCCCGCTCCGACCCGGCGCCGCCCGTCAAGCCTCTGGGCGGCTACTTTGGCCCCGACCAGAAGTCGCTTGACGTCTATCTGGCCATCCCCGATTTCCGCGCCAGCGGCGTCAACCTGTCGGTGCGCGAGCGCGGCCTCGACACCCGCTACGTCGCCGAAGTCGCCTCCTTCCGCGATGAAAATTCGGGGGCTTCCGAAAAGCCCGTGCAGTTCGCCCGCAAGAACTTTCGTCTTTTGGTGGAAGGCGAACCCAGGGGAGGCGCGGTGTCCATGCCCGTGGCGCGAGTGCTGCGGATTTCCGGCGACACCTTTGAACTGGACCCCAAGTTCGTGCCGCCGCTGCTCGATTTCGCCACCAGCGATTTCCTCCTCACCATCACCCGCCGCCTGATCGAAATCCTCTCCGCCCGCGGCGCCGCTCTGGCCGGAATGCGGCGCCAGAAAAACCAGAGCCTGGCCGAGTTCACCACCGCCGATATCGCCAATTTCTGGCTGCTCTATACCATTAATTGGCACTTTCCCCGCCTCCGCCACCTGTTCGAAACCCGCCGCGGCCACCCCGAAGGGCTGTTTCAGGTGATGCTCTCGCTAGCTTCCACCCTGACTACTTTTTCCATGCGCGTCGAGCCGCGCGACCTACCCCTCTACGATCACGAAAACCTGGGAGCCTCGTTCGACGAACTCGACAAGGCGCTGCGCGACCTGCTCGAAACCGTCATCCCCAGCAACTTCGTCTCGCTGCCCCTTAAGCTCATCCGGCCCGCCATCTACGCCGCTTCCGTTTTCGAGGACCAATTCCTGGAAAATACCAAAATGTACCTGGCCATCCGCGCCGATATGCCCGAGGCCGAGTTGATCCAGAAGGTCCCGCAACTGGTGAAAGTCTGCTCCGCCAGCCACATCGAGCATTTGATCTTGCAGGCCCTCAACGGCGTGCCGCTCACCCACGTCATGTCGCCGCCCACCACCATCCCGATCAAGCTCGATCACCAGTACTTCAGCCTGAGCCAGGCCGGCGTGGCATGGGAAGCCATCGCCCGCGCCCGCAACGTCGCCGCCTACATTCCGGCCGATTTTCAGAACCCGCAATCCGAACTGATCATCCTCCTGCCCGAGGGCCAGTCGCCGCAAGCGTAGACATTGGCACATTCAGGCTATGGACATGACTCAGTTTATTACGGCCGATTTCTCATCCCTCAACGGAGTGCGGGACGTCCGCATATCCCAGGACCACGACCGCTTCACGGTAGAGGCGTTCTACCGCGAGTTCCCGGCCCTTAATTTTAGCTTTTATCTTGTGGATGCATCGAGTAGCGCCCCAGATAATGCCATCGCGCAGTGAGCACCTCGGCAAAGCTCGCAAAAATAAAGAGTTTGCTGAATCACTCAAACTCGACAATCCTACGCGCGTCGCTGGGCACTAACAGCTCTTTTCTACTCCGCGCTGCACTACCTCGAGGCGTATAACGCCAAGTACAATTACCACTGCAAGACTCATCAAGACCTAAACGACAACATACAACGTAACCCCGTGCTGGAGCCTATTTCAGGCGAGTACCTGGACCTCTCCGCCGTCTCGTGGAATGCACGCTATCAGGCTATCGAATATGGAGCGGCAAGATTTGACGAAGCACTTGGGTACCACGCAGCTATCGAAAAACACATCAACGACCTGTTTGCGGACGGACGCTAGCCTCACCGCTGGCTCAGCACCACGGCGAGCACGATCAGGGCCACCAGAACCACCCCGGCCGCGACCATGAGGGCGATCGCCGCCGGAGGCATCTTGGGCTTTGGAGCCGCCATCGCAACCGCCGCCGGCTTCGCGGCCTCCGGCGGTTTGGGCGCTTCCGGTGGTTTCTCGCCGAAAATTCTGGTGTACTCGCCCGGATCGGACCTCTGCCCCCTGGGCGCCTCCACGGCCTCTTTCGCAAGCTTCGCCGCTTCGTCGGAGTTGCCGAATAAGCTTGCTGCCGTGTTCAACGAACCGGACGCGGCTGGCGCCCCCGCCAAACCCTCTTCACCCATCCCCGGGCCGAACATTCTGGTGAATTCCCCCGCCTTCTGGAAAGGCCGGCTCTCGTTGACGGTAGATCGCGCCGCCTTGGCCTGTTCCCCGGCAATATCGATCGCCTCGCCCGAAAGTCCCGAGCCGAACAGCTTGGTAAACTCGCCGGTATCGGCCGGCGCCCAGTCGGCCGGCGCGCTCGGCAATTCCGCCGACGGACCGGCGGGCGGCGGAGCCGCAACTGGACCCGGCCGTTTCGCGCCAGCGGCTGCCTTTGGCGGCGCCGGACCGAAAGCGCGGGTGAACTCGCCCGGTTCCTGAGCCGCCGCCGGCGCCGGCGTGGCCTCCGCCGGCCGCGAAGGTGGAGACGGGCGCTGGAACTCTCCCGCCGCATCGTCCAGCAGGCTGGGCGGTGCCAGCGCAACCGGTGGACGAACCGGCTCGGAAAGCGGAAATAGCCGGGTGAACTCGCCCGGTTCCTCGTCTACCAGCCCGGGCGGCGCCGACGCAACCGGTGGACGAACCGGCTCGGCCGGCGTAGCGGCGGCCTCCGAAAGCGGAAAGAGCCGGGCGAACTCTCCCGGTTCCTCGTCCACCAGGCCGGGCGGCACGGACGCAGTCGGAGGAACCGGCACGGCCGGCTCCGAGGCCGCGAACAGCCGGGTGAACTCTCCCGGCCCATCTTCCACCAAGCCACCAGCCTGGGCCGCGGCCACCGGAACGGGCGGCTTCCCCGGGCCGGGCGCATTCGCCGCTTCCACCTGCCGGTTCAACCAATCCCGCAGTCCCGAAAACCCCTCGCTACTTTCCGTCACCGCGTATTGGGAACCCGCGAACTCTCCGATTTCGATCAGCGGCGCCGCCGGCCTTCCCCCCGCGCCCACCAGCTTTGCCTTCAGCTCCGCCAGCAGCGCTTGTCCCCGCGGATTGAACAGATGGAGAAAGACGATTCGGCCGCTGGCGCTCTCGATCGCCCGAAAGGTCTTGGCCTCGCCATCCGCCAACAACCGCTCCAGTTCGTACCTCGTGTAAAAACTCATAGACGATTCCAGCCATCGATCGATGTATTATGATGATGGCAATTTGTATCCAGGCGGTCAACAGCGTTACGATGCCGATGGAGTCTCTGGAAAGGCGGGGATGAAAAATCTTTCACGCGTCGTCTGGTCGGAAGGGATGTACGTCGGGCCTCACCATTTTCAGGCCCAGAACCGCTATTTCGAAGACACCATTCAGTTCTCCACTTCCACCGTCTGGTACCAGCCCTTCGGATTCTGCGGCTACCATCTGGACGCCGAAGCTCTCCGCAACGGCACCGTAACGCTGACCCACGCCCGCGGCGTATTCCCCGACGGGCTCGCCTTTCATATGCCGGAGCACGATGAACTCCCCGAGCCGCGCCGCATTGCCGAACTGTTTCCCGCCGTCGAGGACAGCGTGGATATCCTGCTGGCTGTTCCGGAATTGCGGCCGGATGGTTTTAACTGCGCCCTCAACGACGCCGAGAGATCCCTGCCCATTCGCTACCTGGCCGAGGAAAAACCCCTGCCGGACGAAAACACCGGCCGCGATGTCAAGATGATTCAGTTGGGGCGCAAGAATGTCCGCCTCCTCCTCAGCACTGAAAGCGCCGAAGCCATGGTGACGCTTCCTCTGGCCCGCGTCCGCCGCCAGGGAACCAGCCAGTTTGTTTTCGACGAACACTTCTTTCCCCCTTGCCTGCAAATCAGCGCCTGCCCGCCCCTGATGGCGATGGTGCGCCGCCTGATCGACGTGCTGCAGGAAAAATGCCGCACTGTGGCGCGTCCCAAGCAGCCGGGAGCCGCCACCGCCTCGGGCTTTTCCGCCGAAGGCATCGCCAACGCCTGGTTCCTGCATTGCCTGAACTCCAGCCTCGGACCGCTCCGCCATCTCTGCGTCTCCAAACGCGCCCACCCGGAGGAAATCTTCGTCGAGCTGGCCGGCCTGGCCGGCGCCCTTTGCACCTTCAGTTTCGATTCCCAACCCGGCTCCCTCCCCCTGTACGATCACCGCAACCTCGCCGACTGCTTTGAAACCATCGACCGCCACATTCGCACCCACCTCGAGCTGATCGTGCCCAGCAACTGCGTCCTGCTCGCCCTGACGCAGTCTTCCCGCTTCTTCTGGGAAGCCCGCGTCACCGACGAACGGACCCTCAACCGTTCGCGCTGGATCTTTGGAATTCGCTGCGCCCTTGGGGAAGCCGACTTGATCGAAAGCACCGCCCGGCTGGTCAAACTCTGCGCCCGCGACTTCGTCCCCCGCCTGGTCGAACGCGCTCTGTCCGGGCTGAAGCTTACTCACATCCCCGTGCCGCCGCCCGCGCTCTCTCCCAAACTCGAGTTCCAGTATTTCGCCATCGATAAGGCCGGCCCCTGCTGGGAGCGCCTGGTCAAGACCCGGGAAGTCGGCATCTATGTCCCGGGCGAATTGCCCGACCCGGAAATCGAACTGTCGGTGATACTGGAATCGTAAGGATTCGCTCGTGCCCAACAATGAACAGGGACGCCCGCTTGCCCCCTCCTCGCCCGATAACCTTGCCTTGCAACTGCAGGAATTGTTCACCGCCATCGTGCGGCTGCGTGCGCGCCGCCAGCAGGTGAGCAACGCCGAGCTGTTCCGCGGCCAGGTGCTCAATTCCATCAAGACCGCCGAGCAGGCGGCCAGGGCCAGCGGTTACACCGACGCGGATATCCGCCTCGCCGTCTTCGCCGTCGTCGCCTTTCTCGACGAATCCCTCCTGAACCTGCGCCAGGCCGTGTTCAACGACTGGGTGCGCCGGCCGCTCCAGGAGGAGATGTTCGGCCGTCACGTCGGCGGCGAAGTCTTCTTCGATCACCTGCAGGAACTGCTGGAGCGCCGCGATTCCGTGGAAGTCGCCGACGTTCTGGAGGTCTTTTATCTCTGTCTCTTGCTCGGCTACCTGGGGCGTTTTAGCATCAGCTCCAAGGGCGACCTGCAGGCTTTGATGCAGCGGACCAGCGACAAGATCGGGCGCATCCGCAAGTCCGGACCGGATCTGTCGCCGCAGTGGGCCTTGCCCCCCGAGGCGGCCCGCCAATTGCGATCCGACCCATGGATGCGCCGGTTGCTGGTCGGCGCCGCGATTTCCGCCGCCGTGGCATTGCTGCTGTTTCCCGTCTTCAGGTTGTCTCTCGCGTCGGAAGTCAACGCCATCGGGCAAATCTCGAGCCCGGGGGGGCCATAACAATTCCATGGGGTATTTCGGTACCTACCTGATTTCCGCGGTCTTCATGATCGTGTTTCTTGGGGTTTCGTGGGTCGTCACGGGCCTGCTCCACCTTTCTTCCACGGCGGAAATGATGGTGCGGATGCTGCTGGTCGGGCTGGTGTGCGCCGGATTCGCCTCCCTTTTCTACCTGCGATCCCGCCGCCAGAACAGGCCCTCCACCGATGCCGAACGGGCTCAGGAGGACATGGCCACTTCCGAGCGGGAAATCGGCTTCTTCGTCCGCGACGCCGAAACCCGCCTGGCCGCCTCCAACCTCGGCAAGGAAGCCAGGCTCAGCCAGTTGCCCGTCTTCTTTCTGATTGGCGAAACCGCCTCGGCCAAAACCAGCGTCTTCGTCAATTCCGGCGTCGAGCCCGATCTGCTCGCCGGACAGGTCTATCAGGGCAGCCTGATCGTGGCCACCCGTCCGCTCAATATCTGGCTGGCGCAGCGGTCCATTTTCGTCGAAGCCGGCGGCCAGTTGCTGGGTGAGCCAGCCCGCTGGGGAAGGCTCGTCAAGCGGCTTCAACCCCTGGGGCGCCGCCTGTTCGGCTCGAAACCCGCGCCGCGGGCCGTCATCGTCTGCGTCGATTGCGAGACGTTTCTCAAGCCCGGCGCCGACGAAAAGCTGGCCACCATGGCCCGCGCCCTGCATACCCGCATCGGCGAGATCGCCCAGATCCTCGGCGCCCGCCTCCCCATTTACGTTCTCTTCACCAAGCTCGACCGCCTGGCCTGGTTCACCGACTACGTCCGCAACCTCACCGACGACGAGGTCAACCGCGTCCTGGGCGTCACCCTTCCCCTGCGCACCGGCCGGGAGCAGGGCGGCGTCTACGCCGAAGAGGAATCCCGCCGCCTGGCCGCCGCCTTCGAGGATCTCTTTCACAGCCTTTGCGGCAAGCGCCTTCCCTTCCTCGGCCGCGAGAATCAGGCCGATAAGCTGGGGCCCGTCTACGAGTTCCCGCGCGAGTTCCGCAAACTCCGCAACGCCGCCGTTCGCTTTCTGGTGGACCTCAGCCGCCCCAGCCAGTTGCGTCTCGACCCGTTTCTGCGCGGCTTCTATTTCTCCGGCGCGCGCCCCGTCACGGTGAAGGATTTGGGACCGGTGGCGCGCGCGGCTCCCGAAGGAAGCCTCAATCGCGAGGCCACCGGCATCTTCGACCAGCAGGGCTTGGCGGAGCCACCCACCCCCGCCAGCCCCGCCGTCCGCACCCGCCGCGTGCCGCAATGGCTGTTTCTCGGCCATCTGTTCAGCGGCGTCATTCTCCGCGACGGCGCCGCGCTGGGCGTCAGCGGCCAAACCCGGAACCGCGAAATCGTCCGCCGCCTGGCCGCCGCCGCCGCCGCCGGCCTTTTCCTCGTCTGGTCCATCGGAATGGTGGTGTCCTATTTTCGCAATCGCGCCCTGGAATCCCAGGTTTCCGGCGCCGCCCGCGGCATTGCCCGCCTCGAAACCGGCGGCGCCGCACAACAGCTACCCTCGCGTGACGCTCTGGAGCGTCTCGACACCCTGCGCGAAACCCTGGAGCGTCTTTCCCTGTACGAGCGTGAAGGAGCCCCCTGGAGCTTGCGTTGGGGACTTTACGTCGGCAGCGATCTTTATCCGCCCGCCCGGCGTCTCTACTTCGCCCGCTTCCACCAATTACTATTCGGTTCCACCCAGGCCGCGCTGGTCGATACGCTGCGTAAGTTGCCGCCGAAACCGGGACCGAACGATGAGTATAAGCCCACTTACGACACTCTTAAGGGCTACTTAATTACCACTTCCAATCACGACAAGAGTACCCGCGAGTTTCTGTCTCCCCTCTTGCTCGATCGCTGGACGGCCGGGCGCCAGATCGACCCAGGCTTGACCGCCCTGGCCCAGCGCCAGTTCGATTTCTATGCCGACGAGCTGGTCGTCTCCAATCCCTTCTCTTCCGCCAACGAACCTGACGCCGTGGAGCAGGCGCGCGCCTACCTGGCCCAATTCAACGCCATCGAGAGTATCTATCAGTTCATCATCGCCGAGGCTTCGCGGCAGAAGCCGTCCATCAACTTCAACCGGCAGTTTCCCGGCTCGGCCGCATACGTGATCAGTAACAAGGACGTGCCGGGCGCCTTTTCCCTGGAGGGCTGGAAGTTCGTCGAAAACGCCATCGGCAACGTCAGGCGCTTCTTCGGCGGCGAAAGCTGGGTGCTCGGCAACCGGGCCTATACCAACCTGGACCCCGTAGCCATCGGCCCCGCCCTGCGCGAGCGCTATCACAAGGATTACATCGCCAACTGGCGCACTTATCTGGCTAAGTCCCAAGTGGCGCCCTACGCGAGCGTATCCGACGCGGCCCGGAAACTCGGCCAGTTATCCAGCAACCAGTCTTACCTGCTGGGCTTGTTTTGCGTCGCCTCCGTCAATACTTCGGTCCCCGATCCGGACACCGCGGCGCCGTATCAGCCGGTGCAGTATGTCACTCCGCCGGGTTGCACGGACCGTTATATTTCGGGCAATAACAGCCCCTACGCCAGCGCCCTGGTCAGCCTGCAATCCTCCATGGAGCGCGTCGCCCGTAGCGGCGGTGAGGTGAAAGACGAGGTTGTCTCCGCCACCATGGACGACGCCGCCAACGCCTACAAAGTGACCCGCCAGATCGCCCAGAGCTTCCGCACCGATCGCGAAGGCAACGTTCACGGCATGGTGGAAAAGCTGATGGAGGACCCCATCCGCCAGGCCGAAGCCCTGCTGGGACGCCTGGGACCGTCGCAGATCAATGCCGAAGCCAAGCGGTTTTGCGGGGACTTCGCCGGACTCACCAATAAGTACCCCTTTAATACAGCTTCGGAAACCGATGCCACCCTCGACGAGTTGAATTCTTTCTTCCGTCCCGGTGACGGTAAGATCGCCGCTTTTGCCCAAACCAACCTGCGCAATTACCTGGAGCAGCGCGGCAATGAGTGGGTGCGTAAGTCCGATAGCCGCGTTCAGGTCAGCGACGCTTTCCTGCGTTTTCTCAACCGTGCCGCCGCGCTCAGTGACGCACTCTATAAAGGCGGCGCCAGGGACCCGAGTCTCACTTATAATATGAAGGCCCTCCCCGCCGAAGGTCTGAAAAGCGTCACTCTGAGTCTCGACGGGCAAGTGCTCAAAGCCGCTGGCGCCGGAGGTGAGTCGAAGGACTTCACCTGGCCCGGTTCGAGTGTCAGGGCGGCCAAGCTCTCGGGAAGCTTAGGCGGTCCCGAGCTGGGATTCATCACGTATGACGGCCTGTGGGCCGCGTTCCGCTTCTTCGGCGATGCGGACCGTTTCCAGGCCTCGGGCGCCGCCTACACCCTCCAGTGGGTGCCGCGCCAGGGCCAGGCCGGTCAACCCATGCGCCTCGACAGCGGCAAAGCCCTGGCCCTCCCCTTCCTGCTCGACTTGAAAGGCGCCCCGCCCATTTTCCAGAAAGGCTATCTGTCCGGCTTCCAGTGCGTCTCCGACGTGGCGCGATAGCGGCTTATATCGCCCCCTCCACCGTCGCGATATCCACCAGCCCGCTCGCCCCGTATAGCGCCGGCAAGATCTTCGCCGCCGGATACCGCCGCCGCAGCGCGGCTACCTTCCTCGTCCCCGCCCGGTACGCCGGCAGGTACATGCGCCCCAGCAGCGGGTGCCGCCCCCAAGCGCCCGAAAGCTTGTCGGCGCGCTCCGGCGAAACCAGAAAATCGCGCCGCAGGACTCTGGCCACTTCAGCCTGCGCGGCCCCTTCGCCCCACGTCAGAAACGACGACTGGTTCTTGGCATCATCCTGCAACAGCGCCAGCAGCACCCCGATCTGTAAATCGGGATCGGGCAGTTCCTCCACCTCCGTCACCCCGTAAGCCATGAGAATCGCGTTGTTGGCGATGCCCTCGAACAGCCCCGCCGCGCGCGTGTTCATCGTCAGTACCGAAGCTTCGAACCCCACCGCCCCGCGCCAGTAAAGATCCTGCAGATACGCGAATGTGGTGACGTGCCCCGGCACCACTTCATGGCTCACAAGCTGCAGGAACTCCGGCAGCGAAATCTCCAGCGACGCATTGATCTCATAGGTCGCTTCATACTCCGGGCTGCCATCGGCGCGCCGCTTGCGTCCCAGGTAATTCATTGACCCGGAAAACCACGCGTCGCGAATCGCCAGAAATTCGATGTTCGCGCGCGGCACCGTCCGCAGGTCCACCGGCAGGTGCGGCGCCACGTTGGCCTCCGTCAATCGATCGAAGTGCCCGATCACGGCCGCTCCCAGCAGCCGGATCGATGCCATCGGCACGCGGTGGCTCGTGCGCCACCTATCCACCACCTCTTGCAAGTCGGACGGGCAGCCGAGCAGTTCGGCAACGCGCTCGCGCTTGGCTATCGGGTCGGAAGCCTCGGGCGCCTGCGCGCACGACGCCTCGACGCACCGCTCGTACGGAACCTTCGCGCCCCGGCCCAGAATCTCCATCGCCAGGTCCCACATCGTCTCGAAACACAGCGCCAGTCCCGCCAGGTATTCGCCGCGCAAGCCGCCAGCCTGCTCCGCCGCTCCCCTCAGCCCCTCGATGGCACCGGGAATATCCACCTTCGCCAGGTAAGCGTCGATCGCGGCCACGTCCGGAGACTTCGCCGAAACCCCGCCCGATTGCCGCACCCCTACGGCCTCCGGCGCCGTGTATGCCACCGGCAAAGGTTCGTCGCTAAACCAGGAATCGGCGATGAAGCGCCCCGTCCCCGATGCGCTCATCACGTCTCCGCCCCACAGCGTGTCTATGCCCAGAATGGCGTTGCCGGCCAGTTCTTCTAAACGCGCGCTCATCGCTCGCTCTCCTTTGCCTTGCGCACCGATCCGAACCAAAGGTACCCGCACAGACCGGCGAATAACAGCACCGATACCAATTGCGAAATCAACTCGTTGCCATAAAACGGCGTGCGGATCCACCCTTCCGTGTAGCCCGGTATCAGGCGGCAACCCGCACCCGCCACCCCGCCCAGCGCACCGCCGGCCATCAGCCCGCTGGCGATGATCACGCCCCGCTCGCGCACCCGGCCGCCGCGCTCGCCGCCCACTTTCTGGCTGCGTTTGCCGATAAAGTGTGCCAGAAATCCGCCCACCAGCGCCGGCGTGTTCAACTCCAGCGGCAGGTACATTCCCAGCGCGAAAATCAGCGCCGGCACTTCGAGCATCTCCATTACCACCGCAATCGCCGCGCCCGCGCCGAACAATATGTATGCCACCGGCTGCCGGCTCATGAACCCTTCCACCAGCGCCTTCATGATCGATGCCTGCGGCGAAGGCAGCACCGCGCGCAGGTCGCCCGGCGCCGCTTCGCCGAACTGAAATGCGCGCGCCAGCATCACGATGGTCAGCCCCACCGCCACCGAGGCCGCGACAACCCCCAGGAATTTCACCTTCTCCTGCGCGGCCGGCGTCGAGCCCAGCCAGTAGCCCGTTTTGAAATCCGTCACCGCCTGCCCCGATACCGAAAGCGCCGTACACACCATCCCCGCCAGCGCCATCACAAAGAACATCCCGGTGGTGCCCGAAAGGCCGAAACGCAGCAGCACAAGCGAGGAAATGATGATGGTCAGCATCGTCATCCCCGATACCGGATTACGCGCCACCGTCGCAATCGCGTTGGCCGCCACGCTGGTGAAGAAGAACGAGAACACCAGCGCCAGCACTACGCCCATCAGAATCGCCATCGGGTCGCGCGAGATGCTGCCGAAGATCATGCCGACCGTCAGGGCGCTCACCACCACCCCGATCAGGATGGTGGTCGTTTTGATATCGCGGTCCGTGCGCTCTCCCGACGATTTCTCTCCCATCCGAAACGCGCGTAGCGCCACGCCGAACGAACCCGCCACAATCCGAATCGATTTGGCGATTCCGAAGATGCCCGCCGTGGCGATGGCGCCCACCCCCACGAACCGCACGTAGCCGCGGAAGA
>JBEKZL010000010.1:0-53638 GCA_049509915.1 Bryobacteraceae bacterium | reverse complement strand
AATCCGTACTCGTTCTGCACTTCCTTCGAGTAGATGTCGACGCCATCGCAGGTCTGGTCCGGGTCGCCCAACTGCAGCGCTTCGGCGATGCAACTCCATTTGGGAAAGGGTGTGTTGGCGATGTTGGCGCCGCTCGCGGGAAAACCGCTATAACCCGCTGCACTGAGGACTGCCTGCTCTTCCGCAGTCGGCTGATAGATCGATTGAGTGAGCGCGTCGGTGTTGAAATTGGCGTCGATTGCTTCGGTGCGGATGTTCCGGTACCAGGCGTTGCCGGAAAACGTCAGCGCCTCGCTGAAGCTATGGCGCGCGATGAAATTGAGAGAGGGAGAGCGGTTCGCTGTGCTATCGGGGATGGAGTAGACGCTCGAATAGTCGCTTTGGAGCAGGCGATAATCCTGCAGCCCATTGCCGATCAGGGTGTTATAGGCATAAGACACGGTGAGCGCCACGTCGGTGCCGCCCGAGCGCCAGCCGAGCCGGGCGAACGCCTGACGGACGTCCGAGGGTGAATCGAAGCGCCAGCCGGATTCGTGAAATACATTCCCGGCAAGAAACCAGTTGAAGCCCGTCGCCTTGCCGCCGCCGTACTCGGCCTGAACCGCTTTTCGGCCGCTGCTGCCGTAGGTCAGGGTTCCATCCAGCCCCGGATTCGCGGCGCCGTCCTTGGTCTGGACGGAAAGCGCGCCTCCCAACGTATTCAGCCCGAATAGAGGGTCCGATCCCGGTACCAACGTGATTTCGGAAATGGCGTTCCTGGGGATCAAATCCCAGCTCACCACGTCGCCAAAGGGCTGATTCTGCCGTACGCCGTCCAGATAGACTGAAATCCCTTCGGGCGTTCCCAGCAGCGGAGAAGCGGTGTAGCCGCGGAAATTTACGTCCGGCTGGAACGGGTTCCCCTGCATTTCGTTAAAGTACACGCCACTCAACCGCCGGTTCAGGAAATCCGCCAGATCGAGCGCGCCACTCGATTCCACATCGGCCGCTACAGCGGTTTGGACGGGAGCAGCTATCTGGCTGGAAGTGAGACCGGTTCCGGCGAGCGGCGTTGTCCCGACCACATCCAGCTTGCTTTCCGCGTGCGCCAACGCCATCGTCACGGTTCGCGAAACGGGAGTGGAAGACCGCACATCGATCCGCACCACCAGGGTGGCGAATCCGCCCTTCGAAATCTCCAGGCGGTAGCGACCGTAGGGCAGGCCGGAAAATTTGAACGCGCCCTGCTTATCCGTCTGAAAGATCCGTTCCGCTCCGCCGGCCAGGCTCCGAAGCTCCCCGGCGGCCTCCACCGCGGCTCCCGAAGGGTCTCTTACATCGAGCCGGATTTCGCCAGTGGGTCCCTGCGCCCGAAGCACCCCGGCGACTTCCGCGAGCAATAGAGCGAAGAGCGCAACCCCTCCCATCAGACGGCCTCCAAATAACTCCATGCTCATAGATTCCTTGAGTGCACTCCCTGTTCAGTTTCTTTTTCGGATTACCCACGGCTCCCGGGGAGCGAGAGAAAGACTGAACGAAACTGGCGGCGGAGGAATATTCCAAATAAGCGGCTTCGCTTCCGCCGTCCGGAAAAGCACTTTCGCGCGATTCGAAAGCGGCCGGAGCCCGGGTAAAATATTCCATGGCGTCTCGTGTCACAGGTCGGGCCTTGGTACCGGTTTTGCAGGCGATGTCGGCGGACCGCCCGGACTCCGTGGAGGGCGAGGTTGTCGCGCTTTTCGACCGGTTCAGAGGTCCTTTACTGCGCTATTTATCCAGCTTCGGTCTTGCGCTCCCGGATGGCGAGGAGGTTATTCAGGAGGTGTTTCTTTCGCTTTTCCAGCATCTGCGAGGCGGCGGATCGCGCCAGAACCTGCGCGGCTGGCTGTTCCGGGTTGCGCATAACCTGGGCTTGAAGCATCGCCACCGAAGTCGCCGCGATTTCGGGCTGCGGGCGGAAACCGGCGTGGAAGACGCTGCCGTAGATCCGGGGCCGAATCCCGAGGCCCAGGCGGTTGGCAATCAAACCCGGCAACGCTTGCTGGCCGTTGTAGAGGGATTGCCGCAGCAGGACCGGCGGTGCCTTTTTCTGCGAGCCGAAGGACTGCGCTATCGGGAGATCGCCGAGATCCTGGATATCTCCCTCGGCGGCGTGTCCCTTTCGCTGGTCCGATCTCTGGCGCGCATCGCGCGCGCCGCCGAACGGTGAGGCTTATGAAGTACGAAGATTCGCATCTTTCCGACCAAGAGTTACTGCTGGAAGTGGAGGGAGAACTCCCCGACGACAAATCGAAACCGGTGCGAGCGCATCTGGAAGGCTGCTGGAAGTGCCGCGCGCGGCGGCAGGAGATCGAAAGCGCCATCGCCGATTTTGTTCGCGTCCACCAGTGGGAATTGGATGCCAGGACGCCGCCGGCAGCCAGCTCGCGCGCGCTGCTTCGAGCCCGGATCGCAGAACTTTCCGCGGCGTCGCCCCGCTCCGGGTGGCTCGGGCTAATGCACGACGGACTGAACTGGGCGATTGTGGCTGCGTTTGCGCTCGCGGCTGTCGGTTTGCTTCTGCTCCTTTCCTCCGGGGGGCGCCAAGGCAGCCCGCTTGCGCGGACGGTAGTTGTTTCGGTTCCCGATTCCCGCCTGACCCCCGGGGCGGCCATCCTCGCAAGTCGGGAAGTTGTCTGCGCTCAGCCGAATACCAAGAATAAAGCCGTTCCGGTAGCGTTGCAGCGCAAGGTTTTCGAGGAGTACGGAATTGCGGGCGCCGCTCCGCAAGCCTATGAGGTCGACTATCTGGTCACTCCGGCACTGGGAGGAGCGGATGACATTCGCAATCTGTGGCCCCACTCTTATTCGGCTACCGCATGGAACGCCCGGGTGAAGGACGCCTTGGAGGACCGGCTTCGCGAGATGGTGTGCGATGGGAGCCTGGATTTGACCGAGGCCCAGCAGGAAATCGCCGGGAATTGGATTGCAGCGTACAAGAGGTACTTCCGCACGGATCGGCCGTTAGATGAGCGATTGAAGTAACGTGCTCCGTAACGGCTCCCAAGCGCCGCCCGCGCGATTCGTGATCTGATGGTGAAGGGCGAACGCAATCGAGAACCGAATCGAAGTTTCGATCGAAAAGCTGGTGTACGGCGGCGATGGGCTGGGTCGGCTGGACGGCCGCGTGGTGCTGGCGCCTTACGTAGCGGCGGGCGAGCGCGTGCGAGTCGAAGTGGAACGCGAGCGGCGCGGGTTGTTGGAAGGGCGTACCGTCGAAATCGTCCAGCCGGCGGCGGAGCGTGTGGCGGCGGAATGCCCGTATTTCGGCCGCTGCGGCGGTTGCCATTACCAGCACCTGCCCTACCCCGCGCAGCTCGCCGCCAAGCGCGCCATCCTTGCCGAAGTGATCGAACGGGTGGGCAAGATGGCCCCGCCGGAGGAGATCGGCCTGCTGATGCGCGAGCCGTTCGGCTACCGCAACCGCGTCCAGTTGCACGCGGATGGCGGCACGCTGGGATACCGGGAGGCGCGCTCGCACCGGCTCTGCGCCATCGAGCGGTGCCCGGTGGCATCGCCCAGGCTGAACCAGATCATCGCCACATTCGCCGAGATGGCTCGCGACCGCCGCTGGCCGAGCTTCCTCCAGACCCTCGAAGTGTTCACCGACGAAGAGCGCCTGCAGTTGAACGTGCTCGAAACCGCGCGGCCCATCTCCCGCCGGTTTTTCGAATGGTGCGGCGAGCGCATTCCGGGGCTGGCGGATGGCGTGCTGGATTATCAGGGCCGCTTTCGGGTGAGCCGGCATTCGTTCTTCCAGGTAAACCGGTTTCTGATCGATGACCTGGTGGAAACCGCACTGGGCGGCGACGCGGGCTCGGCGGCGCTCGATCTGTATGCCGGCGTGGGCTTGTTCACGCTGCCGCTGGCGCGGCGGTTCGAACGCGTGGCCGCGGTGGAGACCGGCGGCGCGGCGGTGCGCGACCTGAAGTTCAACGCCGAGCGAGCCGGGATCTCGAATATCACGGCCGAGCAGGCCAGCGTGGAAGCCTACCTGGCCAACCTCGAAACCGCGCCCGATTTCGTGCTCGCGGACCCTCCCCGGGCCGGCTTGGGAAAGGCCGTAGTGCGGCGACTGGTGGAGCTCGCGCCACCGAGGCTAACCGTTGTGTCGTGCGACCCGTCTACATTGGCTCGGGACCTGGCCGGTTTGGCGGCCGGCGGTTATGCCATCGATCGGATGACTCTGGTAGATTTGTTTCCACAGACGTATCACCTGGAGACGGTGGTGCGGCTACGGCGGTAGGAAGGATGTATGCAGGAAATCCGGCAGGATCTGGTTTACGGTGCCCGCATGCTGGCCAAGAGCCCGGCGTTCACGGCGGTTGCGATTCTCTCGCTGGCCCTGGGAATTGGGGCGAACACGGCGATTTTCAGCCTCATCGACACTTTGCTGCTGCGCCAGTTGCCGGTCGTCAATCCCCACGAACTGGTCGCACTCACCGATCCCACCGAATCCGGCACCAGCATCGGATATTCCACCGGTGAGCGCGGCGGTCTCTCCACGCGCGAATTCGAATGGCTGCGCGACCAAACGAGAGTCTTTGCTGGAATGTTCGCAGCCCAAAGCCAATTCGAGCGCAACAACGCCAGCCTGGACGGGAAACCGCAGGAAGAAGTCTGGACCAGACTCGTCAGCGGCGGCTATTTCACCGTCCTCGGCACCACCGCTTTCGGCGGCCGCGTGTTCACTCCGGCCGATGAGCACGGCCCCGGCTCGGCTCCTTATGCCGTGATCAGCTACGCCTTCTGGCAGCGCCGGTTTAATGGGTCGACTGCGGCTCTGGGTTCGGCAATGCGCATCGGCAAGGCCGACCTCACCATCATCGGCATTGCGCAGCCGCACTTTCTGGGCGAGGCTGTCGGCACCGTGCCCGATGTGTGGATCCCGCTAGACATGCAGCCTCTGGTCATGCCCGGCCGTATGTGGCTTCAAGACGATCCCGGCCACACCGCCGAAAAAGTCATGTGGCTGCATGTGATCGGCCGCCTCAAACCGGGCGTCACGCGCCGCGGGGCCCAGGCCAACGTGGACGTGGTCTTCAAGCAAATCGTCTCCGAGGAGTTTTCTAAAATCAGCCGGACCAACCCGGGCGTTCTCAAGCAAAACCTCAAACTGCACGACGCCGGCAACGGGGTGTCCCACCTGCGCGGCAACTTCGCCAATCCCCTCTACGTGCTGATGGGCTTCGTCGGGCTGGTTCTGGTGATCGCCTGCGCCAACGTGGCCAACCTGCTGCTCGCCCGCGCCACCTCGCGCCAGAAGGAAATGGGCGTGCGCCTGGCCTTGGGCGCCCGCCGGGCCCGCATCGTCCGCCAGTTCCTGACCGAGAGCCTGATGCTTTCGATCGGCGGCGGGATCGTTGGCGCGCTGTTCGCTATCGCCGGAGTCCGCCTGCTGATTCGCCTGGTAAGCGATCCGGGCGACACGATGATGCTCGACGTTCGTCCGGACCTGCGCGTGCTGCTGTTCACGATCGGCGTGTGTCTCGCCACCGGTATCGTCTTCGGATTCGCTCCCGCCTGGCGCTCGGCCGGAATCAACGTCGCGGGCACGCTCAAGGAGGCCGGGCGCGGGCTCACCGCCAGCACTGGCCGCATGGGTGCCGGCAAGCTGCTGGTCGTCGGCCAGATCGCTCTTTCCGCGATGCTGCTGATCGGCGCAGGCTGGTTCCTGCGAACGTTGAGTAACCTCGAAAGCGTGAATCTGGGTTACCCGCGAGAACGGCTGGTGCTGGTGGGCGTCGACCTGCTCTCCGCCGGCTATTCCGGCGAACGCCTGCCGGTGGTCTACAACGAATTGCGAGACCGCCTGGCCCGCATCCCCGGCGTTCGCGCCGTGACCTATTCTCAGAATGGCCTGTTCAGCGGCAGCGAATCCGGCGATGTCATTTCGGTGGAAGGATACACTCCCGGAAAGCAGGCGGACAAGCAGGCCCGCTTCGACCAGGTGGGCCCGGACTACTTCCGCATCGTGGGCATTCCGGTCGTGCTGGGGCGCGAAATCGGTCCTCGCGACGTGGAGTCGGCCGAGTCGGTTTGCGTAGTGAACGAGTCCTTCGCCAAATTCTACTTCGGCGGCGCCAGCCCCCTCGGCAAGCACGTCACCGACGAGTTCCCGGACACCCGCAAAACATTCACGATTGTCGGCGTGGCGCGCGACGCGCGCGATCATAGCCTGCGCCGCGCGATCGACCGCCGCTTTTATCTCTCCGCGCTTCAGCGGCTGGGCGAATTCACGCCGTTTCTGAATTATGAGGTTCGGACTTCGGGCGATCCGTCGCGCGTGGTGGACGCGGCGCGGCGCGCAATTCTCGGCTTCGACCCAACCATCCCCATTGGCGGCATCAAGACGATGGATGCGTTGATCGACGATACTGTGCGGCAGGAGCGGCTGATCGCGCAGCTTTCCACCGTCTTCGGCGCCCTGGCTCTGCTGCTGGCCGGGATCGGCCTCTACGGCGTGCTCTCGTACGCGGTGGCGCAGCGCACCGGCGAGATCGGCATTCGCATGGCTTTGGGGGCGCAGCGGGGCGCGGTGGCCCGCTTGGTCCTCCGCGAAACCGGCATTCTGATCGCGGTGGGGCTGGCCATCGGTGTACCCGCCAGCCTGGCCGCGGCGCGCCTGGTGCGGAGCACGCTTTTCGGGCTGCAGCCCGCCGATCCCGTTACGCTGGCCTGTGCGCTGGGCGTGATGGTGCTGGTGGCGGCCGTCGCCGGCTATCTGCCCGCCCACCGCGCATCCCGAGTCGATCCCCTGATTGCATTACGGTATGAGTAGGCAGAAGACCGGCGGTCGCCGACTCTGGCAAATTTGGTTCCATGGGCGTGCCGCTTGGAACTTGGGAAGAACCACTTGGTTGAAGACGCTCTCCATGTGGGTGATTTGGCCCTGGGTGCCGGGGCGCCGGTTGACAACCGGCGGGCAGGCGGAACCGCCTGCCCCACCACCGGAGCACCCAGCGTTGCAGGTCACAATGTGGCGGCTCCGACGCGCGAATTGAAGAGGAAGCCGGGAGCGATTTTTTGGTGAGGGGAGAGCTTCAATGGGTATTTTCGCGGATCTGGCTTACGCGGCGCGCACGCTGCGCAAGAGCCCGTTATTCCTGATTATGGCGGTGGTGACGATCGCGCTGGGGATCGGCGCCGCGGCGGCGATTTTCAGCGTCACCCACGCGGTCCTGCTGCAGCCATTGCCGTACAAGAGTCCGGAGCGACTGGTGCTGGCGTGCGCAGACATGCGCCAGCGCAACGTGCGAGACATCCCCATGTCAACGCCGGATTTCATGGATCTGCGCAACGGGACTCACGGCGCGTTCGAGGATTTCACGGCGGTGTGGACCGATCGCGGCTTGTTGGAACGGGAGGACGGCACCAACGAGCAGGTTCACCTTGGCATTGTTCCGCCCAACTTTTTCCGGCTGTTGGGTGGGCGCATCGTAGCGGGCCGCGATTTTACCGATGTGGATGGCCAGCCCGCGGCGCGGACGGACGCGGGCCAGCCGGGAGGTGCGCCCGCGGCGCCCCAAATGGTGATTCTGAGCTACGAGTTCTGGCAGCGCCGGTTCGGCGGAAGCCGCGACATCATGGGACACCCTTTGCAGTCCTTCCATGGCGGCGTGGTGATCGGCGTCTTGCAGCCCGGCTTCGAACTGCTTCTGCCGCCGCAATTCAACGCAGTAACCAAACCCGATTTCTGGATGGCCGCGCGTTTGCGGTACGATCCCCGCGAGCGCAATTCCTTCTGGCTCCAATCCATCGGCAGGCTGCGCGAGGGCGTGACCCTGGAACGCGCCCAGGCTGAGGTGTCGCACGTGGCCGACGCGGCCAGGCGCGATTTCGTGATCGAGCGAACCGCCGGGTATCACCTCCGCGTCGAGCCCATGCAAAAGTACGTGGTGGAGCGTTCCCGGCCGGCGATTCTGGCGCTCATGGGCGCGGTGATCTTTCTGCTGCTGATCGCCTGCGCCAACGTCGCCAACCTGATGTTGGTTCGGGCATCGCTGCGCGAGCGCGAACTGGCCGTTCGCACCGCTCTGGGCGGCAACCGCTGGCGGCTGGTGCGGCAGATTCTGGCCGAAGCCCTGCTAGTGGCCATGGCGGGCACCGCGCTGGGTGTGGGCTTGGCTTGGCTGGGGTTGCGTGAGCTGACAGCCATCGGGCCGGCCAACCTGCCGCGCCTGGACAGCATCCGCATCGACCCCGCCGTCACGATATTTTCGGCCCTGGCCGGGCTGGCGGCGGCGGCACTGTTCGGCGTCGTCCCGGCGCTGCGCGCTTCGCGTCCCGATATCGCCCAGGTGCTGCGCTCGAGCGGGCGAACCTCGGCCCTGGGAGGCGGCCGGCTGCTGCGCGACGCGGTGGTGGTGGCCGAAGTGGCGCTGTGCTTCGTGCTGCTGATCGGCTCCGGGCTGATGTTCCGCAGCTTTCAGGCGCTCACCCGTATCGACCCCGGTTTCGACCCGCATCATTTGCTCACCTTCAGTATGGTGGGCGGTGGTCAAGGCCGCCCTCAGCCTGAGCAGCGCGCCGCGCTCGTCCGCCAGATCCGGGAACGGTTAGGCGCCCTGCCGGGTGTGACGGCAGTTTCCTCTACCAACCCGCTGGCTTTAGGCGGCGACTTCTATCCCATCCGATGGGGCCTGGAGCCGGCTCTGGCCGATCCCAGCAAGTTTCAGGCGGTAGATAGCCTAATCGTGCTGCCCGGCTATTTCCAAACGGTTCGCACCCCCATCCTGGAGGGCCGCGCCTTCACCGACGCCGATGACGCTCCCGACCAGAACGTGGTGGTGGTGGACGAATTCCTGGCCCGCAAAGCCTTCGGCGCCGAAAGCCCCATCGGTAAGCGCATCCTGATTCGCATCCGGACGCCGGAGCCAGAGTGGGTGCGAATCATCGGCGTGGCCCGGCATATCCGGGGCAGTTCGCTGGCGGAGCCGGGGCGCGAGCAGGTCTATTTCACCGATGGCTTTCTGGGCCACGGGGCGGCATTCCGCTGGGTGCTGCGCACGGCTGGCGACCCGCTTTCGGTGGCCGCTCCCGCGCGCGCGGCCATTGCCACGATCGACCGCAAACTCCTGCTGAGCGAATTGCAGCCAATGGACCAACTGGTAGAGAAAGCCCAATCGCAGACGCGGTTTTCGCTGCTGCTGATCGGCGTCTTCGCCACGCTCGCGGCGCTACTGGCTGGGGTGGGCCTCTACGGCGTGCTGGCAACGGTGGTGCGGCAGCGCACCGCGGAGATCGGCGTGCGTGTGGCCCTGGGCGCCGCGCCAGCCCGCATCTTTCGCCTGGTGGTGGGCCAGGGAATGCGCCTGAGCCTGGCTGGCGTGGCCGTCGGCTGCGTGTTCGCCGTGTTCCTGACGCGCCTGATTAAGAGCATGCTGGTGGGCACCAGGCCCGGCGATCCGCTGACTTATCTGGCAATGGCGGCGCTGTTCCTGGCAATCGCCGCGGTCGCCAGCTGGATCCCCGCGCGCCGGGCAGCCTGCCTCGACCCGAATTCGGCGCTGCGGGAGGAATAGGGAAACGCGTGCCGCATGGCCGCGTGGTTCGCCTGCCATCCAGGAATGTTTGTGAATCGATCAAAAGATTTGATTGGACCCCCAGGCTGGGGTGCGGCTAGACTTTGATATTACAGGAAAGCAAGCCCGTCCGCCCCTGCCCGGTCCGCGGGAGCCCGCTTCACCTATTCCAACCCAGGAGTTGGCGAAGATCCTTCAATTCACCGGTCCCGCGAGAAACATATGACAAAATACAAGCTCGAATACATTTGGCTCGATGGCAAGAAGCCCGTTCCTGATTTGCGTGGCAAGAGCCTCTTAAAAGCTTTTGAGCACCCACCCACCCTGGCCGATATACCCAATTGGGGTTTTGATGGCAGCTCCACTATGCAGGCCGAGGGAAAAAGCTCCGACTGCGTGCTGAAACCCGTGGCTTTGTATCCCGATGGAAGCCGCAAGGACGGGTACATCGTTCTTAGCGAAGTCATGCACGCCGATGGCACGCCGCACTCCACCAATGCCCGCGCTACGATCGAGGATGACCCGCACTTCTGGGCTGGTCTGGAGCAGGAATACTTTCTTTACCATGACGGGCGCCCTCTCGGCTTTCCGAAAGACGGCCACCCTACTACGCCCCAGGGACCATATTACTGCGGTGTTGGCTATAGAAACATGGGTAGCCTGGCCCGCCGCATCGTGGATGAACACTGGGACCTCTGTCTTGCCGCCGGCATCAATCACGAAGGCATCAACGCTGAAGTGGCGAAAGGCCAGTGGGAATTCCAGATCTTCGCCAAAGGCTCAACCAAGGCCGCCGATGACACCTGGACCGCCCGCTACCTCTTGATGCGTCTGTGTGAGAAGTACGAAGTGGACGTCCAGTTACACTGCAAACCCATTAAGGGCGATTGGAATGGATCGGGCATGCACTGCAACTTCTCGACGAAATACCTTCGCGAAGTGGGCGGCAAGGATTACTTTGAAGCCCTCATGAAGGCATTCGCCGACAATGTCGCCGAACATATCGCCGTGTACGGCCCGGATAACCATCTGCGCCTGACGGGGCTGCACGAAACGCAGGCCATCGACAAGTTCAGCTATGGTCTATCCGATCGCGGCGCTTCGATTCGAATGCCGATTCATTTCATCAAGAACGGTTACAGGGGCTATCTGGAAGATCGCCGCCCGAACTCCGAAGGCGATCCCTACCAGATCGTGTCACGCATTCTAAAGACGATCAATAGCGTCCCGAAGCCGAGAACGCATGACTTGCCGCTGACAGCAGCAGCCGTCGCGTAGTGGAGGGGCTTGACTGTTTGCAGGCTTAGGCAGGACACCTCTATAAATTTCTGGCCGTCAGAAACGGCCAGTCTATCCCTGAGCGCCCCCGCAGGGTGCTATGCGCGGCTTGAGACTTGTTTGCGGCGCGGCTGGCCTAAGCGTTTCAGCGCCGTTTTCGCCGGATGGTTTCAGGCCGTTCATCACGATGCAGCATGCCTTGACTTATAGACGCCGGTGAAGAGACGGGTGCCGGAAACGGCCCGTCTGTTCCCGGCATCGCGCCCCGCGTCCGCAAATGCCACACTCACGAGCGCGGCGAGCGGTCACGTCAGGCTGCGGCCCGAGGGTGCACTTCCGTCCTGATGCGGGCGGCCGCTGCGTCCTCGGCGATTGCGAGGTCATATTTCGCCTGCAGGTTCATCCACATCTGGGCGGATGTTCCAAAATAGCGGGCCAATCGCAGAGATGTGTCGCCCGTAATACGCCGCTGCCCCTTGACGATTCCCCCGATTCGATTTGCGGGCACTCGCAGGGCCAGAGCCAGCGCGTTGACCGTCAATCCCGCATCGGTCAGCAGCTGTTTCAGTCACCTCGCCAGGATGAAGCGGCTGAAGCCGCTTGGATTTCTGAATTGCCATCTCAGTTCCTCCTCTAGTGCCGTTCCAGCAGCCGCTGCGCATCTTTATCCCGGCAGGAACGGACCATTGTGCTTCTCATATTACGCTACTCGTACCATGCCGGCACGCAGCCGAGGGCGCGCGGCGTGACACCGAGCTTCTGAGGTTGTGGGCTTTGTGGTGAGCGGGTTCCGAGGCCGTCGGCCCGCGGCCGGGCTGGCGCCCAGCTGGACCGATTGACAATCGGTCCGCAGGTTGAACAACCTGCCCCACAAGAACTCCTACTCCGGACTTCGCCCAGATTGTTGGCCCGATTAGGACCTTATTGTCCCGCTACGCGATAGCCGCAACTTCTGCCCCCGCCAATCCACGGTATCGCCGAAGAGGCCCGCCAGCCAGACGGCGAAACCGGCGAGGTCGCGGAGCGGGATGACCCAGAAGTCGCGGGCGGTTTTGGGGTCTTCGAGGATGCCGGCGCCGGTCCAGATGCCGGCCCAGAGGCGGAGCGCCAGGGCGACGAGCGCGATGGGCCAGTAGCCGGCGGCGAGCGCGACGGTGGCCCAAAGAGTGGCGTGGGTGACGACGTAACCGAAATAGCCGGACGGGCGGGATACGCGGATGGTGCGCGACCATCGCAACTGGTGACGCCACACGTCGGCCCACCCGCCGGCACCGAGGTTGGTCTCGACCACGACCGGGGCGAAGCGGATGTGGTAGCCGCGCTGGTGGATGCGGCTGCCCAACTGGTAATCGTCGGCCAGGTAATCGAAAATAGTTTCGAAGCCGCCGATTTCGGCCAGCGTGGAGGAGCGGAAAACCATGGTAGAACCGAGGGCGAATTCGGCCACGCCGAGCAAGCGCGCCACCAGCACGCTGGGAGCAAATTCGGTGGCGATACCCAGGGCCTCGGCGCGCGTCGGCCAGGATTCGGCGGCGGCGCGATACAGGCATGTGACCAGGCCCACTTCGGGATCGGCCAGCGGCGCGGTGACGGCGGCCAGATAGCCGGGCGGAACGCGAATGTCGCTGTCGTTCACCAGCAGCACGGGGTAGCGGGCCTGGCGTGCGAGCTCGGCCAGCACGCCCGCCTTGGCATTCGGCGCGATAGTGGAGACGAAGCACGTGCGGATCGGCAGGGATGGGTATTCGCGTTCCAGGCGGCGGATATCTTGGAGCGCCGGATCACTCGCATCGGCCACGCCGAACAAAATTTCGAATTCTGGATACTCCTGTTCGGCGTGGGAACGAATGGCCTCCCAAAAACGGGGATCGCGGCCGTGCACCGGCTTGAGAATTGAGACGGACGGCGAGGGTGCAGGGGCGTAAGCTGAGGATCGGGACCAGCGCGCCGCGGCGACCACCGCCAGCGCGTAGTAGGCCGCCGCGGCCAACGCCGGCAAAGCCAGGAAGATCACGATGTCCTATCTTTGTGGGGGAGGCTCCCAGCCTGTGGCGGCCTCCCAGGCCGCCTGCCTGCCGTCAGAGCGATTGTCGCGACAGAGATTGAGAGAACTTGGACCGTCATTTTCGGATGGTTCGGAACAGGGCGGCTTGGGAGGCCGCCGCAGGCCTAGGGCCTGCCCCACATGGAGACAGGCCGGGAGGCCTGTCCCACTCAATCGCCGGAGCCGGCCGCGGCGGGCGCGGGTTTGGCGGTATTGTCGGCGACGAATTTCTTGCGTTTGGAGCGCAGAGCCATGTACTCGCGGGCTTCCTTGGTCAGCCGGCGGCGTTCGTCGTTATTGAAAATGGCCTTGCGGACGATGCGCCAGATCACCCGCGGGCGGAAGAAGTACTCGCCGTAGAAGCGCTCCACCCAGTCGACCAGTTCGGCGCGATCCAGACCGGGATAAACGATGTTGGGAAGCTGATGGCCGACGTCGTCGGTCATCGAATCGATGGTGATGAGGTTGTTGCGCTTGACGTATTCGTAGAACTCCGTGCCCGGATAGGGATGGGCGATGGAAACCTGGATGGTTTCGGTGTCCAGCCGCTTGGCGAAATCGATGGTCTTGCGGATGCTGTCGTGCGTTTCCCCGGGCAGGCCGATGATGAAATCGCCGTGCACCGCCAAGCCCAGCTTCTTGCAGTTGGCGGTGAAGCGCTCGGCCATATCCACGGTGGCGCCCTTTTTGATGTTTTTGAGGATCTGCGGATCGCCCGATTCGTAGCCCACGATCAGCAGCCGGCAGCCGGCTTCTTTCATAGCCTTCAGGGTTTCGTAGTCGGTGGTGACGCGCGAGGTGCAGGACCAGGTGAAGTTCAGCGGCTTGAGCTTCTTCGAAAGTTCAATGGTGCGATCCTTGCGGTAGTTGAAGGTATCGTCGTCGAAGAAAATCTCCTTGACGTTGGGAAACGCGTCCAACGCGTAGCGAACCTCGTTCGCCATGTCGTCGGACGAGCGCAGGCGCCAGCGGTGTCCGGAGTGGGTCTGCGGCCACAGGCAGAAGGTACACAGCGCCGGGCAGCCGCGCGAACTGTAGAACGAGATGAACGGGTTGAGCAGGAACGGAACGTTGTAGCGGGTGATGTCGAGGTCGCGTTTATAGACTCTGGTCACCCAGGGCAGCGCGTCCAGGTTCTCGATGGCGGGCGCTTCGGGGTTGTGAACCACGGCGCCGTTCTTGCGGAAGCTGACGCCGGGAATCTCGTCGAGGGGCTTGCCCTTGGCGTAATCGGCAATCTGGTAATCGAACTCGCGGCGCACCACGAAATCGATGGCTTTGTTGTTGAGAAGAGTTTTTTCCGGCTCGATGGTGACGGGCGGCCCGACGAAAGCCACCTGGAGCTTGGGATTCGAATCCTTCATCATCTCCGCCATCTTGACATCCACGTGAAATCCGGGAGTCGAGGTGTAGAGCACGAGAAGCTCGAAATCCTTGCCCATCTGCACGGTCTGTTCGATGGAAATCTTGTGCGGCGGCGCATCCACCACTTTGCTGTCGGGCAACATGCCGGCCGGGTAGCAGAGCCAGACCGGATACCAGTAGGATTCGATTTCGCGGGACGCCGGCCAGCGGGAGCTGGCGCCGCCGTCGAATCCTTCAAACGATGGTGGATTTAGAAATAACGTTCTCATTCAAACTCCATGTCCGCGTCGCTGTCGTCCAGGGTGACGTTGCTGTAATCGATGGTCAACTCGGCGCGGCCCACCACGCGGGTATCCGCCACACTCTCCAGGCGCAGAGGAAGGGAGCGGCCGTCGCGGATTTCGTATTTGCGAACAAAGTCGATGCGTTTGACCCAGATCGAGGCCACGCTGGCCAGAGTGCCGGATTCCTCCACCGGAAGCCAGGTTGCGCGGTCGATCCAGAGCTGGCCCTTAAACAGGCCGGCGGCGGCCGGCGCCGCCGGGACGCCGATCAGGCGGCGGAAGAAATCAACAGCGCTACCGGCGAGCGACCGCTGCCGTTTCGGCGCCACCTGAAACAGGAACGTATCGCGGCCATCGCGCTGGGCGCGGCCTTTGTATTGAAAGCGGTAGTTGTCGGGTGTGACGGCCACCGACGGCTGCGGATGGGTATCGTCTTTTTCGGGGGCATGAGCGGCATCCATTTCGGCCGCCAGATACCGGGCGATGACTTCCTTCTTCACCGTGTTGTCGCCCTCGAATCCCAAGACCTGGTAGGTGATGCGGCCCACGTTGGAAATATGGCGCAAAGCCCGCAGGCGGCCGCTTTTCTTGAGATTCGGTAGCGAGCCGTAAATGCTCACCTCCATACGCTGGCCGGTGCGGGCCTGGTTCCCGAGCGCGGCCGAGTAATTATGGAGAATCGCGTCCGGCGAAGGCCCCGGCGCGTCGGCAAGTGCGGCGGTGGCCATCAAAACGGGCAGTATGAGTGCGCGGTGATTCAGATAAAGAACCCCAATACGAAATAATTGTATAACCCTACCAGCTTACCATGCGGCTGCGGGATTTCTAATTCAGCCGGATCGTGACGGGGCCCGGAATCGTCTTAACCCAGGAATTCATATCCTGTTCATTTTGCAATAGATCGCTCAGCGTAATTTTGTCCAGCACCTGGTCCACCGAGACCTGCACGGCGCGCCAAAGCGAACGTACGGAGCAATCCACCGAGCGGGTACAGATGGCCGCCTGGCCGGCGTGGCTGTCGCAGAAATTACTCTCAAACAAGCGCCCGCCCAAAGCTTCCATGACATGGCCGAGACGAATGTCGGCGGCGGGCCGGGCCAGGGTGTAGCCGCCGTCCTTGCCGCGGGCGGCTTTAACGAATCCTCCCTTGCGCAGCACGCGCAGGATCTTGGCGGCATAGGCGGAAGAAACCCCTTCGGCCATGCTGATCTCCGGGATGGTCAGACCCTGGCCTTCGAAACCCGCATAGGCCAGCCGCACCAGGCAGCGTACACCGTATTCTTCGTGCGCGCTGAGCTTCACGGCCTTCTCACCGAACCCAGCCTGCCAACCGGTATGATGTCCTCGATTCCCAGCGCCAGCTTGGCAGCTTCCGACATACTGTTCTTCGACCAGGGGGGATCGAAGCTCAGCTCGACTTTAACGTCGGCGACACCGGGCACCGCGCGCGCGGCGCGCTCGACCTCGGCAGGCAGCGAGCCGGCCACCGGGCAGTTGGGCGCGGTCAGCGTCATGCGAATGGCGACGCGCCCGTCAGCCTCCACCCGAATGCCGTAAATCAGACCCAGGTCGTAGACGTTGACCGGCATCTCCGGGTCGTAGACCCGCTTCAGCGCGGCCACGATCTGGGATTCGAGCGTCATTCGGTGGAGACCGGTCGATCGGCCCCGTTCAGCGCCGACTTGAGAGTGTGCCACGCCAGGGTGGCGCACTTGACTCGGGCCGGGTAGTCCCGCACCCCGCAGAAGACTACGAGCTTGCCAAGTCCGTCGCCGACCTCGTCGTCGCTGGTGAGCAGGTCGTGAAATTTTTCGAGCAAGGCCAGGGCTTCGGTGCGGGTCTTGCCTTTAAGGCTTTCGGTCATCAACGAGGCGGAGGCGGTGGAAATGGCGCAGCCCGAACCTTCGAAGCTGGCATCGCGGACGATGTCGCCATCCATTTTGACGTACAGCTTCAGTTTGTCGCCGCAGAGCGGGTTGTAGCCCTCGGCCTTCCGGTCCGCATCCGCCATGGCATGGCAATTGCGCGGGCGCTTGCTGTGGTCGAGGATGGTCTCCTGATACAGCTCATGCACCATTAGCGAAATACCTCCTTCACTTTATGGATGCCCGCCACCAGCTTGTCGATCTCGGCGAGGGTGTTGTAAAACGCCAGCGAGGCACGCGTGGTGGCCGGGACGTGGAAGCGATCCATCACGGGTTGGGCGCAGTGATGGCCGGTGCGCACGGCGATGCCGTCCAGGTCGAGCACGGTGCCGATATCGTGCGGGTGAATGCCCTCGATCACGAAGGAAATCACGGCCGCCTTTTGCCTGGCGGTGCCAATGATCCGCAGACCGGGGATCCGCTCCAGTTGTTCGGTGCCGTAGCGGAGCAATTCGTGCTCCCAGGCGGCGATGCGTTCGATACCGATGCCGCCGATGTATTCGAGAGCCGCGCCCAGTCCGATGCCGCCGGCGATATTGGGCGTGCCCGCTTCGAACTTGTAGGGCAGATCGGCGTAGGTGGTTTTCTCGAACGTAACCGTGCGGATCATGTCGCCGCCGCCCTGATAGGGAGGCATGTTTTCAAGCAGCGCCTGTTTGCCGTAAAGGATGCCGATACCGGTCGGTCCCAGCGTCTTGTGGCCGGAAAAAGCGTAGAAATCGGCGTCCAGGGCGCGCACGTCGACGCGGGTATGCGGCGCCGCCTGCGCGCCGTCGATCAGCGCCAGGGCGCCCGCGCGGTGCGCCATGGCGATCATTTCCGCGACCGGGTTTACCGTGCCCAAGGCGTTGGAAATATGCGCCACCGCTACCAGCCTGGTGTGCGGGTTGAGCAGCTTCTCGTACTCCTCCAGAATCAGCTCGCCGCGATCGTTCATGGGGATCACGCGCAGCCGGGCGTTGCGGGCTTCGCACAGCATTTGCCAGGGGACGATGTTGGAGTGGTGCTCCATCGCCGAGATGACGACTTCGTCGCCGGCCTTCAAATTGCAATGGCCCCAGCTCGACGCGACCAGGTTGACGCCCTCGGTGGTGCCGCGCACGAACACGATCTCGGCGTCGGAGGCGGCGTTCAGGAACTGGCGCGCGCGGGTGCGGGTTTGCTCGTAGGCCGCGGTGGAGCGCTGGCTGAGCTCATGGACGCCGCGATGAATATTGGCGCAATCCACTTCATGGAAGCGGCGGATGGCTTCGATCACCGCGTACGGTTTTTGCGCCGTGGCGGCGCTATCCAGGTACACCAGCGGTTTGCCATGGATCTGCTGTTTGAGCACCGGGAAATCTTCCCGGAGCTTCTCCACGTCGAAAGTGGTCGGGATTTCACTGGTCAGCGTGCTCATGGAATTTCTCGAAGAGGACCTTTTCGAGCGAGTCCCGCAGGCTCTCGACCTTAATCCGGTCGACGATGTCCTCGGCGAAGGCGTAAGTCAACAAGCTGCGCGCCTCGCCGCGGCCAATGCCGCGGGACTGCAGGTAAAACAAAGCTTCGGCGTCGAGCTGGCCGATGGTGGCGCCGTGGGTGCAGCGAACGTCGTCGGCCCAAATCTGCAATTCGGGCTTGGTATTCACCACGGAGTAGTCGCTCAGCACCAGGTTCTTGTTGGTTTGCTTGGAATCGGTCTTCTGGGCATCCTTGCGGACGATGATCTTGCCGTTGAAGATCGCGTTCGACTGGCCATCGAGGATGCCCTTGTAAAGCTCGTGGCTGGTGCCGTGCGGCTTGGCGTGGTCGATGGTGGTATGGTTGTCCACGTGTTGCGAGCCGTTGACGATATACAGGCCATTAAGAGTGGCTTCGGTGCCTTCGGAAAGCATCGCGCCGATATCGTTGCGCACCAGCTTGCCGCCCAGCGAAATCGAGTGGGTTCGGAAATTCGCGCTCTGCCCAAGCCTGGCTCCCAGCGCAGCTACATGATACGCATCCAGCGATTCGCGCTGCACCTTATAGTGATCCACCACCGCGCCGTGACCGGCCACGATTTCGGTCACCGCGTTGGTGAAGTAAGCGCCCGTGCCGGCAAAACTTTCGACCACGGTGAGGTGAGCGTCCGCGCCCGCCTGGATCAGCACGCGGGGCGCCACATAAGTGTCCACGGTGGTGATGTAGACCAGATGGATGGGCGTCTCGACCACGGCGCCGCGGGATGCCTGCACCCAGGCAACCTCGCCTAAGAAAGCCGTATTGAGCGCCGTGAATGCGGTCTCGGGCACGATCCGATCGAGCTCGGAACGCTCGGCCAGCGGCCGGACTTCCAGGCCCTTGGGCAAGGCGGGAACGGGGCCAGCGAGTCTGCCGTTGACGAAAACCAGGCGAATGCCGCCGGTAGTCCACGGCGCCACCGAGTCGGCATCCGCGAGGGCTTCTGGCGCATGCGACCACCGCGCGCGGGCAATCGGCGCGACGCTGGTGAAGCGCCATTCTTCGTCGCGGGTGCTGGGGAAACCGAGCGCGCAAAAACGCTCGAACGCGCGCTCGCGCAATTCCCGCCGCCAGGGCTCGGCAGGCGGCTGCGTGGTGAACAACTCCAGCCAGTTGCCGATCTGTTCGGAAACCGCCGTCATACCCGTGCGACCTCTTCCTCGGCGTCTTCAATGCCCAGCCCGGCGTAGCCCTTCTCTTCCAGCACCAGCGCCAGTTCTTTCCCGCCGGACTTCACGATCCTGCCCTCGGATAGCACATGCACGAAATCGGGCACGATGTAATTCAGCAGGCGCTGATAGTGGGTGACGACGATCATGGAGCGCCGCGGGTCGCGCAGCGCGTTGACGCCGGCGGCCACGATTCGAAGCGCGTCGATATCCAGGCCGGAATCGGTTTCATCCAGCACCGCCAGCTTGGGCTCCAGCACCGCCATCTGGAAAATTTCATTGCGCTTCTTCTCACCGCCCGAAAATCCGGTATTCACCGGGCGATTCAGCAGCGTCTGATCGACGTCCATGATCTTGAGCTTTTCCTTGACCAGGCTAAGGAAATCCATGGCGTCCAGCTCTTCCAGGCCGCGTGCCTTGCGCACCGTATTCAATGCGGCCTTCAGGAAGTACATGTTGCTGACGCCGGGAATCTCGACCGGGTATTGAAACGCCAGGAAGATACCGGCGCGGGCGCGGTCCTCCGGGGAAAGATCGAGCAGGTTTTGCCCGTCGTAGACGATAGCGCCCTCGGTGACCTGATAGATATCGCGGCCCGCCAGCACCTGTGCCAGCGTGCTTTTTCCGGAGCCGTTCGGCCCCATGATGGCGTGCACTTCGCCGGCGTCGATAGTAAGATCGATGCCTTTCAGAATTTCACGGTCACCAACCGTGGCGTGCAGGTTTTTAATTTCCAGTAATGACATGAGTCCTCAAACGCGAAATCAAATCCGAGCCACAGATGAACACAGATAAGACCTTTGGTTTTTCAATCTATGTTTATCTGTGGCTATCTTCTTTTCTTAACCTACGCTGCCTTCCAGGCTTACGCCGAGCAGCTTTTGCGCTTCCACGGCGAATTCCATGGGCAGCTCGCGGAAAACCTCCTTGCAGAAGCCGTGTACGATCATCGAGACCGCGTCCTCGGTGGAAATACCGCGTTGGCGGCAATAGAAGATCTGGTCCTCGCCGATTTTCGAAGTGGACGCTTCGTGCTCCACCTGCGACGAAGTGTTCTTCACTTCCAGGTACGGGAACGTATGCGCGCCGCACTGGTCGCCCAGCAGCAGCGAATCGCATTGCGAATAATTGCGCGCGCCGGTGGCGTTCTTCAGGATTTTGACGCCGCCGCGATAGGTGTTCTGCCCGTGGCCGGCCGAAATCCCCTTCGAGACAATCGTGGAAGTGGTGTTCTTCCCGATGTGGATCATCTTCGTGCCGGTATCGGCCTGCTGGTAATTGTTGGCCAGCGCCACCGAATAGAATTCGCCCACCGAATGGTCGCCAATTAACAGGCAGCTCGGGTATTTCCAAGTGATGGCCGAACCGGTTTCCACCTGCGTCCAGGAGATTTTCGAATTCACACCCCGGCAAGCCCCGCGCTTGGTCACGAAATTATAGATGCCGCCTTTGCCATTTTTGTCGCCGGGATACCAGTTCTGCACGGTGGAATATTTGATCTGGGCATTGTCGAGCGCCACCAGCTCCACCACCGCGGCATGCAGCTGGTTGGTGTCGCGCATGGGCGCGGTACAGCCTTCCAGGTAGCTCACGTAGGCGCCTTCGTCGGCCACGATCAGGGTTCGTTCGAACTGGCCGGTATCCTTGGCGTTGATGCGGAAATAGGTGGAAAGCTCCATGGGGCAGCGCACGCCCTTGGGCACATAGCAGAAGGAACCGTCGGAAAAGACCGCCGAGTTGAGCGCCGCGAAGAAGTTGTCCGAGGTCGGCACCACCGAGCCCAGGTATTTCTGCACCAGCTCGGGATATTCGTGGACGGCTTCGGAGAACGAGCAGAACAGCACGCCCATCTCCTTCAATTTCGCCTTGAAGGTGGTCGCCACCGAAACCGAATCGAAAACCGCGTCCACGGCCACGCCGGCTAGCGCGGCGCGCTCCGCCAGCGGAATGCCCAGCTTCTCGTAAGTCCTCAGCAGTTCCGGATCGACGTCTTCCAGGGACTTGGGGCCGTCGGCCTTCGATTTCGGCGCGGCGTAATAAATAATGTCCTGGTAGTCGATCTTGGGATAATGAATGTTGGCCCAGGTGGGCTCCGTCATGGTAAGCCAGTGCCTGTAAGCCTTCAGCCGCCATTCCAGCAGCCATTCCGGTTCCTGTTTCTTGGCCGAAATCAGCCGGACGACGTCCTCGTTCAATCCGCGCGGAATCGAATCCGAATCGATGGGGCTGACGAACCCCCATTTATATTCCTGCTTCGCAAAGGTCTCGATGGTGTTGGTAGAATCGCTCACGTAAACTCCTACCCGTCACCAGATTAGCGAATCTGTACTTCTTAGTCAAGATTAGGCGGCGAATGGTCGGGAGGAATCGCCGAAAGGCTGGAAAGGCAATTTAGCGGCGGCAGCCGTGGGGCAAGTTGCCAACCTGCGGACCGATTGAGAATCGGCCAGCCCGGCTTGGCCAGCCTGCCGATTTCACATCGTCCGACCGAAGCGCCGGCGAACAACCGGCACGCGGGATGCCATCCTGCTCACGAGCCCGGGCACACGGCGCTCGGTTCAGGCGCCACCGGCCGGGAGTTTATTCGGGCGGGCGTCCAGGCCTGCCCGGCGCAAAATCCGCCGCACCTTTTTCGGTGAGATGGAGAGGCGCCGCGCGACACCGGAAACCTTTCGGCCCTCCTGTTCCCACACTTTGGGGATGATGATGCCGGCGAAATCCTCGGTGATTTGCTGGAAGGACTTTTCGCCAACCAAGCCCTGGGAGAGACGCTTCAGGGTGGCATCCACGTTGCCGCCACGCAAGATCCGGGCGCGCAGAGTTTCGAAGTCCTCCCACAGGTAGTCGTGCGCGCCGGGTTTCAGGTGATGGGCGGCCTCTTCGCAGTACTTGCGAGCGCCGTCTAAATCGTTCAGGTAATCGCCGGAGAGGGTGAGCCCCTGCAGAATGCAGGCATGAGCGATCAGGCGATTGTCCTCGGTGGAGCGGGCGAAGCTGAGGGCCTCCTTGGCATAATCATCGGCGCGCTGAGCATGAATGATCGGGTTAGCAGGATCTTCGATGCCTTCTTCGTGCTTGGCGTTTTCGACCAGGCTTTCCAGCAGGCGGGCGCGAGCCATGATTATGAAGTCCTGTTTCTCTTCCCCCAGCCGGAAGGCCTCGGCGGCCTCCAGTTCGGCCCGATCCAGCTCTCCCCGGTCCAGGTAAAGGTAACCGCGATATACTCTCACGGTCGCCGTCCCGTGAGCGTGCCGGGTGCCGTATATGCTGCCGGCGCGATCCAGTTCCAGGAAGGCCTCCTGGCGCAGGCGCTCGCAGTGGCCGCGGGTGGCGGCGCTGTCGGCGGCGGATTCGCCTCCACTGACGGCGCCCTTGCGGCGGCGGGCGATTTCGCTCTCCATGTTGTGCTGGAGGCGACGCGCGATGAGCCGTTTGACGTAGGCCATGTGAGCCAGGGAACGGGCGAGGTTGCGGTGGAGGGGATCGCGCTGGCGGTATTGCTCGGCGGCACGCGCGAAAAACTCCAACGCCTGTTCGTAGCGTCCCTCGCGCCGTGCGATCCGGCCGAATCCGGAGTACAGGTTTCCGAGGGTGACGTAGTCGTCGGTATGGCGCAGCACCGTCTCAGCTTCCTGCAGAGTGGTCACGGCCTGGCGCAGATCCTGTTGCTGAAACCACAGCCAGCTTTCGAGCACGCGCATCACCGACACGAACGGTGCCGTTTCGGCTTCGATGGCAATCGCCCGAGCTTCGTTGATATGGGTTCGCGCCAGATCGTATTCGGCTTTCTTGCGATGGCAGTGCGCCTTCCAGAAATGCGCCAGGGCCAGCAGGAGACGGTCGCGACAGGCTTCCCGAAGCAGGGGCAGCGCCAACTCAAAGCGGCGGATGGCGGCGTCCGGTTCCTGGTCGTGCATGTGCACCATTCCTTGCGCCACCGACAGGCGAAGGTAGTCCAGCAGGCGAAGTTCGGAATGCGCCTCGACGGGAAGGCTTCCGACAAAGCTGCGCACCAGCGGCAATCCGTCCCAGCCCACATCCACCCATTGCATCAAGCAGACCAGAATGGCGAACGCATCGGGGGTGTCCGGTCGCAAGCCCTCAAATTCGGAGCGGTGAAGGTCCAGCCATTGCAGTCCCGCGCCGATCTGGCGGGCGTTCATATAGCTTTGCAGACGATCCAGATCGGGCCTGGCCAGAACGGGGCCGTCTTTGGTGCTGCTTTCCATCTGTGTCAGGCTGACGGGCCGGACCCGGGCGCGGCACACAGCCGCCGAGTTCGTCAAGGACCTCCGATACAGTGTACTCGAAACGACAGTGTCGGGATATACCCCCCGGTACCGGGCCAGTCGGACGCTCGTCCGAATCGGACGCCCCTGGTTGTAGCCAACTCCGATTCCGGGGTTTACTCAGACCATGGTATCGACAGCGAATGGACCGGTAGCGGGGTGGCGGGTATGACGGGGCGGACGGTAGTGTTGTTGGGAGCGCCGGGTAGCGGAAAGGGTACGTTAGCCCATCTGCTTGCGCGATGGTGGGGAGTACCTTCCATATCATCGGGCGCTTTGCTGCGAGCCGCCGCCGAGGGCAGCAACCCGGCCGCGGCCGGGTTGCGAGCGCTCATGAACTCCGGCGCCCTGGTTGGGGAGAAAGAAATCAATGAGGTGGTGACCGCGCGCCTCGGTGAGACCGATGTCAGGAGCGGCTTCGTGCTGGATGGCTACCCGCGTACCCGCTCGCAAGCATCACATCTGGAATCGCTGATCAACCGGCTGGGTTTGCCGGCGCCGGTGGCGATCGAGCTGGTTATGAGCGAACCCGCTTTGAAAGCGCGCCTGCTGTCGCGGCAAGAGTGCATCATATGCGGCCGGGTGTACAACACGCTTTCCCGGCCGCCGGCGCACGAGGATTTCTGCGACGATGACGGCGGCTTTCTGATCCGGCGCTCGGACGATAATCAAGCCACCATTTCCAAGCGGTTTGCCGTTTACTACGAAACTATCGGCGACCTGGTCGCCCACAGCCGCGCCCGGTGGGAATACCATCGCATCGATGCGAACCGATCGCCTGCGGATCTACTGAATGCCGTCGAAGAGAAGCTGGGCGCGCCGGCCACGGTATGAGCGCCCGGCGCCCGTGGTGGAAGTTATAGCCACGACCACTCACTGACGGCAACGTCTGCTATACCAAACGGCAGACGCGCCGCGACGGCGGTGACGCCGAGCGCCGTTTTGCCTGTAAAATCAGTTCTTGGGGTATGTATATTTTATTACAGCCCCGCTCACGCCAGAGGAGCTAGCAGGCACGACGATCCGGCGGTCAGACTCATCGTTTCAATGCCCGGCAACGTGGTTAGCGCATTCTCCGCGGGAATCAGGCGCCTCATCCCATTCGATCCAATGGAGCCGAGTTGCCGACCCATTCGCCCTTTTTGTCCATCAGTCCTAATTGTACGAACTGATACCGTAGAAGTTTTTCTTCTCTATATTTTTTCTTGACAAAAGCAAATTATAAATTAAGATCTAGATGTCCGATATTATTAAGCCTCGCACGCGGTGAATAGTCAGTAGCGGTGAGTTCAGCCGGTTCACGCGTTCTTAGATATCGGTGTTCTGGACTGCGTCTCGCGTTGCGGGCTTGGTATTCCGTTTATGGTGTGTCTCTGAAGACACCTGAAGGGCGCGTCTGTTGCGCCCGGGAGCGGGACTGCATGTTCGCACAAGAGATCGAACAGCCTTTCGACTCAATCGAGAGCGCTCATGAATACATGAACATCCTGGCCGCGACTACGCTGGAAGTAATGAGCGACTTGAAGCGCGACCGGGATCAGGCTCTGCACAATGGCGACCAACGCCGTGCGCAAGCGATCGACCTGGCAATCTTCAAACTGAAGATGCTTAATTGTCATGTTCACAAAAGCCGGCGGATGCTGAATGATCTTCGCACTCTGCGGCGGCTGATTTTGAACGAGCGTTTGACTGTTGAGAGTGCCGCTGCAATGGCATAATCGCCCGGCGAGCGATTCCCATGGGAGAAAATTTTAACTCGATCGCGGGAGCCACGTACTGGCTGATCCGTGGGAGGGATTTGTTCCTCTTCCTTCACCTTCTTGGGCTTGCATGCTTTGCCTGGATCGCGGCCCGCCGTCTGATGCCGCTTCTGCGCGCGCAGCGCGATTTCCGTTTCGACCGGCCCCTGGCGCGGCTGGGCAAGCTGCTGCAATACTGGCTGGCGCAGTGGCGCCACCCCCGCTACCGGTTTGCCGGCGTCATTCATATTCTGGTCTTCGCCGGCTTTTTGATGCTGGCGAGCCGCGTCTTCGCTCTTCTCGCCATGGGCGTCTGGGACCGGTTCGCCGTCGAATCCGGCAGTTGGTACAACGTGGCGCGCGGTTACGCCGCGGCGGTGGTCTTTCTTTGTATGGGAATCGCCATCGTTCGCCGCCTAGCCTTTCGGCCGGCGCGGTACGGCCGCCCTTCAGCTGACGCCATTTTTCTGTTGGCATTGATCGCGGTCCTGATGGCTGCCGACGGCGTTTTCGAAGGGAGCCAGGCCGCTTATCATGCAGGGCAAGGGGGCCGGGCGGAGTTCCTGGGGCCCTGGTCGCTGCCCTGGTTGGTCGAAACCGCTTTCGCCGGAGCCGCTGTGGCGACCCTGCACAATCTGTACCTGGGCGCGTACCTCGTCCACGAATTCACGTTTTTCTTTCTGCTTTGTTATCGGCCGTTCGGCATCCAGTTCCATGTCGAAACTTCGCTGTTTTCGATTTACTTTGCCAAACTGGACCGCGGCATGGTAAAGCCGGTCCGATGGGGCGTCCCGGACGGGGAACTGGACACCATCCCATCTCTCGGGGTTAAGAAGATCGAGGATTTCACATGGAAACACATTCTCGATTTCTACTCCTGTGCGGACTGCGGCAGATGCTCCGACCAGTGCCCGGCGAACACGGTAGGGAGGGCGCTTTCGCCGCGAAACCTCTCGACCAAGGGCAGAGATTACGTTTTCCGGCATTACCCGGTTTTTGGACCGCCCAAGGACGGTACCCCCCTGGTTGGCGGCGTTTATTCCGAGGACGAGATCTGGTCGTGCACGACTTGCGGGGCCTGTGAAGCGGAATGTCCACTGCTTGTCGAGTATATCGACAAGATCGTCGACCTGAGGCGCGGCCTGATCGACGACGGCAAGGCGCCGCAATCCCTTCACAAGCCGCTGAAAGCCATCGAAACCCGAGGAAATCCGTTCGGAAAAATGGAGAAGAAGCGCGCCGACTGGGCGGAAGGCGCGGTACCGATCCTGAACGGCCGGGGCGGCGTGAGCACGCTTTACTTTGTAGACAGTATCACCTCCTACGACGACCGGATTCAGTCGATCGGGCGCGCCACCACCCGCATCCTTCGCCGTTTGAAACAGAACTTCGGCATTTTGGGCCCCAAAGAGCGTGACAGCGGGCACGACGTGCGGCGCTTCGGCGAGGAGACGCTTTTCCTGGCGTTGCGGGACCACAACACGGGAGCGATTCGCAACTCCGGCGTTCAGCGAATCGTCACTTCCGACCCGCACGCCTTCAACGCCCTGAAGCACGATTACACGGATGTGCCTCCGGTCGAGCATTCGAGCCAGGTGATCGCCCGCGCGGTCAGAGCGGGCGAGATCCGGCTGAAGGCCGTCGAGAACGGGGTATACGCCTACCACGATCCCTGCTACCTGGGACGGCACAACGGCATCTACCAGGACCCGCGCGACGTGCTGGACGCGATTCCGGGCTTGCGGCGGGTGGAGATGAAGCGCTCGAGGGACCGGTCGTTCTGCTGCGGCGGAGGCGGCCTGGCGCTGTTCTACGAGGCCAAAGAGGAGCAACGAATGGGTGTGCGGCGAGTCCGCATGGCCGCCGAAGCGGGCGCCAACGTGATGGTGACAGCCTGCCCGTTCTGCATGGTCAACATCGAAGATGCCATCAAGGTTGCGGGAATGGAAGGGCAAATGACGGCCGTCGACCTGGCGGAACTGGTGGATCGGCAGATGGCCGATTAACGCAATTGTAAGGAGAGAAGCAAGATGGAGATCCTGGTTTGTGCAAAGAGAGTGCCGGATACCTCGGAAAACGAGATCCAGCTCAACGGCGCCGGAAACGATATAGAACCGGGCGACCTCGTCTATTCGATCAATGAACCCGACAACTACGCGGTGGAGGAGGCATTGCAGATCGCCGCGCGTATGGGCGGGAACGTCACGGTGGTGACGGTGGGCGGCGAAGAAGACGAGGAGATCCTGCGCCGGGAGATGGCTATGGGCGCGAAACGCGGCGTGCTGATCTCCGACGATGCCTTTAACGGGTCCGACGGCCGCGGCATTGCGGCCATCCTCAAGGCGTACGCGCAATCGGAGCATTACGATCTGATCCTGACCGGCGTCCAGGCCGACGATGGCTGCGCCCAGGTAGGCGGCATGCTGGCAGCCATGCTGGATTACCCGTTCGCGTCGCTGGTGACCGCCATCGAAGTGATGGACGGTCACAGACTTCGTATCACCCGCGAGATAGAAGGCGGCAACAAAGAGATCAGCGGCATCGACCTGCCGTGCGTACTCTCCATCCAGACCGGGATCAACGAGCCGCGCTACGTGGGCATGCGCGGCATCCGGCAGGTGGCGTCCGTTCCCATTCCGACTCTGGGCGCAACGGATCTCGCGGTCGAACCCGGCACCGTGGGCGAACTTGCGGCCAAGGTGAGGCGCGTGGACTACTTCGCGCCGCCGGCCGGCAAAGGCGCGGAGATCCTCGCCGGAAGCCGCGACGAGATTGTCGACAAGCTCATGGAACTGCTGAAGGCCAAGGGAGGGTTAAACTGATGCCACGGATATTCGCCTATATCGTCCACAAGAATGGTGTCGCGGATGACACCGCCTCTGAACTGCCGGTTGCGGTGCGAAAGATCGACCCGGTGGAGCGCGCGACGGCCGTCGTCACCGGCTGGGGCCCCGATCTGGATACGGTATGCGATAGCCTGCGCGCATCTTACAGCGAAATCTGGAAGATCTCCAGGGAAGAACTGGCGTATCCCAACGCCGAACTGGTCCGCGCGGCGCTGGAGAAGGTGCTGCCGGCCGGCGCGATCGTACTGGTCCCGCACACGCACTTCGGGGTGGATCTGTCGCCCGGGCTTTCCATCCGGATAAACGCGGCCTACGTGCCGGACGTGGTGGATATTGAGGGCGTGGAAGGGGACTGGCTGCAGGCGGTTCGGCAGGAGTTCGGGGGCCAGTTCAGTACCCATGTCCGTTGTAACTTCGCGGCCGGCGCGGTGCTGAACGTGCGGCCGGGTGCGTTCCGGCCGTCCGAAGGCGCTCCGGCGGGTGGCCATGTAGTGAACAAATCGGCGGAGGTTGGCGCCCTGACGGAGCGCCGCCAGTATCTGGAAACCGTCGTGCCCGAGGCCGGAGACGTCGATATTACCAAGGAGCCGGTGCTGGTCTCGATTGGCCGCGGCATCGGGGAGCAGGAAAACGTCGCCATCGCCGAAGATCTGGCGGAGGCGATTGGCGCCGCGGTGAGCTGCTCGCGCCCGGTGGTGGATGCCAAGTGGATGAGCAAATCGCGCCAGGTCGGGTCGTCCGGCCAAACCGTGAGGCCAAAGGTTTATATGGCCTGTGGCATTAGCGGCTCGTTCCAGCACCTGGCCGGCCTTAAGGGTAGCCCGTTCATCGTGGCGATCAACAAGAATCCGACAGCGCCGATATTCCGCGTGGCGGACGTGGGAATCGTCGACGACATGCTGGAGTTCATGCCGGCTTTGGCGGCGCGGGTTCGCGAGGAAAGTTGCGTTCCAGGGAAAGAGAGGTCCCGGTCATGATCACAGCCAAAACACTCAAACTCAGTGTGAAATCGCTTAAGGAGTTCGCCAAGAAGCGGCTTCCGGACCAGGAGCTGATCGATCTGGACGAACGCGACGAATGCCCGGTCGAGGTTGTTCGGCACATGTGCAACCCGGACAAACTCGGCATTCAGCTTCTGTTTGTCCCGGAGGAGTTCGGCGGTTTCGGCGGAGGCGCATTCGACGTGTACGTCGTGTGCGAGGAGATGGCGCGGATCGATCTGGGGATTGCCACCTCCGTCCTGGCGACATTCCTCGGCAGCGACCCGATTTTCGTCGGGGCCACTCCGGAACAGAAGAAGATCTGGCTCACGCGCATCGCCGAAGAGGGTATCCTTTTCGCCTACGGCGCCACCGAACCGGATGCCGGAAGCGATCTGGGCGCGTTACAAACCACGGCGGACCGCGTGATGGAAAACGACAAGGTCGTCGGATATCGCATCAACGGCGCCAAGCAGTGGATCAGCAACGGCGGTATCGCGGATGCCTACACCATATTGGCGAACACGCCTGCGGGTCCGAGCTGGTTCATCCTGGAACGGGGCGCGCCGGGATTTACCCAGGGCAAGCCCGAAGACAAGCATGGTATCCGCACCAGCAATACCGCCGCACTTTCCTTAGCCGATGTATACGTTGACGCCAGCCGGCTGGTGGGCGGAGTTGAGGGCCAGGGATTGCTGCAGGCGCAGGCCGTGTTCGGTTACACCCGCCTGATGGTTGCGGCATTCGGGCTGGGCGCGGGATGGGCGGCGCTCGACCGTGCGATTCCGTACTCCGCCAAACGCATTCAGGCCGGTGCGCCGCTCTCCCAGAAACAGGGATACACCCACAAACTGATCGTGCCGAACGTGGCTCGGCTGGAGGCCGGCCGCGCCTACATCGAGGAGACCGCCGAGCGGATCGATGCCGGCGCCGAAGGCAGCCTGAACACCGAGGGCGCCATCGCCAAGTACATGTCGACCGAGGCCGGCAATGCGGCCGCCGAGGCCAGCATTCAGGCGCTGGGCGGCTACGGCTATACCCACGAATACATGGTCGAGAAAATCAAACGCGACGTGCGCATCACCATCATCTACGAGGGCACCTCCGAAATCATGGAGATGACCATCAGCCGCGACCGCTGGCAGCTGCACCTGAAGACGCGCGGCGCGTACTACCACGACCGGGCGCGCGAGTTCGAGGCGCTTCACGCACAGCATCCCGATGTCGGCGCCGGAACTGCGGCGCTGGCCCTGCACGCCCTGGCCGAAGCCATGGAGCGCGCGCGCATCGGCCGCTTGACCCGCTTCCAGCACATTCTTCTGCGCCTGGGCGAATGGATCGCCTACGCGGAGTGCGCCGGCAGCCTGGCGCGCCGCGCCGCCTTCATGGCGGAAGGTCGGCTGAATGAGAAGACCAACCAGCGATTCGATAAGGTCGCCTTGGCGGCCATCGCGCGGATTTTCGCGCGAGAGGCGGCCCTCAAGGTGGCCCAGGAAAGTTTGCGGTGGATTGTCGGCGCCGGGCCGGAAGGGCAGTCTGCTGAATTGGCCGCGTTCGAAGCGGCGCTGAGCCTTCCGGCCATCCACCGCGCCCAGATCGGTCTGGTGGCCGACATGGATTTTGTCGCCGACGTGCTTTACGGCCGGGCCTCGAAGCCGGCCACGCGCGTCGCGTAAGTGGAGCTTGTGAGGCAGGCAATCCGCCTGCCCTCGCCTGCTCACCCGCGTAGCGGGACCGAGTGAGTCTCGCTCGACCGCCACAAGTTCGCAAGCCGCCGCGGAACTCGCGCCAAGCGCGAAAGAGGCGGTAGTTATGTCCGAAAACGCCAGCTATTCTAGGAGCCTCGTCATGCAGGATACAGGTTATCGAGCCATCGCAATCGTGGGTGTGGGCGCCGTTATGCCCGATGCCCCGAACGTACCGGAGTTTTGGGAAAACATTAAGGCCGGACGCGACAGCATCACAGAAGTTACGCCTGACCGTTGGGACCCTGCGCTCTACTATGACCCCGACCACAGTGCCCCGGATAAGACCTATTCCAAAATCGGCGGCTGGGTCCGCGAGTACGCGTGGGAACCGCTCAAGTGGCGGTTGGCCATTCCGCCTCGCGTCGCCGATGCCATGGACGGGTCACAACATTGGGGAATCAGCGCCACTCGCGAGGCGCTGGCGGACTACGGCTACCCGGATCGGCCGTTGAATACAGAGCGCACGGCTGTGATCATTGGCAATGCCTTGGGTGGTGAGAAACACTACCTCACGTCGATGCGCGCGTACTTCCCGGAATACGCCCGGGAGCTCGACGAGAGTGCCACCTTCGCCGCCCTGCCGGCCGCCATCCGGCGTGACATCACGCGCGAATGGCACACCCGCCTAGGCAAACTGTTTCCCCCCATCACGGAAGACAGCATGCCCGGCGAGTTGGCGAACTGCGTGGCCGGGCGCATCGCTAACGTGTTCAATTTCCGCGGTCCGAACTTCACTTGCGACGCCGCCTGTGCTTCCACCATGGCGGCCATGACCGCGGCGGTCGACAGTCTGATCGAAAACGATTGCGACGTGGCCCTTACCGGCGGCATCGACCGCAATATGGGGGCGCCTTCCTTTGTGAAGTTCTGCAAAATCGGCGCGCTCTCGGCTACCGGGTCGCGCCCATACGCAGAAGGCGCCGATGGCTTCGTCATGGGGGAAGGCGCCGGGCTTTTCCTGCTGAAGCGCCTGGCTGACGCCGAACGCGACGGAGACAAGATCTACGCCGTGATCCGCGGCATCGGGGCTTCGGGCGACGGCAAGGGAAAAGGCATCACGGCGCCAAACCCAGTGGGGCAAAAGCTGGCTACTGAGCGCGCCTGGCACAATGCCGGGCTGTCGCCATCTACCGCAACCCTCTTCGAAGGGCACGGCACCTCCACCAGCGTCGGCGATATTGTCGAAATCGAGAGCCTGGCGGGCGTGCTAAAGGAGCACGGCGCCAATGGCCGCAAGATCCCCCTCGGGTCGGTCAAATCGAACATCGGCCATTTGAAAGGCGCGGCGGGGGCCGCGGGCATTCTGAAAACCGCGCTCGCGCTGAGCACCAAACTGCTGCCGCCGAGTGCGCACTGCGAGCATCCCAATCCCAACTTCGATTTCGATCACTCGCCGCTATATGTAAACACCGAACTGCGTCCGTGGACGGAGACGGTGGAAGGCGCCAGGCGCGCCGGAGCGAGCGCGTTCGGATTTGGCGGGACTAATTTCCACATCGTCCTGGAGGAGCACATTCCGCACAGGCTTACCGGGAACGGCAAACGGACGGTGGCGGTCTACGAGGCTCCGCCATCCACACGTGAGCCGGCCGCGCCGGGGGCGCCTACCGCGAGCCAGGGACGGCCGGGTGCCGGCCCGTCGTCCGCCAAGGCGCCCATGCGCGGATCACTGGTCGCCGGCGCTGCTTCCGTGCCTGAGCTGGCCGAGCGTCTTCGTTCCGCTCAGAAAGCCGCGGAGGCGGGCCGGACGCCGGCAGTTGCCGCGCCATACGAAGCGGACCTGCGTGCGCCGGACCGGATTGCCATCGATTACGGCAATGCCGCCGAACTGGCGGATAAGTGCGCCAAAGCTGTCAAAGCGCTCGCCGCCGACCAGCCTGCGGTATGGAAGGCGTTGCGCGCCCAAGGCATCTTCCGCGGCCACGGCCCCGCGCCCAAAGTAGCATTTCTTTACACCGGCCAGGGCTCGCAATACGTCAACATGTTGAAGCCGTTGCGCGCCATCGAGCCGATTGTAGCAGCCACCTTTGAAGAAGCCGACCGGGCGATGTCGCAGCTTCTCTCGAAGCCCCTCAGCGAGTATATCTTCGTAGATTCGGCGGACCCGGCCGCGGTAGCGGCGGCCGAAGCGGATCTGATGCAGACCGCCATCACCCAGCCGGCGGTACTCGCCACCGATTTGTCCCTTACGCGAATGTTGGACGCCTACGGCATTCGGCCCGATATGACCATGGGGCACAGCCTTGGTGAATACGGAGCCCTGGTTGCGGCTGGCGCCCTTCCGTTTGAAGACGCGCTCGAAGCCGTCAGCGCACGCGGTCGCGAGATGACGAAAGTTTCCTATGCCGATAATGGCCGGATGGCGGCTATCTTCGCGCCGCTTGCGGAGGTGGAACGCATCCTGAAGACCATCGACGGTTACGTGGTGGTCGCCAACATCAACAGCGACAAGCAGTCCGTGATCGGCGGAGCGAGCTCCGCCGTCGAACAGGCGGTCGCTGCGTTCCTGAAGGCCGGATACGACGCCGTGCTGTTAACCGTGAGCCACGCCTTCCACACCTCCATCGTGGCGCAGGCGAGCGAACCGCTGCGGCGCACGCTGGAGCGCCTGCGGCTCCAGCCGGGCAAACTGCCCATCGTCGCCAATGTGGACGGTGAGTTCTATCCCGTCGGCCCGGACGCGCGGCTCAAAATGCTCGACATCCTGGCGCGGCAGGTCTTTTCGCCGGTGCAATTTATAAAGGGGCTGCGCACGCTCTATGCGGCCGGCGCACGCGTATTCGTGGAAGTGGGTCCGAAAAAAGCGCTGTACGGCTTCGTCGAGGATGTGCTCGGCGACCGCAGCGACGTGCTCGCGCTGTTCACCAATCATCCGAAGTTCCCGGACACCACCGCCTTCAACCAGGCGCTATGCGGCCTTTATGCCGCCGGCTTGGGCGCCGGAAGGGTCGAGACAGTAGCCGAAACCGAGACCCATCCGGAGGGAAAGCGCCCGGCAGCCCGTCCGGTCGTGATCACCGGCGCGTCCCTGGGATTGCCAGGGACCGAACACATTTTCGATGACGGCAACGTGGCCCGGATCTTGCGCGGAGAGCAGTTTATCGACACCATTCCGCTGCGCTTGCGCCGCGCCATCCTGGACAAGCACATCACGCGACTGGTGAAGAGCGATAACGGAGGTCCCACCTTTGAACAGCTCCAAAACCCAGCGGACGTGATCAAGTTGGCGGGGCGCGGCGGCGCGTTTGATCTCGGTAAAGAGTTCGGCGTTTCAGAGGAGCGGATCGCGGCGCTCGATCGCGTCACCAGCCTGGCGATCGCGGCTGGCATCGATGCGCTGCGCGATGCGGGCATCCCGCTGACCATGCGCTACAAAAACACTAGCAAGGGCACGCAACTACGTGATCGTTGGGGGCTGCCTGACGCCATGCGCGACGACACCGGCGTGATCTTCGCCTCTGTCTGGCCCGGAATGGACTCATTCGCCGACGACTTGGGGCGCTACTACACCGATCGCGCCCGCCGCGACCAATTAGCCGTGCTGGAGGATCTGCGCCAACGGTCCGAGCCGAACAGTCAATCCCCCCAGCGGCAGGAGATCGATCGGCGTATCGCAGAATTGCAGGAGGCCATCGCCAAGGAGCCGTTCCAGCTCGACCGGCGTTTCCTGTTCCGGGTTTTGTCCATGGGGCACTCGCAGTTCGCCGAACTGATCGGCGCACGCGGCCCCAACACGCAAGTGAATGCGGCGTGCGCGTCGACGACCCAGGCGGTTGCGCTGGCGGAGGATTGGATCCGCGCCGGGCGATGCCGCAGGGTGATCGTGATCTCGGCGGACGACATTACGTCTGACCACATGATCGAATGGTTCGGAGCCGGGTTCCTGGCCAGCGGCGCCGCGGCGACCGACGATGTCGTCGAGGAGGCCGCGGTTCCCTTCGACCGCAGGCGGCACGGCATGATCATTGGCATGGGCGCGGCGGCGCTGGTAGTGGAAAGTGCGGAAGCCGCCGCCGAGCGCGGGCTCCGGCCCATCTGCGAAGTGCTGGGCGCCGTTACAGCGAACAGCGCATTCCACGGCACTCGTCTGGACATTCAGCACGTCCATCGCACCATGGAGGAGCTCGTCCGGCAGGTCGAAACCCGTACCGGGATTCGGCGCGAGCAATTGGCGGCCAACATGGTGTTCGTGTCCCATGAGACGTATACCCCGGCCCGCGGCGGTAGCGCCTCGGCGGAAATCCACGCCCTACGCGCGGTATTTGGCGATAACGCAAACCGGATTGTTATCGCGAATACAAAGGGCTTCACCGGCCATGCGATGGGCGCCGGAATCGAGGACGTGGTCGCCATCAAAGCGCTCGAAACCGGGTGCGTGCCGCCGATTGCCAACTTCAAGGAAATCGACCCCGAACTGGGCCCGTTAAACCTGTCCCGCGGTGGCTCGTATCCTGTCGAGTACGCGCTACGGCTCGGCGCCGGGTTCGGCTCGCAAATCTGCATGACGCTGATCCGGCGTGTCCCCGGCGCCGGTGCGCGTCCCACTGCCAACGCACTGGGATACCGCTACCGGATCGCTGATCCGGTGGCGTGGCAAAACTGGCTCGACCGGACCGCGGGCTATTCCGCGGACCTGGAGGTCGTGAACCGCACGCTTCGTATGCGCGACGGCCGCGTGCCGGCCGAGACGGCAAGAGTGGCCGAGCCGGCCGAAGAACTTGTAGCACGGGTGAAACCTGCGCCCGTGGCCGCGCCCGCGAGGGTGCCGGCAGTCACGCCGGTGACCGCACCCAAGCCCGTGGCCGCGCCAGCGCCGGTAGCGAAACCCATAACCCAAGCTCCCGCCGCGCCACCCTCCGTCCCCAAGCCGGCCGTGGATCCGGTTCAGACCCAAGTCCTCGCTCTGGTGGTCGAGAAAACCGGCTACCCGCGCGAAATGCTGGACCTGGATCTCGACATGGAGGCCGACCTGGGCGTCGATACCGTGAAACAGGCCGAGCTGTTCGCGGCCATCCGCGAAACCTATAACATCCCGCGCGATGCGAACCTGAAGCTGCGCGATTTCCCGACGCTGGCGCGCGTCATCCAATTCGTGTATGATCGCCGGCCCGACCTGAAGGGCGCTGCTCCGGTTCCTGCGGCCGCGTCAGTTCCGGCAGTTGCGTCAGCTCCGATTGCCGCGCCGGTCCCGGTCACGGCTGCTCCGGTGGTGGAAGACTCCGTACGGCAGAAGGTGCTCGACCTGGTCACCGAGAAAACCGGTTACCCGCGCGAAATGCTGGACCTGGATCTCGACATGGAGGCCGACCTGGGCGTCGATACCGTGAAACAGGCCGAGCTGTTCGCGTCCATCCGGGAGACCTACAACATCCCGCGTGACCCGAACCTGAAGCTGCGCGATTTCCCGACGCTGGCGCGCGTCATCCAGTTCGTCTATGACCGGCGGCCCGACCTGGTTGCCGCCGCTCCGGTTCCTGCGATCGCGCCAGTTCCGGCTGTTGCGTCAGCTCCGATTGCCGCGCCGGTCCAAGCGACCCCCGCTCCCGAGGTCGAGGACCCCGTACGTCAGAAGGTGCTCGACCTGGTCACCGAGAAAACCGGATACCCGCGCGAAATGCTGGACCTGGATCTCGACATGGAGGCCGACCTGGGCGTCGATACCGTGAAACAGGCCGAGCTGTTCGCGTCCATCCGGGAGACCTACAACATCCCGCGCGATCCAAACCTGAAGCTGCGCGATTTCCCGACGCTGGCCCGCGTCATCCAGTTCGTCTATGACCGGCGGCCCGACCTGGTTGCCGCCGCTCCCCTCCCGGTCTCCGCGCCCCTTCCGGCCGCCACCCCAGCTCCGGTTGCCGCGCCGGCCCAGGCGACCCCTGCTCCCGAGGCCGAAGACCCCGTACGGCGAAAGCTGCTCGACCTGGTCACCGAGAAAACCGGATACCCGCGCGAAATGCTGGACCTGGATCTCGACATGGAGGCCGACCTGGGCGTCGATACCGTGAAACAGGCTGAGCTGTTCGCGTCCATCCGGGAGACCTACAACATCCCGCGCGATCCAAACCTGAAGCTGCGCGATTTCCCGACGCTGGCCCGCGTCATCCAGTTCGTCTATGACCGGCGGCCCGACCTGAAGACTGCGGCTCCGCCAGCAGCGGCGGCGACGAACGCGCCAGCGCCAGTTCCCGAGCGGGCCGAACAGCCGCGCCGCGAACTCGCCACCTTTGACGCGGCCAACGCGATGCCACGGCGCGTGCCCATTCCGGTGCTCCGCCCGCCGCTCGGCCTATGCAAATCAACCGGCGTATCGCTCGAGTCCGGCCGGCGCGTGTTCATTATGCCCGACCGTTCCGGTGTAGCTGAGGTTCTGGCCCAAAGGCTCCGGGCACTGGGCGTGGAAGTGGTTGAGACAGCCGAAGCACCGGTGAACGGCGTCTATTGGCTACCCGCTCTAGACGATGAGGGCGACCTCGTCGGTATGACCTTCGCCTCCTGGCGCGAAGCGGTGGACTTGCGGCTCAAGTCGCTCTACCGGACCATGCGTACGCTGTACGATCAGGTGGCGCCCGCAGGTACGTTCCTGGTTTCCGCCACCAGCCTCGGCGGGCAGCACGGCTACAACGAGGCTGGAGCCACAGCCCCTTTAGGCGGAGCCGTTACCGGTTTCACTAAGACTTACAAGCGAGAGCGGCCGGAGGCACTGGTGAAGGCCGTCGACTTCGAAGGGGGCCTCAGCGCGGAGGAGATCGCTGAACGGCTCATCGACGAGACTTTGCGCGATCCTGGCGTGGTTGAGGTCGGTTACCAGGGCGAGCACCGTTGGACCATCGGTCTGGAAGAACGCCCTGCCGCCGACGGGCAACCCGGCATGGCTCTGAACAAAGATAGCGTGTTCCTGGTCACAGGCGCGGCGGGCAGCATCGTCTCCGCCATCACCGCGGACCTGGCGGCGGCCTCCGGCGGCACATTCTATCTGCTCGACCTGGTGCCGGAGCCAAACCCCGCCAATTCCGATCTCCAGCGCTTTGTTACCGACAAAGACGCACTGAAGCGGGACCTGTTCGCGCGTATCCAGGCGCGCGGTGAGCGCGCCACGCCGGCGCTCGTCGAAAAAGAACTGGCGGCGCTCGAGAGAGCGCAGGCAGCCAATGCCGCCATCGAAGCGGTGCGCGCGGCCGGCGGCACGGCGCGCTATTACAGCGTCAACCTCACCGATGGCGAGGCGGTGGCGAAGGTGGTCGCCGATGTCCGCGAGCAGTGCGGGCGCATCGACGTGTTGCTGCACGCCGCCGGGATCGACCGCAGCCACGCGCTGCGGGATAAGGAGCCCCGCGAATTTGACCTCGTCTTCGATGTCAAGTGCGATGGGCTCTTCCACCTGCTGCACGCGATCGGCGACATGCCGCTCGGGACGATGATCGGGTTCAGCTCGATCGCCGGCCGGTTCGGCAACCCTGGGCAGACCGATTACAGCTCCGCCAACGACCTGTTATGCAAGATCGCCTCCAGCTTCCGCCGGACACGTCCGGCGACGCGAGGGATTGCGATCGACTGGACCGCATGGGGTGGCATTGGAATGGCCATGCGCGGCTCCATCCCGAAAGTGATGGAGGCGGCGGGAATCGAGATGCTGCCTCCCGAAGCCGGCGTTCCCTGGATACGGCGCGAACTCACCGCGGGCGCCTGGCGCGGCGAAGTCGTCGCGGCCGGACGGCTCGGTGCGCTCCTCGAGCCATGGGATGCCACCGGAGGGCTGGAATTGTCGGCCCTTGCCTTGGGTCCCATGCTCGGCGGCACCGCGCACGTGGGTCTCAACGGCGGCTTGACGCTTGAGACCCTGCTCGATCCGGCGGTGCAGGCATTCCTCAACGATCACCGCATCGAGGGCACGCCGGTGCTGCCCGGCGTAATGGGAATCGAGGGCTTCGCGGAAGCGGCGTTGTCGATCGCCCCTGGCTGGCAGGTCGAAGCGGTAGAGGACGTCGAGTTCCTGGCGCCGTTCAAGTTTTACCGCGACGAGCCGCGTCCAGTCACCGTCGAGGCACGCTTCCATCCCGATGGCGGCGGTTTAGTCGCCGATTGCCAGTTGACCGGCCGGCGCATTCTGGCCAATCAGTCCGAAGCGCGGGTCGAGACCCACTTCACCGGGCGCGTCCGCCTCTCCAGGCAGCGTCCTGCGAGCACCGGGGGACCCGTTCCAGGCCTGCCCCATGGATCGACCATCGATGCCGATGCCATCTATCGCGTCTACTTCCACGGCCCGGCCTATCGGGTCCTGAAGCGGGCATGGTGGGATGAGTACGGCGCGGTTGGCGAGCTGGCGGCCGACCTTCCCGCCAATCATCATCCGGATGATCGACCGCTCGCGATTGCGCCGCGCCTGATCGAGCTTTGCTTCCAGACGGCCGGCATCTGGGAAATGGCCGTGAAACATAGCATGGGCCTGCCCCGCCGGGTGAATCGGGTTTCGCTCTATCGCATGCCGGAAGCCGCGGCCGGTCCGCTGTTTGCCGTTGTCACCGCCGATGCCGTGACGGGGGGCTTCGACGCCTACGTGGTCGACCAAACCGGCATTCCGTACCTGCATGTCGATGGCTATCGCACGGTGGCGTTCCGCGAGGACGTGGATGCGCTGGTGTTCTCATCGGCGAAAGTCGCGATGGCGATGGCATAACGCGTGTGCGTCTACTGGCTCGAACAGAGCGGCAGCGACGTGCCCCTGGGGGACGAGTGGTTAAGTGAGAGCGAACAGGCTCGCCTCGATGGACTGCACATTCCCAAGCGGCACGCCGACTGGCGCCTGGGACGGTGGACTGCGAAGTCCGCCGTCGCCCGGTACTTGAACCTCCCGCGCGATCCGGAAACGCTGGCCGCAATTGAACTGCGGCCGGCGCCCTCTGGCGCTCCGGAGATATTCCTCCACGGGCGGCTTGCGCCCGTCGTGCTTTCGCTCAGCCACAGCAGTGGCACGGGGTTGTGCGCCATCGCACCGGCCGGCGGCGAAGTGGGGTGCGATCTCGAAGCGATCGAGCCGCGCAGCCCGTCGTTTCTCGCCGATTACTTCACCGATGAAGAGCAGGGTTTGGTCGCACAAACGACAGGCGCGAATCGGGATCGGGTGGTGACATTGCTGTGGAGCGCCAAGGAGAGCGCGCTGAAAGCGCTCGGCTGCGGGCTTCGCCTGGACACTCGTTCGGTGAACGCAGCTCCCGCGGACTTCCTGGAGACACGCGGTGAGGAGTGGCATCGACTATGCGTTACGCACACCAGCGGCAGGACGTTTTACGGCTGGTGGAGCGCCTCGCGCGATCTTATCAGGACGGTCATCACGGGTGCCGCGCAGCCATATTCAGATGAACTCGAGCGGGTCCTCGTCTAAAGAATGACAACCTCCGGAAGGAGGAACCATGACAATCCGGAACAACCGGTTTGATAGCGTCTGCATCAAATCCACCGGCTCCTATGTACCCGCCAAGATTCTGACAAACGAAGAAATCGCCGGAAACCTGCCAACCTCTCCGCAGTGGATCGCGGAAACCCTGGGGGTTCGCCAGCGGCACGTCACGGCCCCGGAGGAATACACATCGGACATTGCTGCCTGTGCCGGGCTGAACGCGATCGCTTCGGCGGCCCTGGAACCGAACGAAATTGACCTCATTATCGTGGCCACCTCGACACCCGACCGCAAGATGCCCTCATCCGCATGCATTGCGCAGAAGAAGATGGGCATTCGGAACGGATGCCCCGCGTTCGATGTGGTCGCAGTGTGTTCCGGGTTTCTTTACGGTATTACGATTGCCAGCCAATTCGTCCAAAACGGGGTATACAGCCATGCGCTGGTCATCGGCGCCGACACCTTCTCCAAAGTGACGGACTGGAATCACCGCAACTGTGTGTTCTTCGGCGACGGCAGCGGCGCCGCGGTACTGGAGAGGCACGATCGGGAGAATGGGTTGTTCTCCAGCATTCTCTTCGCGGACGGCGAGGGAATGGATCATTTCACAATCTTCCAGAAGGACGCCTACTTCACGATGAACGGAAGGGCGGTTTACGAGAAAGCCACAGCCGCGCTGACCGAGTGCATTCAGCAGATTCTTTGCGTGAACCGGCTGAGGCTCGAAGACGTTTCGATGATCATCCCACACCAGGCCTCCGCTCATGTGCTCAAGCGCACCGCCGAGATACTCAACATCCCTTATTCACGAATACAGACCAATCTGGAGCTGCACGCGAACACGGCCGGCGCTTCGGTCCCCTTGCTGCTGGATCAGGTAAACCGCCGCGGACTCATCCACAAAAACGATCTGCTCCTGTTCGCGGCGATCGGCGCTGGGTGGACCTGGGGCGCAGCCCTATACCGATGGTAACCGGCCCAATTCACAGCGAGCTCTTGAATTTACGGCTGGCGGCACGCATCGTGCAATCTCGTCCGGACAAGTGGTCTCAGATCCACCGCCATTCCGGCTGATCCTGCTCCAGTTTTGAAGCGGCCAGGGTCCTCAGATCTTCGCCGCGCCGGCGTCTTCTTCCCCCTGCTGAATCCATCTCCGTACATTCTCCGGTTTCCACTTGAGGGCGTCCCGAACCGATCCAAGGGGGCTGCGGGGACTGATCGTCACAACTTCGATGTCTCGAATGCCGGCGGGTTTCTGCCCGAAGAGCCGGATCAGGCGAACCGCCCCGCGCAGAGACCGCGAGGGCATGAGAGGGAGCACGTTCACCGCAACGACACGGGTGGCGCCCATTTCGGCCGCTGCCCAGAGCGGCAGGATGTCGAGCACACCTCCATCCACATAGCACTTGCCGTCGATGCGGACAGGCGGGTACCCAAATGGTACCGCGCAGGAAGCCAGGATGTGTTCCGCCGTAATCCGCTCATGGGATACGCGCACGAGCCGCAATCTTGGAACCTCGACGACGGTAGCGGAATAGGGCACGCACGGTTTGAACCGCGTGTACCATTCCCGCACCATCCGGGTGAGCCCGGCGGGATCGAGAAAGCCTCTCCATGGGGGAAAAGGCATGCGGAACTTCATCAGCCCGGCGGTGGCTGGGTCTCTCCACATGGCCAGCAGATCCTCGGGGGAAGACGCTCCGGCAATGGCCCAGCCGTTGATCGCGCCGACCGAGGCGCCCACTACCAGATCGGGCTGAAAACGCTGCGACAACACGTTCCAGGCGCCCGCCTGGTATGCGCCGAACATTGCACCTGCGGATAGAACCAGCGCGCACGGCATCGCGGTTCACCACTTGTCGATGTAAATAGGATTCTCCGGCGGCTTGCCTTCACACCAATAGCCGTCGAAGTTGGTGATGCCGGCCAGAGTGGCTAGCGCGTCTTCGTCGATCCACTGGTGGCCGGTGCAGGTCCGGGGCTCGCGGCCGAAAATGGCAAGCGCGGCATCGCAGACGATCTCCGGAGTGCGCCACTGGGAGCGATCCGCCATCTTCCACCCGATCGAAGCCTGAGTCTCAATGATGGTCCGCGGCCAGAGGCAGTTGCCGGCGATGTTGTCACGTTTGTGCTCAGCCGCCACGCCTAGAGCGACCCGAGCCATCCCAAACTTGGAGATCATGTAAGCCACTTTGCCGGGTGAGGGCCGCGTAGTGAGCTGCGGACACATATTCAGGATATGCCCCCACTGCTGCTTCACCATGTGCGGCAGGGCGTAATAACAGCCGATATAGGCCGCGCGCGCGTTAACGCCGAGCATGAGGTCGAAACGTTTGGGGGGTGTCTCGAGAATGGGTTGTGTCCAGATGGCGCCGGCGTTGTTCACCAGAATGTCGAGGCGGCCGAGTTCGGCGACCGTGAGTTCGATCAAATTGCGAATGGCATTCTCATCGCGGACATCGGTAGGGATGGCAAGGGCGCGCCGGCCAACTGCGCGGATAGCATCCGCGGTTTCATGGATGCTTCCGGGCAGCCGTTCGGTGGAGTGTTCGCTCTTGGCGGCCACCGCGATATCCGCTCCCGCCTGCGCCAGGCGGATGGCCAGAGCTCTGCCGATGCCGCGGCTGGCTCCAGTAACGACCGCAACCCGGCCGCGCAAATCGGGATGAAGAGGCGATTCGGATCCGGCCATACGCTACGCAAATACCAGCTCCGCCTCCGGCTGGACCTCCTCCGCGCCCTCAAACGTTTCTCCCGCGAGTGACGCGGCGGCCTCCACGGGCGGAGCCAGCGCCTGTTCTTCCGGGGCGGCCGGGGTCCCGGACGCGGAAGGCTCCTTGCGCTTTCGAGAGTGAACGGCCCGGGCGCGGGGCGCGGCCGGGCGCTGGCGCGCGCGCTTCGCCAGAGCCAGCTCCGGCTGGACCGGCTCCACGCCAACCGCGTCGCCCGCGCGCGATGCGGCGGCCTCCACGGGCGGGGCCGGGGCCTGTTCCTCCGGGGCGGCCGCGGTTGGGGTTGCGGAAGCCGCAACCGGCACGGCGGCAGCGGACGGCTCAGCGTGTTTTCGAGAGCGAGCAGCCCGGGCGGGCGGCGTGGGCGCTTGCGGCCGCGCGCTCTTCACGCCGGCTGCCTCGCGAAGCTCCTCAAAGCAAGTCCGGATGTAGTCGCGCAATCTGGCGGCATCGGGCGCCACGTGGGCGTCAGCGATCACACCGAAGCAGAGCTTTCCGTCGTAGCTCTGCACGGCAACCCCCAGGCCCAACTCATAGCCGGTCGGCACTTGTGGATAGAATGCGACGAGACGTCGCCCCACCGAGTACAGCGGGGACGACGGACCCGGCACATTGGTGCAGATCATGTTGAGGAGAGGAACCGGGAGGGGAATCAGGGGCAAGACACGCCAAAACATCTCCTGCACCGGCGTCGGGGCAGTGCCCAGGCAACTGGCAAAGATGGCCAGCACGTCGGCGGCGCGGGCGCCTTTCATGATTTCCATTCTGGTGGTCACCGCGCGTAGCATCTCGACCGGGTCGCGCACATCGAGCGGAAGAATCACCGGAAGAAACGTGATGCGGTTGCCGAGAGATTCGCCCTGCTCGCCTCCCCTCACGTTTACCGGACAGGCGACGCGCAGAAAACGGCCCTTGACCTTCTCACCATGGAACCGTATGTACCGCGACACCGCCCGCACTACTACGCTCAGGATGCAATCGTTTACCTTCCCGCCCAGGGCCGCCCGAATCGCCTGCAGCTCGCTGAGATCGACATCCACCCAGCAGAACTTGCGGTCGCCCGAACAGGGCTTATTGAAGACGTAGCGCTCAGCGGGTTTCAGCAGTTCCGGAAGCAGGATCGTGAGTTCCTGAAGGGCATTCTTGCCGCTATCGCTGAGCAGCCCTTCGGCCATACTGAGCAATCCGGCCTGAGCCGCAACAGCGTTTTCGAGAGCGCTCTGAATGGCACTCCCAACCTGCTCGGCGAGAGTACGCTCGGCGCGCGGGGGAACGCGCGGGCGCGTCTGCGGCTTGCCGGCGGCGCGGAAAGTGTCGGGAGAGGGGTCCAGCATGACCCGGAGCAGCGCCGCTCCAGCCACACCGTCGGCCAGCGCGTGGTGAATGCGCACAATCAGGGCGCCGCGCCCATCCCCTAAGCCCTCCACTACGTGAATTTCCCAGAGAGGTTTGCCGCGATCGAGTCTCTGGCTGAGCAGGCGCCCGGCCAGCGCCTCAAGCTCGGATTCCCCGCCAGGTGCTTCCAGCCGCACCTGAAAGATGTGGTGCTTGATATCGAAATTCGGGTCGTACTCCCAGGTGGGATAACCCAGGTTGAACGGGGGAGACACAGCTATCTGCCGGTAGCGAGGAAGCTGGTCCAGTTTGGAATCGATATCGGCCACGAATTCCCGGAAGGGAATGGGGCCATCGAAGAGAGCGACGCAAGCGATGCTCAACGGTATCTCTTTGCGTTCCAGATACAGGAAGGCCGCGTCGATTCCGGACAGACGGCCGCTTAGGACCGCGGGCTTATTCTCCATAGGGCGCTCAGCTCCAGTCTTCGGGCGATTACAGGCAACTGGCGCGGGCGGCAAGGCTGCGGGGTTCGTCTTCCCACCATGCGTCAGTGTCCGCGTAAATGCCCATTTGCCATAGTTCGAAGGCAAGCAGATCGATTTCCTCGTCTTCAATTCTGGCGGGCGGATCGTCGCTCCAATGCGCGGTTTCGGCGAGTTGTTGGGCCAGAGGGACTTTCAGAGTCGCCACGGGTACCTCCAATGATCAAGACATTGAGATCCACATTACCGATTGTAGATTATTCCCGATCTTCCCCGCTGTCAATCAAAAAAGCGGTCAGCGGTCAGCTTTCCGCGTTCAGCTCGGAACCGCCGGATGAGATGACGGCCGCCGGCGTATGCAACGGGGTGCTAACGAGTTTAATTTCAGCTGGTTGTGCAGGCTCGCCCCCTGATTGGGAGATCACACGGGAAAGGGCTGGGTTGGAGGAGGGGATCGCTAAATCGTTGGGATGAAGGAATTGGAACTTGGAAGTTTGGTCACCGCCTCGCGCAACCCGGCCAAGGCGCGCTTGATTTTGTGGGAGGGCTGTGAAACGGAGCCCGAGAGAGGACCGAGGGTTTACCGGTCCCCACGCCTCGCCGCACTGGAACGACTAATTACCTCGATATAGGTTCCACAACCTACGGTCGGCATCGCGCGTGTGTTAGAAACCTGCGGCCAGCGATCACGACCAACAGCACGGATCCCAGGAGACAAAAGCTCGACGGCTCCGGAGTTCCGCTCGCCGATGGTGTTGCGACCACGACGTCATCGAGAAGAAGGCCGATGTTGCCCGTTACGTCGCTGGCGACCAGAAGATAGCCGGGCGCGGTGAGTGTCACTGGCTGGTTGACTACAATCCCGCCGGTTATGTCGCCACTTCCCAGCGTGAACTCCTGATCATAGCTCCCAAAGGTGACCGTCACTGAAGCAGTAGATCCGCGTTGATCGCCGATCAGGTCGAAACTGAGCAGGTAGCCGCCGGCGGTGAACTCCATGTTCGACTCGAGCTGCCCCTGCGGATTCCCGCCGGTCCCGTTCACGTCGATGCAGTTGCCGCTCTCCGGGGAAACGCAAAGGCTCCCATCCACGCTCCCGCCGAGGATATCGACATTCGTGCCGTTGATCGCGCTAAAAGCGCCAACCGATGTCTGGGTCAATGCTGGTGTCAGCTCGTCGAAGTTTTCGCTGAGGGCCACACCACCATAGGCCGGAGCAGAAAAACCGCAAATAACTAATACCCCAAGAGTGGAAATTCTCATAGTCGAGAAATTATACATCGCAACCCGCGCATGATCCGTTCCATCATCAAAAATGAGAAATACTGGTACGCGATAGAACGGCAGCGGCTCGCACCGCGCCAACAGCAAGAGGCCCTGGCGGCTGGTAGGCGGCCCTTGCTACCAGGCGACAAATAGTGATCCTCCGTACCACCAAGAGACACCCGGCGATGAGATCGCCGGCGCTACGAAGTCGGCTTGAAAGCCCAAGCGACAGGCCAGGGGCACGCGCCACTAATCCGGCCCAAGCGGTCGTTTCTCGTGGTATGCTTTCACGGGGTTCATTCAATGCGATGAGCTTACCTACTATTCCTCAACATTCTGACGCGCAAGCGATGGGTAGGGCAGAGACGTCGGGACTTGGTTCGCAGATTACTCTGGCCGACGGGCCACATGAGACGATTGCGGTACGGGCCCCCTGGACAGGCGCCGTCATCGGCTCGATCCCGGCGGGGACGGATGCGGATGTGGAGCTGGCAGTCCATCGCGCGCGGGCGGCACAAACAGAGTGGAGCAGGCGCACATTCTCCGAGCGTGCGCGCATCTTCCTGCGGTTTCACGACTTGCTTCTCGAGCGCCAGGATGAGGTGCTCGATCTGATCCAGTGGGAGACCGGCAAGGCGAGGCGGCACGCGTTCGAAGAGATTCTGGACACAGCCATTGTCACGCGCTATTACGCCTGGCGGGCAGAAGGTCTGCTGCGGCCCCGCCGCCGCAAGGGTGCCCTGCCTCTCCTGACCCGGACCCTGGAACTCAAATCACCGGTGGGCGTAGTCGGCCTTATCGTGCCGTGGAATTATCCGCTCAATCTGGCAGTGACCGACGCCGTGCCGGCGCTGATGGCAGGCAACGCGGTGGTCCTCAAACCGGATGTGCAAACCAGCTTCACCGCCTGCTGGGCGGTGGGACTGCTGCGACAGGCCGGGCTTCCGCCGGACGTGTTCGGGCTGGTTACGGGGGATGGACCGCTGCTTGGACCGGCAGTGGGAGATCGAGTGGATTTTGTGATGTTCACGGGGAGTACCCGCACTGGCAGGCTGGTGGCGCGGCAGGCGGCCGAGCGTTTGATTGGGTGCTCGCTTGAACTTGGCGGCAAGAACCCCATGATCATTCTGGCGGACGCCGATCTGGATAGGGCCGTATATGGTGCGATCCAGGGATGCTTCGCATCGGCTGGCCAGGTCTGCATCTCCATCGAGCGGATTTACGTGCACCAGTCCATCGCGGCGCCATTCCTGGACAGGCTGGCGGAGCGCACTCGGGCGCTCAAATTGGGGGTTTCGTTGGACTATTCGGTGGAGATGGGATCGCTTACCGGCGAGCGCCAGCTTCAGCACGTAGAGGAACATGTCCGCGACGCGGTGGAAAAGGGAGCGGAACTGGTGGCAGGCGGCCGCCGCCGGCCGGACCTCGGACCGCTGTTTTACGAGCCTACGATCCTGACTTCCGTCACCGATCAGATGCGGGTCTATGCCGAAGAGACTTTCGGTCCGGTGGTGTCGGTCTACACGTTTTCGACCGAGGCCGAGGCGGTGGAGCGCGCCAATGCCACCCGCTACGGCCTGAGCGCGAGCATCTGGACCCGCGACCCCGGCCATGGCGCCAGACTGGGGCGAGAGGTCCGGGCGGGTAACATCAACGTGAACGAGGCGTATGCGGCGGCCTGGGGATCGGTGGACGCGCCTTGCGGCGGCCGCAAGGAATCCGGCATGCGGGCGCGGCATGGGGCGGAAGGTATATGGAAATTCACCGAAACCCAAACCGTGGCCGTGCAGCGGCTCCTGCCGGTGGGGACCCCGGATTGGATGGATGCAGCCCTGCATGCGCGCTGGATGACCGGGCTGATGAAGCTGCTGCGCCGCATTCGGGTGCTCGGGTAGACAGGCTACGCGCGATGGCCCCAGCGGGGGTTCTGGCGGGCCAGACGGTGGGCCACCACGTCGAAGACAATCGGGTTGAACGCCAGGCCGATGTGGGTTGCCGAAACCTCGAAATCGACGTCGGGATTTCCCGTGCGGCAGACGCGCCAGTCTACGATTCCATCGGACTTGGTGTAGATGGCGGTCTCACAGACGGATTTCGGCAGATCGCCGAAAAGGGACTCCACGAAGTTGCAGGTGCAGCGGGCCGTGTAGCATGACGGCAACACGCCGTCGCCGTGGCGCTCCAGAATCTGCCCGCGCACCAACTGGGCGGCGCGGAGTATGGAACGGTGCAGGGAAACGCCGCGGAACGGAGAACCCAGGGTGATTACGGATGCGACGCGGTCGGGCATCTGGGACGCCGCCGCGCGGGCGATGACCCCACCCAGGCTGTGGCCCACCAAATGGACCTTCTTGCCGGTCTCCCTGTAGGCCTTCCGGATGGTCGCGTCCAACTTCTGCCGGATCAGCAGGTTGGGGCACTCGGCGTTGAGGCCGATTCCCGAAAGATACGCTTTGTACCCGATACGGTTGATCCAGTATCGGAACTCTGTCAGGTAAAGATCGGTCATCAGGAAAGCCGGAATGACGACAACCGCCGACCCGTCTCCCGGTGGAATTCCGAAACCCCAATACACCGGGGACAAACGCAGATAGATCATCTCGATGCCGACCAATATCTCGTTCCAGATCGGCAATGCGACAGCTTCATCCTCTTTTCGAATTCCGGCGAGCTTCGGGGCGCCGGACACAGGGAGCACCATGGAATCAGTGTACTCTTGTGGCGTGCCAACAAAAAGCGCGTGCATGCACATCGACGCCCCATACTCGAACATTTCGGTATGGCTCACGACCGCCGGCGTCCAGCCAAGCGTCTGGGCCGGCATTTCTCACACGGTTTCGTAGCGAGGCGCACCATGAGACTTCGCCTACTACGTTGCGCTAATTCCCGTGGCGGGCGTACTGTTCCAGTACGCCTGCGCGCCGGGAGCTTAAGACACGTCTTAGGCGTCGTCTGCGGAAGGGCTGCTCCCGCGCCTCGCCGCGGGTTGGCCGTTCCCGGCGCCTCGCTGCGAAACCGTGTGAGAAAATGCGGGCAAACCGGAGGGGACTAAACTTCGGGCGGAGGGCCGGTCCCATGCCCCCCGCGCCCGCAGAACCGGATCTAGGCTTCTACGGGCTCTTCCACTGGGGCTTTGTGCGCGCCGCCGCGGCGGGGCCGGGCATTCTTCGCGTGTGCCGCTGCGTGCGTTTTGGGGGCCTCGTCCTCGGACTTAACGACCAGGTCCAGCAAGGCCTCTTGGGATTCCACCAGGCCGTCGGCTGTATTCCGGGCCAATTCTTCCACGGTCTCCACCGGGAGCGGGTTCATGGCTCCGAGGGCTTCGCGAGCCGTTTTCGCGTTCACCTTGAGTTGCTGCACGGCCACGTCGAGCATTTTCTTCTGGGCGTCGATGTAGGCCTCGGCGCTCTGTCGCGCCAACTCGGTCAGTTGGGTCTTGTTCCCCGTAGCGTGCTCCTTGCCATTGGTTCCCTTACCGGTCGCGTGGGCAGTTTCCTCCGCCAACACGTCCAGGAACTTCTTCTGGCTCTTCACGAAGGTCTCCACGCTTTCGCGCGCCAACTCGGTCAGGGGCGTGCCTTCAAAGGGCTCGCCGGCCTTGGTGGCCTCGATCCAGCCGTCGGTCTGGCGCGCCGCCAGGGTCAGAAGGTGCTGCTGCATGTCGATAGCCGTGTCGATGCCGCGGCTGAACAGGTCGGTCACGGCCGCGACCGGCGGCGGTCCGCTGACTCGTTCCTTGACGAGGGTGGTGAAAATTTCGTTCTGGCGCTGGGCCAGATTCAACAGTACGCGCTCGGCGGCGATAAGGTTCGAGACGCCCTCACCGGCCATTTCGGCGACCGCCGTGCCTGCAATCTTGCGTGCCTCCGTGATCCGGTCCTGGAAGGCAGCGATAGTGGAAGCATTTTGCCGCATCACCGAATCGAAAATGATCCGCTGAGAGGCGAAGAAGTTCTCCGTTCCCTGCCGCAGCCAGCCCGCCAACATGAATATGGAGGAGGGCTCGTTTGCCGCAGCGGTTTTCTCTGGCATGGTCTGTTACTCCTTTTTGCTGCATTGCAGCATACGCCTTAACTATAGACCTAAAGGTCTTTTTATGTCAATATAAAAGTGATCGAATGCAATGCAGCAAGGCATTCGATTCTGGAATGGGCTGCCGTGCTGATTAAGAAGTACCCCAACCGCCGTCTTTACAACACATCCGCCAGAACTTATGTCAATCTGGCCGATTTGGCCGCACTGATCCGGCAGGGAGACGAGATAAAGGTCGTGGACGCGAAGACCGGCGAGGATATCACGCGGGTGGTGCTGACCCAGATTATTCTGGAGGATGCCAAGGATACGCCGACCGGATTGCCGCTCGAACTCCTGCGCCAGTTGATCATGGCGTCGGACCGGGCCGGCCAGGAATTCCTCATGTGGTATCTGAAATCCGCCTTCGATACCTACGAAAAAGTGCAAGACGCGGTGCAAGACCGGCTGAAGGACGTGCGCTCGGCCGCGCTTTCCCCGCTCCATCTGGTGCAAAATCTGTTCACCCCTTCGTCCGACCCGCAAGCGGAGGATGAACTGGAGCGACTACGGCGCCGCGTGGCGGAACTGGAGCAGCGCCACAAGAAACCGCTGGCCCGCGGGAAGCGCCGTCTGCCTTAGTCCGGCGCTACCCGCTTAGGGTTTCGAGCAAGAAGAGGTTGCAATGGGATCGTCGTTCCCGCCTGGAATCGATATGGGGCCGCTCGCCTTATGGGCAGGTATGTTTGCCGGAGGCGATCTGGCCCGCCGCGTCTCCACCGTGGAGGCCGCCCTCAAAGGCGAGCGGGGCGGGTACTGGCGAGATGAAATCGGAAAGTGGATCAGCCGTCTGGTTCCGGTCGAGACCCTGGTCCCCAATTCCGCCCAGCGATGGCGCCCTCTCGTCCGGGACGCCTTCCAATTCGTTTTCGAGCGCCTCTCGGATCGGCGATTGGCCACCAAAGTGGTTCAGCAGTTCGAGCTTGCCACCGACACAGCGCCGGAGCAACGCCTGCTGCACCTCATTAATAAAATGCCCGGACTGCAGAAGGTCGGGCAGGTCCTGGCCCGCAACCGGCGCCTGGCGCCGAAGTTGCGGCGCGCTCTCTCGGAGTTGGAAAACGGAATGTCGGACGTAACGGCGGCGGAGGTCCATAGCCTGATCGAAGGAAGGTTGGGGAAGAAACTCGCCGCCTACGCCGTCGAACTCGAACCCGACATATTGTCCGAAGCCAGCGTCAGCGCCGTCATCCGCTTCACCTGGAATTATCCCGGGCGGGAGCGCGACAGGGGAGTGTTTAAAGTCCTCAAACCCTACGTACCGGCGTGCTTCGGCGAGGATATGACGCTGCTCCAGGAGTTGGGGGAGTTTCTCACGTCTCCGGAGCGCGGCTACGGCTTTGCCATTCATGACGTGAAGGAGATGCTGACCGAGGTGCTGCTGCTGCTCGAACATGAGCTGGATTTCCGGCGGGAACAGGCCACTCTTCTGGAAGCCGCTAAAATGTATCGCGCCAGCATCGGCATCCGCGTTCCCCGCCTGATTCAGCCGCTATGCGCCGGCAACATAACGGCTATGAGCGCGGAGACGGGAGTAAAAGTGACCGAGGCATTTCCCCACTCCCCGATTCGCCGCGCGCGCGTGGCCGAACAACTGATCGAGGCCCTGGTGGCCGTGCCGTTTTTTTCGCGTGAGCGGGAATCCACCTTCCACGCCGACCCTCACGCCGGCAACCTCTTGTACGACGAGACCAACCGCGAGTTGGTGCTTCTGGACTGGGCGCTGGCTGAGAAGCTGAGCCTGGAATCGCGGCGCCAGCTGGTGATGTTGTCGGTGATGATGACGCTGCGCAATCGCGATGGCGTCCACTTCGCAATCCGCGATCTGAGCTTAAGCGCCGGCCAGCAAAATCGAGAACGGCTCGGGGTGATCGAAAGCTGTGTCAACCGGTTTTTCGAGGAGATGCCTCCTGACGCCAAACCGGGGACACTGGCCGCGATGCGTCTCCTCGACCGGATCGCCCTCGAAGGTGTCCATTTCCCGCCGCCGCTGTTCCTGTTCCGAAAAACCGTTCTAACCCTGGACGGCGTGCTCTACGACGTTGCCGGCGCCGCCGTGCCAATTGACGAGGTGATTGGCCGCGAGTTTCTGACCCGTTGCGCCGCCAGTCTCGGCATATTTCACGCTCCCCTTGAATGGAAGGACTTCGCTGCCATAGAATGGAATGCGCTGCTCTATCCCTTCCGGGGCAGCTTGCGGCTGTGGTGAATTGGCTCGGTCGATTATGAAACCCACGCCCATCGGTATCGCGGGGAGAAGGACTGATGCGCCTTAAGCCGCAGCATCACATGAATCCCTCTGGCGGACCTACTGGCTCGGCTGTTTCTTGCGGGGGCGCACGGTGCGTTTCTTGGGCTGGCCGTCGCTGGATGTTTTGCGCGGGGCGCGGGGCCGGCGCTGCGGTTTGGGCGGCGGCAGGGGCTCGGGGATTTCGCCGGTGGCGGTAGGCTGGCCGGGAACGATCGGCTGCGGTTCGTCCACTTCTTCTTCCTCCGGCACCGGTTCGGGCTCGGGAACGGGCGGCGGAGCGGGGGGATGGAATTCGGCGCCCAGATAGACGCTCAGCCCCTGCTCTTCATCGGCCTGAATCCGCACCAGTCCCTTATCCTGGGCGAAGTTGAGCAACTCGGTGAATTCCTGGAAGCCAAACTGGCGCCAGTCGAAATTGGGTTGCTCCTCGCGGACCCATTCGGCCAGGTCGTCCACATGCGCGCCGCTGTCCATTTCCAGGCGATGCGTTTCGAGCACGTCGCGCAGCAGGGGAATCGCCTGCTCGGGCTTGGCGGTAGGTTTCTCGGGCGTGACGCCGCCCTTCAGCCGGATCATGTAGCGGCCTTCGCCGCCGGTGACCTCGACGTAGTCGGCCTTCTGCAGTTTCTCCACGAAATCGGTGAACGAGCCGGCACCGTAGGCCTTCTCGTTGAAAGTGGAATCGAGCTGCAGCATGGTGGATTTCAGCAGCCCCAATTGGGGCCGCACCTCGCGGCGTTCCAGCACGCCAAGCGCCCGCTCCACCAGCGGCATAGCCTGCGCCAGGTCGAGCGCCACCCGCTGCTTGTGCGGTTGCTGCTGCGGGCGCGGCTGCTGCTGCGCCCTTTCCTCGCGCGGTGGCTGCTGCTGTTGCGGCTGCTGCTGTTGCGGCTGGGGCTGCGACTGCGGCTGCGGCTGGGTCTGCTGCTGCCCCTGGTGGCGCGGACGGGGGTCGTCGATGACCGATTCATATGCCACGAACTCATGGCAGTTCTTCTGCAGGATGGTGCTGGTGAAAGCCTTCCCTCCCACCACGAAAATCCGTTTGTCGTATTGTTTGAGCTTGTTCACCAGGGCGATGAAATCGCTATCGCCGCTCACAATGGCGAAAGCGTTGATGTGATCGTGGGTGAAAGCCATTTCCAGCGCATCCAGCGCCAGGTTGATATCGGCGCCGTTCTTGTCGCCACGCGGCGAAGGGTCGCGCTGCACCATCTGGACGGCGTGCTCGCTGAGCGCGCGCGTTGCCGATTCCTGTCTGCCCCAGTTCGCGTACGCGAACTTGGTGACGATTTCGCCGCGTTCCTTGAGCGCGTCCAGCACCGCCGCAACGTCGAATTCGCGGTGCAGCGTGGACTTCACTCCGATCTCGATGTTATCGAAATCGATAAACACGGCGATCTTCAGTTTCTGTTC
>JBEKZL010000001.1:0-78601 GCA_049509915.1 Bryobacteraceae bacterium | reverse complement strand
ACTCCAGTTTGAGCATCTCCTGCTCGCTGAGCTGGATCGGACTGCGCTTCCTCGGGAAGGGCATGACCCATTAAAACATAAACTGGGTCAAATGAAGCGTTATTTAGAGAATGATGATCTAGACGCCTTGCCGAACCTCGGTGCATGCTGAGAAGAGTTCGAGCGGCGTGCGATCCGCGAGTGTCACGCGACGCTCACCCGCCGCGAGCGACAAGTCCTCAATCTGGTCGTTTCCGGCTCTTAAACAAACAGGGCTGTGCGCGAGAATTCGAGAAACCGCCAATTGACGGGGACTTGAGCGTTTTGTCCTTCCTTGGATTGGTGGCTTTAGGATTCCGACCCTGAACGGCCGATCTGAGGCAGCTACTTGCTGAGAACAGCGCAGTCTCTGAGAGGCCTAAATACTGGAATTCGGCAATTGTATGGGGCTGTTGGCTGGTGTAACCCCTTATTTGACAGCATGTTCGGGGCAGCCCGGCCTTTTCGCCGCGCCCCCGTGCGAGGCTTCACACGATCCGTTCGAGTTGGCGCGGCCCGCGCTTGCGCTCCCCGATGTGCCGGACCACGGCGGTCGTCGGCATAGACGGAAACGGGCGATTTCCCATTGGCGGCGCGATTAATGTAGGAGCGGGCTGAAAGGTCTGTGAACATTGGCGACGACTCACTTCCAAGGCCGAGGAACCGCGTTAGCCCGTCAGCCCAAAACCCCGGAAACCCAATAAAACCGGGGGTCTTACAGATTCCTGCTCAGAGCCACAAACAAGTCGCCGGCGAGCTCGGTGTGAACGAGATTACCGTGAAAGCGCACCGCGGCAAGGTGATGCGGAAGATGAAAGCCGACTCGCTCGACGACCTGGCGAAAATGGCCGCAAAACTCGATCCGGGATTGCGCGGGCGAAATAGCGATATCGAGCGCCTTTTCTAGGGTTACGAGTTTGGCAGAGTGACCAGGTCACCTGTCCCAAGGCAACGGCGCCCGCAACGCCTCGGCTGACGAACCCACGTCGGTAATGTCGAAGCGCTCCTCCTTAAGCAGCCACTTTGCTGGCTGGGATCGACGGCTCGTCATCTACCAAGGGCGGGCGGCGCGCGTCTGCGCCACGATCGTCAGGCCGCCAATCTCTTATCCCCGACTCCGGCCGCCTCCAAGAACCGTAAGTGTTCTCGGTAACGCGCTTGAGTGCCGCGCGCAAGTCGCGTACCAACGACGCATTGCGGCTCAGGCTACGGCTGGCCATCTCGCGCTCGCCGATCTGCTGCGTGGTGTCAGTCGGGTCTGCGCTGGCGCGGACGGCGATGGAATCCGGCCAACCGGCGGGGCTTGTAATCTCTGGGAGTTTTGATTCTAAGACCGGTTTTGCGAGTTGTGAATGCATGTTTCCCTCTCCAACCCACGCTGCCTGGCAACTATCATGCCAAGCACCTTTCTCCTGCAAATGGAGCGGCAGTTCCTCCGTGGCGCGTTTGTTGCCCCCTGTGGCGTCGGCCATCCGGCTCTGGCGGCTGACAGTTGCCGGTCGGGCGGCCCTCCCGCGAGCGGTTTCATCACTTTACCGACGGCCCTTGCGTTGCAGTTGTCAGGTTAGGCGGCAGATGGCAAGGGCGGACGGAGAGATATATATGAATGCCACTTCGAAAGAACGGATGGTGAGTACGGCTGAACGCAGATTGCAGGAACTTGGCATTACCCTACCCGCGCCGCCGGAGCTGCTCGGCATTTATACAGAAGCAGTACAAACCGGCAGGTTATTCTTTCTGACGGGAATGCTTCCGACGGAGGGCCGCAGTGCGAAATTCGTCGGGCACGTCGGCGCCGAGCTCGATGTGGAGGCGGCGCGTGACGCAGCGCGCCTCGCAGCGCTCAACGCCCTGGCTGTGGCACGGCAGCATTTGGGCGCACTCGACAAGGTGACGCGGATCGTGCGGCTCGGCGTTTTGGTGGCTACCTCCGGCGATGTGCGCGATCACCCGAGAGTTGCGGACGGCGCTTCGGACCTGCTGCAGGAAGTCTTTGGGCGGGAAAAGAATCCCTGCCGGCTGGTGCACGGAGTAGCGAGTCTTCCGCTAGGTGCGCCGGTCGAGTTGGAGGTCATCTTCGAAGTAGCGGAGAAATGACGGGTCAGATAATCTCTAAGGAGGAATGATGGCAACGACAAGAATCGCAGTGGGGACAATGAAAGTGGCGCAGATTTCGAAGGCAGGCGGGGGATTCGAGATTGTCGAGCGTGAAATTCCCAACCCTGGAGTGGGGCAGGTGCGCATCAAAGTGGAGGCCTGCGGTATCTGCCACAGCGATGTATTCACCAAGGACGGCTTGTGGCCGGGAATTCAATTTCCCCGGGTTCCTGGACACGAAGTCGCCGGCTTCATCGACGAAGCCGGGCCGGGGGTCTCCACATGGAAGAAGGGTCAGCGAGTTGGGGTCGGCTGGCATGGCGGCCACGACGGTACCTGTCTGGCGTGCCGCCGGGGCGATTACCGCAACTGTACCAGCCTGCAAGTGCCCGGCATCAGCTACGACGGCGGATACCAGCAATATATGCTCGCTCCGATCGATGCGCTGGCGGCGATACCGGAACGCCTGAGCGCGGTGGATGCGGCGCCGCTCCTCTGCGCCGGAATCACCACCTTCAATTCGTTGCGGCACAGCGAAGCACTACCTGGAGACCTGGTTGCGGTGCAGGGCGTCGGCGGCCTGGGACACCTCGGGATTCAATTCGCGAACAAGTTCGGCTACAAGGTAGCGGCGATCGGTCGCGGCGCAGCTAATGCGGCGGTCGCACGGCAACTGGGAGCCAACGTCTATATCGACAGCAAAGCGACGAAGCCGGCGGAGGAGTTACAAAAGTTGGGCGGCGCGCGAGTGATTCTGGCCACTGCGCCAGACTCGAAAGCTATGAGCGAGCTGTTCGATGGATTGGGGCCAAACGGCACGCTGATCGTCGTGGGCGTGGGATCCGATCCCATCGAGGTCACGCCGCTCCAGCTCATTTCGGGAAGTCGAACCATTCAGGGCTGGGCCAGCGGTTCCGCGGTCGACGAGGAGGATACTCTGCGCTTTTCGGAATTGAAGGGCGTGCACCCCATGATCGAGACCTACCCGCTGGAAAGAGCCGGAGAGGCCTACGCGCGTATGCTCAGCGGCGACGCCAAATTCCGCGTCGTTCTTAAGATGTAAATTCGGGCCAATGATGAAAGCGGCGCGTGTTCGAGCATTCGGCCCGGCCAGCATCTATCGCCATCGACGACGTGCCTCGTCCGAAACCGGTCCGCGGTAACTGCTTGTGCGGGATTGCGCGGCAGGGAGCGGGCAATTGGGAGGTCCTGATGCCTCAAGGGAAGATCGGACTCGATCTGCCTCTGATCCTTGGTCGCCCGGGTTGAAATCAACCATGCCATCTCCGGCGGCCTCGATTTTGCCGCTCGGCAAGAAGGTAAGCTCCGGTTGGAGCTATTCAGCGATGCCAGGGGTGGGGCCGCTGATCGGCGCCGGACGCGCGGGGGGGGTCGTGCGGCTGGCTCATCTTTGAGGAGGAACAATCGTTATGGTCACGCTTGGCGAAGCTCTTCAAAATGCCCTCGCCCACCATGTGGGACTGGCTCATTTCAATGTTTCCGATCTCTCCGGCTTCCACGCGGTTGTCCGCGTGGGCCGGAGGTTGAACCTGCCGTTGATGATCGGCGTCTCGGAGGGCGAGCGTGAATTCATCGGGGTCAAGGAGATCGCGCTACTGGTCAGAACGGCACGCGACGAGTATGGCGTATCGGTGTACCTGAACGCCGATCATACTCACTCCCTGGAAAAGGCCAAGGCAGCGGCCGAGGCGGGTTTCGACGAGATCATCTTCGACGCATCCCGGAAGCCGTTTGACCAGAATATCCGGGAGACGAAACAAGCTGTCGAGATTCTGAAATCGATCCGACCCGAGATTGTGGTCGAAGGCGAAGTCGGTTATATCGGATCTTCCTCCGAAATCGTCGAAACCGTGCCGACGGAGTCCCTAAAGCTGACCACCCCGCAGGAGGCCGTCCAATTCGTCGCCGAGACAAAAGTCGATGTGTGGGCGCCTGCGGTCGGGAATATGCACGGTCTGCTGCCGTCGATGGTGCGCGGCGAGACTCACAAGCGGCTCGATATCGAACGGATCCGGCAGATCAAGCAGGCCACCGGGAGCATTCCTTACACTGCACGGCGGTTCGGGGACCGCGGATGGCGATTTCGTTGCCGCGATTCAAGCCGGTGTCACGATAATCCACATCAACGCCGAACTGCGCGTCGCGTGGCGGCGCGGGATCGAAAGCAGCCTGACGGCTCACGCTCGCGAGGTTACACCGTATAAGATCCTCCCGGGCGCGGAGCAAGCCATGGAAGACGTGATTGCCCAGCGTCTGGTGTTATTCAATTCCAACGGCCGCTCTTGAGAGAGCGGCTCAGCTCGAAGACTTCAAAGAAAGGTGCGATGTGACATCCATGTTAAACCGGCGTAATACAGTTTGCCTGGCGCTGCTCCTGGCTTTTCCCCTATGCGCGCATGAGGCGAAACCTCGGTTCTATCGGGTCGAGGACAACATCTATCGCGGGAAGCAACCGAGAAAAGAGGACATCCCAAAACTGGCCGGCTCCGGAATTAAGACCGTGCTCGATCTGCGCGCAATCTGGGACCGTAAGAAATGGGAACGAGGAGCTGTGGAGGCGGCTGGAATGCACTATGTTCGGATCGGGTTTCCGGGAACCCTTCCACCAACGACCAAGCAGATTGACAAGATTCTGGCGGTACTGGAGGATCCAACGAAAGGGCCTGTCTTCATACACTGTCGCCGCGGCGACGATCGGACCGGCCTCGTAATCGCCTGCTATCGAATCGCTCACGATCATTGGACAAATGCTCAGGCCCTGAAGGAAGCGAGGAAAGAAGGTCTCAACCGGTTCCAAATCCTTATGCAAAGGTATATTGCGCATTTCCATGCGCCCTCACCGTCAGCGGCGCGATAAGATGCGCGGCGTCCCACCTTTCGTGGTCGCTGTATCGCTTGTGATCACGGTGATCCCGAATCGACCTCCCTTACCCCCGATAAAAGCCCGTTGCGAGGAGCGCGGATCGCACGACCAAGGGGAATCTCAACCCTAACCTAACGCTTTTCCCCTGGGCCGGATAGCCGGGGAAACCGGCCGCCTGTATACGGAATATGCCAGACATCGGACCGATGTGACTGCCCATAACGGCACCGGATGAGAAGACAACAAGCACGTTTTCCATTGGCAGCCAATCGCGACAAAGCTGTACGGGTTTTCCGGTGCGGGACTGAGTTACCTAAGTTAACACCGAGATCCGCAGGTGTGCTCATGCGACGCGGCCTTTGATCGTTCAGGGCGAGATCTCACGAGCCGTGGGTGATTTCATAAGCCCGCGAGCGCCCTAATGCGGTCCTCAAGCAGGCGCACAAATGCCTGTGCTTCCTCAGGAGAATAACCCGCGGCGCGGAACGCGTCGTGAATCTGGGTCGGAGTCAGCCGTGCAAGAAGTTGCCCCAACCACCTGGCATCGGCGCGTGGAATATTCCGCCCGAGGTGCTCCAGATGGATGCGCGCAAAGTAGGCCTTGGGGTTAACGATGCGCACAAAGCCAGGCCGCGCTGGTACTTGGAAATCGACGGTGTTCGGCCCGATCCGGCGAATGAATTTCGAGCGAGTGTAGGAAGTAAGGTTGTCCTTGGCGCGACTGATCGGCCAAGTAGCGCCGGCGGAGCCGAAGCTGGCGCCTAGATCGCTCACCATGTAAACGCTTCGCGACGCCTCACGATAAATGGAGTTGTTCACGTCTTTGAGATCCCAATTGCCGATAAGGGCCATGAGCACTCGCAATCCGTTCCACTCCCGAGAAATGGCGAACCCGACCCTGTCCCATTGCCAGATGCCGATTCTCTTTTCATCCTCCCTTTTCAATCGCACGTTGTGTGCAGTGCCGCCCGGACCAATCAGCTTCTGGCCGCGATGCAAATGCGCGGGCATGCCGCCAATCTGTATCTCCGGCACGAAATAATCTTCGGTGACGTAGTAGCCCGCTGCCCAAACGAGGCGTGTTGCCACGGTTTCGGGGCGCGCCTCAAGGCCTAGCTTCACTTTCCACTTGACACCGTCACGGTCGCGGACCACAAATTTCGGGTTGCTCCCGTCCAGGTCTTCCTTTTCAAATTGGAACGGACCGCGCGGCTCGTGCGCCTTGCCGCCCCGCCCATGGAAGAGATCCCGCGCAGTCATGTCGCCTGGATCGCTCCAGAACAGGTAGGAAGCACCGGTTGCGTTTTGTACGACCGGCGCTTCTCTGGATTTGTCGGCGGCAAGGGCCCTGAAAGCTGTCAGCGCAAGAACGGCCAGCACGAAACCGACTTGCGCGGATTGATGGTTCTTCCCAGGTGAAAACACAATTTATACCTTTCCGGGTCCTCGACAACGGATGACCACATCGGTAACTGCATGAGAAGTGCCACTGCGCGAGTGGTGGCAGAGGCGGCCTTCGAAGCCGGGCCGCGGCCCGACCGGAGTCCGGCGTCGGCCACTCGTCTCGTCATTTCGACAGCATTCAGAATGACCGCCGCATATTTTACGGGATTTATTGATTTACCCGATTGGAGCGCCGCGTGCTTTCACAGGGGCGTGTTCGACAGGAGAAATAATGATTAACGCTGCAGATTCACGCTGGAAGAGAATTTCGCCGCCTATGCGAATTGGCGGGCACCTGCTGCTTGTCACGGCGACGTCGTTCCTGTTCGCCGTGACAGGAAACCGCCCCGCTTGGGCACAGGCAGGCGGTCAAGGCCCCGGAGTTGCGGCGACGAACAACTCAACGAATTCCAGTGATTCAACCGTAGCGAGCGCGACCGGCGCCGTTGCGGGGGCCACGGTCATTCAGGCCCCGACGGGTGATGAGCCCACCCCAGTCGAAGCTTCTCTATTTTCCTCGCTCTTCATGGCAGGGAAAACGCGGGACCAATTCAAGCCGCTCAACGCTAGGGAGCGCGCAAAGGTCTATGCGAAGGATCTGCTGAGCCCATTCCATCTCTTTCTGGCTGGAGTTTCGGCCGGAATCACTCAATTGCAGGATTCTCCGAGAGCCTGGGGACTAGGAGCGCAGGGTTATGGGATTCGATTCGCAAACTACTATGGAAACGCCACAATCAGCAACATCCTTCAAATGACCGGTGAAGACCTCTTGCACGAGGACAACCTGTACTATGGATCTGGTGAGCACGGAGTCTGGAAGCGGTTGAAATATGCGGTCGCCAGCAGCGTCCTGGCCCGTGGCAGCGACGGCACGCAGCACTTTTCGGTCTCGCAGGTTGCCAGCACCGCCGGGGCGTCTTTCATCTCCCGTCTCTGGCAGCCGCGCAGTAACGACTCGGCCGGTGACGGTGCGGTGAACTTCGGGATTAACATGGCGAGCAATGCCGGCTTGAATGTCGTTCGCGAGTTTCTGCCTGGCGTCACCCGCCGCGTTTTTCACCACGATAGGCAATAGCATCATGGGAAGGGTCACCCGGGTGAATGTCGGACCCGCTGAAGGAGAAGACTGGCTGCGATGCTCCGCTTGATTCGCAACTTCGTTCGCCCCTACAGAGGAAGCCTGGCGGTTGTACTCATCGCCATGCTGGTGGAAACACTCACCAGTTTGGCGGCCCCGTGGCCCTTGAAGGTAGTGCTGGACAACGTGGTAGCCGGAAAACGCCTGCCGCACTGGCTGAACGGCTCTATTGAGTCAGCCTTGGGCGGCGCGGAAAAGACGCAAATCGCGTTGTTGGCCGGGATCGGATTTATTGCAATTGCGGCCATCGGGGCGCTGGCATCTTACGTCGACAGCTATATTAGCGAGACGGTAGCGCAGGGCGTGGCTCACGATTTGCGTATGCGTACGTATCACCACCTGCAAGGCCTCTCGCTCTCTTACTACGATAAGCACCGCGTCGGAGCGTCGCTGAGTACGCTGGCTTCCGACATCAACACCATTCAGGACTTCGCGTCTTCCGGGACGCTTGGAATCCTGGTCGACATACTCGCTGTCTTTGGAATGTTCGTCCTGATGTTTTGGTTGAATTGGAGTTTCGCATTACTGGCGGCGGCAGCGGCGCCTTTTTTGCTCTGGTTCGTTTCCCGGCACAAGAGAGCGCTCAAAAATTCGACCAAAGAGATGCGAAGCAACCAGTCGGAAATGGTTGCGGTCGAGATGTTCGCCCTGGAATCGCAGCGCGTGGTGGAGGCATTCGGCGCGCAGGAATTGGAGGAGTCGCGGCTGAATCAAGTGAGCCGCGCCACGGTTCAGTCGGCTCTCCGCACAAGGAAAATCAAGGTGTCCATGTCGCCGGCCGTCGCTGTGACCGTTGCGGCCTCCACCGCTTTCGTTTTGTGGCGGGGAGCGGAATTGGTGGTAGCCGGCGCGATGACCGCGGGGGACCTTACGGTTTTCCTTTCCTACATGTCGCGGTTTTTCAAGCCCGTGCAGGACCTTGCGAAAATGACCAACGCCGTGACCCAAGTTGCGGTAGCGGTCGAACGCGTGCAGGCGATTCTGGAGACAGACGAGGTGATACCGGAGCTTCCTAATGCCCGCCCCGCTAAATTCTCGCACGGTGAGATCGCATTCGAGCATGTTGCGTTCGAGTATGTTACCGGCTCTCCCGTGCTGACGGACGTGAGCTTCCGCATTCTCCCGGGACAATTCGTGGGAGTCGTCGGCCCTACCGGGAGCGGAAAGTCCACGGTCGCCAGCCTGGTACCGCGCTTCTACGATCCCACTGGCGGGGCAATCGCCATCGATGGCGTCGACGTCCGCGAGTTCGAGTTGCAGGGTCTGCGGCAGCATTTCGGATTCGTCCTGCAGGACACTGTGCTGTTCCGTGGGACCGTTGCCGAAAACATCTCTTATGGCCGCCCTGCCGCGAGTGCGCGCGAAATCGTGGAAGCAGCGCAGTTGGCCAACGCTCATGAGTTCATCAAGCGGATGCCGCAGGGTTATCAGACAATGGTCGGCGAACGGGGATTGACGTTGTCGGGCGGACAGAGACAACGCATCGGCATTGCTCGCGCTTTCGTCCGCAACAGCCCCGTGCTGATTCTCGACGAGCCCACTGCCGCCCTTGACTTTGAGGCGGAAAGACATGTCTTGGAGGGGCTGATGCGCTTAATGCAGGGCAGGACAGTGATTATGATCGCCCACCGTCTCGCCACTCTTCAGGCCGCGGACAAGATCATCGTCCTCAAGAACGGCGTGGTTGCGGAGGAAGGTAGCCACCAGACTCTTCTCTCTCTCGGTGGAATCTATGCCGGTCTGCACAAAGCGCAAGCCGATGCGGATACGGGCGGGACCGTTAGCAAGGAGGCGCTATGGCACGCAAGCTCATCGTAATGCCGGACGACACCATCGAGCCGATTCTGGCTGCAATCGGCGTCGCAACGAAATCGCTGCGGATCAAAATGTTCAGCGTGTCTGACCGCAGGGTGCTGAGCGCTCTAGTGAAAGCGCACCGGCGAAAGGTGAATATCCGGGTCTTGCTTAACCCGGCGCGCCACAGCGGAGAGATTCAAAACAGAGGGGCGCGAACCGTGCTCCTGGATGCCGGTATCGACGTGCTCGACACGAACCCGGCGTTTACTGTCACCCACGAAAAATCGATGGTCGTCGACGATGCGACCGCGTTCATCGGCTCCTTGAACTGGGACCCGGACAATTTCGAGGAGACGCGGGAGTTCGCTGTCATTTCCACCGACGCCGATGAAGTAGCGGAAGTGACCGAATGCTTTGAGGCCGACTGGAGCCGCCAGCTTTTCGAGCCGCGCCGGACTTCCAATCTCATCTGGTGCCCCGGTCACGGCCGGCAGCAGATTGCCGACTTCATCGATCAGGCGAAACACTCCCTGTTCGTTCAGAACGAGCGCTACCAGGACGCCATCATTGTCGAGCACCTGGTTCGGGCGAAACTGCGCGGCGTAAAAGTCCACGTCATGACACGGCCTTCGCACTCGCTCCGGGCGAGGAAACTCGCGGAAGGCGTCGGGGACTTGCGGATCATGAAAGACGTAGGCATCGGCATCCACAAGATGAAACACTTGAAATTACATGCTAAGGTGTTGCTGGCGGACAGATCGCAAATGGTGGTCGGCTCCATCAATCTGACATCCAGCAGTTTTGATGAACGCCGCGAACTCGCCATCCAGTTGAGCGACTCCGATGTGGTCGACCGGCTTTCGAAGGTGGTCCATGACGACTGGCGGAGATCGGATGAGCTCGACCTCAGCGAGCGCGCCGTGCTCTCCGATCTGGAGCGTCACCCCAAGAACGGCGGGTTGGCGAAAATCGCACCGGTCGGTACCAAGCAGCCGGACTAACTCAAGGGACGGACAGATGCCATCACAACTTTGGCTCATTCGACATGGTGAGACGGAGTGGACGCTCTCTGGCGCTCACACAGGCAGCACCGATTTACCGCTTACGGATACCGGGCGCGGCCGAGCGCTCAAACTCAGGGAGTCGCTGGCAGTCCATCGTTTCGCACTCGTTTTGATCAGCCCCCTTTCGCGCGCCCGGGAAACTTGTAACCTGGCAGGGTTGGGTCGGATTGCGCAGATCGAGCCGAATCTCGTGGAATGGCGATACGGAGACTACGAGGGGCGCACCACGGCCCAGATTCAAGCCGAGGCGCCGAGCTGGTCCCTCTGGCGTTCTGGTGTGCCGAACGGGGAGAAGATCGCTGAGGTGGCATCACGGGCGAACTGCGTGATTTGCCGGGCGCTTCGAGCCGACGGGGACGTGGCGCTATTCGGTCACGGGCACATGCTCCGGATTCTCGGGGCGCGTTGGCTGGGACTGGCGCCGGAGTGTGGGCGGCTATTCGCACTCGACACCGCGGCGATTGGCGTTCTGGGCTACGACCGCGACGGTCGTGTGATATCGCGCTGGAATGCGAATGCTCCCTGCGAATGACGAAATGTCGAAAGGCCGTCTTAAGAGAGCACTCAGTTGTCTCGGCTTCCATACGGGTTAGTAGCTAATTAATGTGTCGGAGTAGAGGACGATCGGCCAGGAAGTGTTGGGTGCCTGATTGCATGGGTAGCATCGAGGAGCGTTCATCGGAGGGAACTCACTATGGCGACGATATCGACCACTCACGCCACGGGGCCCGCAGGCGCGGGCGTCATCTTGCAGCGCCGGGCCTACCTATATGAATTCGCGGGGGGCGAGAATGCTCTGTACGAGCGCCACCTCGCTTTTGACAACATCGTAGATCTGGCGTCAATCGACGCGCGGGAGCGTTTCGAGGCTTTCGCCCACGCCGTGCGCGACATACTTGCCGAGCGCTGGCTAAGAACCAAAGACACCTATACGCGCCAGGACCCAAAGCGCGTTTATTACCTGTCAATGGAGTTTCTCATCGGCCGGTCACTCGCCAATAACGTGATGAATCTATTGCTTGATCCGATTGTAAGGCAGGCCATCAAGGGCGATAACATCGACTGGCTGAGCCTGCTCGCTCAGGAACCTGATGCCGGTTTGGGAAACGGCGGACTCGGACGCCTGGCGGCATGTTTTCTCGATTCCATGGCAACTATGGAAATCCCCGCCACGGGATACGGGCTGAGGTACGAATACGGGATTTTCAAGCAGACGATTCGGGATGGCTGGCAGCAGGAACGGCCCGACAACTGGTTGAGCCGTCCCGACCCGTGGGAGGTTGCACGTCCGCACGAGAAGGTGGAAGTGAGGCTCAACAGCACGATTGAGGTTCGAGCAGGCCAGTTGCACGCTGTTACCGGACGGCCATCCACTCTGATCGGTATGCCGTACGATCGGCCGGTGGTCGGGTACGGCGGGAAGACCATCAATACCCTGCGTTTGTGGGCTGCGGCTGCGCCCGATTATTTCGATTTTCAGGAATTCAGCCATGGCGATTTCGTGGCTGCGGTGGCGGAGACCCTGGTGGCCGAAAATGTTACCCGGGTTCTCTATCCCGATGACTCGACCAGTACCGGGCAGAGGCTCCGGTTCGTGCAAGAGTACTTTCTGGTGGCCTGTTCCCTGGCGGATCTGGTGCGCCGCTTCCGCCGCAGCAATGCAGACTGGAGCCTGCTACCCGAGAAAGCCGCCATTCAGTTAAACGATACGCATCCGTCTCTTTCCGTGCCGGAATTGATGCGCATCCTGCTCGATGACGCTAAGCTCGGTTGGGACGAGGCATGGGACTTGACGCAGCGGACTCTCGGGTACACGAACCACACGCTGCTTCCCGAAGCGTTGGAGAAGTGGCCTGTCGACTGGTTCGAAATGCTGCTTCCGCGTCATCTCGAAATCATCTACGAAATCAACCGCCGTCTGATGGATTCGGCCCGGGCTCGATTTCCCGGAGACGGAGGGCGCCTGCAACGCGTCAGTTTGATCGAAGAGGGCTCAACCAAACACGTGCGCATGGCCAACCTGGCGATCGTAGGGTCGCACAGCACCAATGGCGTGGCAGAGATCCACTCGCAATTGCTGCGGAAAACGACGGTGAAAGACCTAGCCGAGATGTTCCCGGAGCGTTTCAGCAACAAGACGAACGGCGTTACTCCGCGCCGTTGGCTGTTGCTTTCCAACCCCTTCCTTGCCGGCGCCATAACCAAGGCTATCGGCGATGATTGGGTAACTGACCTGGGCCATTTAACCAAACTGGCGCCGCTAGCGCGTGACAAGGGCTTCCGCGACAGCGTACAGAAGGCCAAGCAGCAAGCCAAATCTCAGTTTGCAAATTGGCTCAAATCTTCACTTGGGCAGACGGTAGACCCCGAAACCATCTTCGATTGCCAGATCAAGCGCATTCACGAATACAAACGGCAACTGCTCAATGCGCTGCGCATCGTGGTGCTGTATAACCGCCTGCGGGAGAATCCGAACCTTGAAATGGCGCGGCGAACCTTTCTCTTCGGAGGCAAGGCAGCGCCGGCCTACCGGCTGGCCAAGCTCATAATCAAGTTTATCGAAAACCTCGCCGGCACGATCGATGGCGATCCTGCGATGCGGGGGCGATTGAAGGTGCTCTTCCTGCCGGAATACGACGTTTCTCTCGCGGAGCGGCTCATCCCCGCCTGCGATGTTTCGAACCAGATCTCAACCGCGGGTTATGAAGCCAGCGGCACCAGTAACATGAAGTTCATGATGAATGGCGCCTTGACGATCGGTACGCGCGACGGGGCAACGGTCGAGATGGCCGAGGAAGCCGGCGAGGAGAATTTCTTCCTGTTTGGTCTGACGGCGGATCAAGTGGCCGAAAGCCGGAGCTGGTATAACCCACACTGGCACTATGACAACGAGCCCGAGACCCGCGCGGCCCTGGAACTGATATTTTCCGATCATTTCAGCCGTCATGAGCCGGGAATCTTCAACGGGTTGCGGGATGCACTGTTGACGCAGGGTGACTTTTACATGCACTTGGCTGACCTGAAATCCTATCTGGACGCCGATCGGCGGCTGCTCGACTCATATGCGAACCCGGAGGAATGGACGCGGAAGGTGGTCTTGAATGTGGCGCATTCGGGTAAGTTCTCGAGCGACCGCACCATCGCCGAATATGCCGCCGGTATCTGGGGGGTGAAGCCATGTCCCGTGGAATAGAAACAGCCGTCGTTCCGAAAGTGTCACCATTGGCTGGCCAACCGGCTCCGAAGGAGATGTTGATCGATGTGGCGCGCCTCCAACGGGATTTCTTCGATAAGCGCCCCGATTTGAGTGACCCCCAGCAGTTAGTCAGTTTTGGCACCAGCGGTCATCGCGGTTCTTCACTCAATGGCGTGTTTACGGAAGCGCACATTCTTGCGATTACGCAGGCGATCTGCGACTACCGGCGGGCGCACGGTCCCGATGGCCCGCTCTACTTGGGCAAAGATACGCACGCCCTCTCCGATCCCGCGCAACGCACCGCGCTCGAGGTATTGGCGGCGAACGGCGTGGATGCCGTAATTCAGCCTGACAACGGCATCACGCCGGTGCCGGTGATCTCACGAGCTATCCTCGCCTACAATCGCGGGCGCGAGGCACATCTCGCGGACGGAATCGCCGTCACCCCGTCGCATAACCCTCCCCAGGACGGAGGGTTTAAGTACAACCCGGCGCACGGTGGTCCCGCCGGCACAGAGGTCACGCAGTGGGTGGAAAACCGCGCCAACGAATTGCTCCGCGCAGCCAATGCCGGTGTGAAGCGCGTGCCATTCGCCTCGGCCATCCGGTCGGCGACGACGCACCAGGAGGACTTCGTACTGCCATATGTCAGCGACTTGCGGAACGTCATCGATATGGACGCCATTCGCTCCGCCGGTCTCAAACTGGCGGTGGATCCGCTGGGAGGCGCGGGCGAACCGTACTGGAGCCCGATCAATGCCGAGTATCAATTGGACATCGCGGTCGTGAATGAAACGATCGACCCGACCTTCTCCTTCATGACCGTCGACCATGACGGCGTGATCCGGATGGACTGTTCCAGCCCGTACGCGATGGCGCGGCTCGTCGGCCTGAAAGACAGCTATCGCGTCGCATTCGGCAACGACCCGGACGCGGATCGGCACGGCATCGTCACACCGTCGGCCGGTTTGATGAATCCCAATCAGTACCTTGCCGTGGCCATCCGCTATCTGTTGACGCATCGATCCCGATGGCCGGAGCGAGCCGCCGTTGGTAAGACTGTGGTGAGCAGCAGCATGATCGACAGAGTCGTGCAGAGCCTCGGCCGGCGGTTATACGAGGTCCCGGTGGGCTTCAAGTGGTTCGTTGCCGGTCTGTTCGACGGCGGGTGCTGTTTCGGCGGCGAAGAGAGCGCTGGAGCGAGTTTCCTGCGGCACGATGGCACGGTGTGGACCACCGATAAAGACGGCCTGATCATGGACCTGCTCGCGGCGGAGATCACCGCGCGAACCGGAAAAGATCCGGGCGAGCACTACCGCGAGTTGACCGCAGAGTTCGGCACACCTTGGTACACCCGCCTGGATGCGCCCGCCACTCCGGAACAGAAAACCAGGTTGCGAACTTTGACCCCCGAAGCCGTCGGCGCGCAGACTTTGGCGGGGGAGCCCATCGTCGGCAAACTGACGCGTGCTCCCGGCGGCGATGCCCCGATCAGTGGTTTGAAAGTGGTGACCGCGAACGGCTGGTTTGCGGCGCGGCCCTCGGGCACAGAAGACATCTATAAGATTTACGCGGAAAGCTTCCAGGGCCAGGCGCATCTCGACGCCATCCTGAACGAGGCCGAAGGAATTGTGGATCGTGCCCTGAATGGCTCGAAAGGCCCAATGTGAACGGCGCCGGTCTCCCGCTGTTTCCTTCCGCCTACCGGGCCTCCGGCCTGCTGCTGCACGTTACGTCGCTTCCGTCCCGTTATGGAATTGGCGACCTCGGGCCCGCTGCGCTCGCGTGGGTGGACCGCCTGCGAAAGGCCGACCAAAGCTGGTGGCAGGCGCTGCCGCTGGGGCCCACCGGTTATGGCAATTCACCCTATCAGCCCCTGTGCTCATTCGCCGGGAACGCGCTGGTGATCAGTCCCGACTGGCTGGTTGAAGACGGACTCCTGCAGGCGAGCGACTGCCAGGCGTTTGCCTTTCCGCAAAATCAAATTGATTATAACCGTGTCATTCCCTTCAAGCACCAGCTTCTGGAAACAGCTTGGGCTCACTTCCATGCAGGGGCCCGCTCCGATCTGCGCCCCGCCTATGAGCAGTTTTGTCATGAACACTGCCACTGGCTGGATGACTACGCACTTTTCAGAGCACTGAAAGCCCGGTTCAATAACTCCTACTATCTCGAATGGCCGGTGGAGTTAGTCGAGCGCCAGCCGGCGGCGCTCTCTCGTGCGCGCCGCGAACTGGCCGATCGCGTAGGACTGGCCTGCTTTGCGCAGTTCCTGCTCTTCCGTCAGGCCGAACGGCTCAAGGCTTACGCTCACAGCGCGGGCCTGAAGTTGATCGGCGACCTGCCATTTTTCGTCTCTCCCGATTCCAGTGACGTGTGGGCCAATCCGGAACTGTTTCTTCTCGACGAACGGCGACGGCCGCTGTTCGTTGCTGGCGTGCCGCCTGACTATTTTAGTGCCACGGGGCAACTGTGGGGCAATCCTGTTTACAACTAGGACGCTCTTCGCCAAGCCGGCTACGCTTGGTGGATCCATCGTCTGCGGTCGCTGCTCTGCCACGTCGACGTAATTCGTCTGGATCATTTCCGCGGTTTCACGGCGGCATGGCATGTGCCCGCCGGCGCGGCCACCGCGGAAGCGGGCACCTGGAAACCCGGTCCCGGGCCGGAGTTCTTCAGCACCGTCGAGCGAGAGTTGGGCTCGCTACCGTTTATCGCCGAAGATTTGGGAATCGTGACACCAGATGTATATGCCCTCCGCGACCGATTCCACCTGCCGGGCATGCGAGTTTTGCAGTTCGCCTTCGACGGTCACCTCGACAATCCGCACCTGCCTCGCAACTACGTTCCCAACACGGTGGTCTACACCGGTACCCACGACAACCCAACCACCCGAGGCTGGTTCGAGGATCTGACGGATGACCTGCGGCGCAATGTCTGGACCTACCTGAACCGGCCGGCGGGCAACAGCAGCGAGGCGGGGCCGGCTCTCATCGACGTGGCCTGGTCGTCGGTGGCCGCTCTGGCGATCGCTCCGCTGCAGGATTTGTTGAGCCTCGGAAATGAGGCGCGCATGAACGTTCCGGGGCGCAGCGAAGGCAATTGGCGCTGGCGCTGCACCGAAGAGATGATCAACAGTCTTGCCTTCGACTGGCTTTGCACCTTGATACACTCGTCGCTTCGTTTTCAGGTGAGGACAACCGCATCGGACGGCAAGGTCATGCAGGTTGCATTGGGATGAAGACTGCTCGTTGTAACTGAATGCGGCTGGGAACGACTTGCTGCAGTCACCGTCGGGAATAGAGGCTTACCACCGAGTGCGGGGCGGCGCGATAGGAACCGCTCGAGACCGGCGGGGCTTCGCGCCATTCAGCGACATCGTAGGGCGAATCAAGGCTCGTGTCAATCCATCGATGCCACTGGCTACCATCGCCCGATGGCAGTTCGAAGTCGAGTGGCTCCCAGTAGGCATTCAGAATCAGGTACAGCAGTAGGCCCCGGTCCCAGAGCGCTACGAGCAGCGCCAGGCTGTGGGAGTTGGCGCTCCAATCGGGTTCCCCGATCTTTACGCCGTGCCAGGTTCGATCGCCGGTCCGGAGCAGTTCGTGCAGACTAACTTCCCGAAGCTCCGGCCAGAAACGGGGTGTCAGCCGGTGCGCGCTGAGCAGCGTTGCAAAGCGATGAACACCGGCATGTCTGGATATCAGGGTCCAATCAAACCATGTCGTCTCGTTGTCGAGACAGTAAGCGTTGTTGTTACCGCTCTGAGTGCGGCGGACCTCATCTCCCATCAGGATCATTGGCAGGCCCAGCGAAAGCATCGTCACCGCCAGGAAGTTCTTCACCTGGCGATTTCGCAGCATCTCCACGGACGGATCATCGGTTGGACCCTCGACGCCGAAGTTATCGCTGCGGTTGTCATTGGAGCCATCGTTGTTCGATTCGCCGTTCGCCTGATTGTGCTTCTGGCTGTATGAAACCATGTCATTGAGCGTGAAGCCGTCGTGGCACGTGACGAAATTCACGCTTGCTTCGGCCTCGCGTTGCTTGTGAGCGTATATCTGGGGGCTTCCGAGCAGGCGGTCCGCGAGGGGCGCAACGAAACCGTCGTCGCCCCGAAAAAAGCTTCGGACATCATCCCGAAACCGCCCGTTCCATTCTCTCCAACTATCACCGACGAAGCTGCCGACCTGGTACAAGCCCGCCGCGTCCCAGGCTTCGGCGATCAGCTTGGTGCCCGCCAAGGCCGGTTCTGAATCGATATCCCACAGGACTGGTGGATTGGGGAGTAGTTCACCCGACTCACCCCGGTCCAGGATGGAGGCGAGGTCGAAGCGGAAACCGTCTACGTGCATCTCCTCGACCCAATATCGCAGACTATCGATGATCATTCGGCGGACAATCGGGTGATTTCCATTGAGTGTGTTGCCGGTGCCGGTGTAATTCGCATAGCGGGATCTGTCCTTTTCAAGAATGTAATAAGCGCTGTTCTCCAAGCCGCGGAAGCACAGCGTTGGTCCTTCCTGGTTGCCTTCGGCGGTGTGATTGTACACGACATCGAGAATGACTTCAATGCCTGCGCGATGCAGTGCCTTCACCATGTCGCGAAACTCGTCAATTGGGCCGAGGGCATCCTGGCGGGAGCTGTAGCCATGATGGGGCGCAAAAAACGATACCGGCGCATAGCCCCAGTAGTTCGTGTGCCCCGGCAGAGCGTCTTGCGCGTCGAACTGAAAGATCGGCAGGAGTTCGACCGCCGTAATACCGAGCTGCTGAAGGTACGGAATCTTCGCGGTCAGGCCGGCATAGGTGCCGCGAGTTTCTTCCGGGACGCCCGAGCTGGGATGGCGCGTGAAGCCACGCACGTGCATCTCGTAAATAATGGTCCTGGAGGGCGGCCGTTGAAGGGGCGTGTCGCCCTCCCAGTCGTACGTGCTGAGATCGACGACTACGCTCTTCATCGCCGTCGCGCAATTGTCCCCTTCGTGACGCGCGGCATCACGGGAATAGATCTTGGGGACGACAACGCCGCGCCCATACGGATCGAGGAGCACTTTGGAGGGATCGAACCGCAATCCGCCGGCGGGGTCGGAGGGGCCGCGAGCCCGATAGCCGTAAAGCTCGCCCGGTTTCACACCCCTCACAAACACGTGCCAGTAATGAGAGGTCCGATTGGCGATGGGATCGATCGAGATCGTGCGTGCTGGCCGTGCGTCATCTTCCCGGTCAAAAAACACCAGGTCGAGCCCCGAGGCGCTTCGGGAATACACGCTAAAATTGACACCGCCCGGAGTAACGGCGGCGCCTATGGGTTGGCTGCTACCCGATTCTCGTCTCACGCTCGACCCAACAGCTCCAGAGCAGCTACTTTATCCAGGCGGCGTGAATAGCGCTCAGCCTGGCCGAACTGAGCCGCCACGAACGCCGCCACCAGCTCCCATGCGAGGAACGACCCGACAGTCCGGCCGCCCATAGAGATGATGTTCATATGATCGTCTTCCACGCCCTGGTGCGCCGAGAACGTATCGCCGACAAGCCCGGCGCGGATACCCGGGATCTTGTTGGCACAGACCGATGCTCCGACGCCGCTTCCGCAGATGGCCACTCCGCGCTCAACGCTTCCTGCCGCCACGGCGCGCGCGAGTGGGACCACGAAGTCGGGGTAGTCGTCCCCCGGTTCCAGGTGGTGTGCTCCGAAGTCAACCACCTCGTGTCCAGCAGCTCCCAGACGGGCGATCAAATCCTGCTTTAAGCCAAAGCCGCCATGATCGGTGGCAATGCCCACGCGCATATTTACTGCCCTCCTTTTCCTGTCGCGGTGAGCCGGCCAATGGCAGCGCGGTCGGCGAACAACACCGCCTGTTCGCGGCGCACTCCGCCGGCTGGGATCGTAACATCACCTTCCAGCAATCGCTGAAGCGCTTCTGTCTTCTCACTTCCGGTCACGACCCAAACCAGTCGTCTTGCTCGATTGATCGCGGGATAGGTCAAGGTCATTCGGCGCCTTCCCTGATAACCTTCTGTCAGTGCCACATCCGCGCGGCTTACGTGGAGTACTGCGTCTCCCGGTACGAGCGAGGCGGTATGTCCATCCGGGCCCAGCCCGAGGTGGACGAGATCGATGACCGGCGGCGAACCGGCGCCCTCCTGCAGGTCCAAAGCATATTGAGAGGTTGCGGACAACAGGTCAGAAGAATCGACCGGCATGGCATGGACCTGCTCCGGCCGCAGCGGGGCGTGCAGGAGCAGGCTCTCGCGGATGTGAGTGAGATTGCGGTCCGGATGTCCGTCGGGAGCGATGCGCTCGTCGACTTGATATAAGTGTACACCGGCCCAAGGAATGTCCTCGTCTGCCAGCATGCGCATCATGATCCAGGGAGTGTGACCGCCGCTGACCGCCAGCGTAAACCGAGCGCGCGTAGCAATCGTAGCGCGAGCGTCGGCGGCGATAGTAGCCGCAGCTAACCGTGCGGCAGAATCGGGATCGTTGACTACTTTGAGTTCCATCGAAATCTCCGGTTCCAGGCGATTGTTGAGTGTCAGGCGGCTTGGTCGCCAACGCGGAAATCCTCCTGATCCACGGCAACCGGGTTATGCCAACCTCCAGGGGGCGAGACCCGCTGGTCGACGTCATGGGGTCCCCATGTGGTCTTGTCGTATTCGAGAACCGGTCCGCCCGCTTGTAGCACCCGATCAACGATTCTCCACGCCTCTTCCACATAGTCCTCGCGCGCGAACAGTGTGGCATCTCCCGACATCGCATCGCTCAGGACCCGCTCGTAGGCATCCTCATCATCCGGACGCGGGTGACGGCTGGCGATCATTTCCACCGTTTCGGCCCTCAGTTGGTCACTGGGACCGATTACCGTCGTACCTACCGCGATGGTCATCTCTGGGCTGATCCGAAACCGCAAGTGGTTAGGCAAGAGGCGGCTCTCGGCCACCACCGCTGGGGGCCGCCGCAAGCGCGCCAGAACCTCCGTGCAGGTAACCGGCAGGTTTTTTCCGGCGCGGATGTAAAATGGAACGCCTTTCCATCGCCAGGAATCGACCTCCAGTCGCAGGGCGGCGAACGTTTCGGTGTTGGAGTTGGCCGCGACTCCCCTTTCGTTACGGTAGCCGCGGAACTGCCCCCGCAACAGGTTATTCACCTGGATCGGCGGGATCGCTTTCAGCACCTTCACCTTTTCGTCGCGAATCGTTTCGCTGTCGAGACGGGCCGGGGGTTCCATGGCGAGATTGCAGAGGATTTGGAAGAGATGGTTTTGGATCACGTCGCGGATGGTGCCGGTTTGGTCGTAGAAGGCGCCGCGCCCTTCAATGCCAAAGTCCTCCGCCATGGTGATCTGCACACTTTCGACGTAGTTGCGATTCCAGAACGGTTCCATAAATGCGTTCGCAAAACGGAAGACCACCACGTTCTCCACCGGCCGTTTGCCCAGATAGTGATCAATGCGAAAAATCCCCGATTCCGGAAATACTCGATGCAAAGTCTGGTTGAGTTGCTGCGCGGAGGCCAGATCGTTGCCGAAGGGCTTCTCCACGATGACGCGAGCGTCCTCGGCGCCGCCCGACTTCCCGAGTTGCTCCACCACGGTCCCGAAGAGCACGGGAGGGATCGCCAGATAGTGCGCCGGCCGCTGGGCCGAGCCGAGTTCCGCACTCATCTTCTTAAAGATCTCAGGATCCTTGTAATCCCCATCCACGTAGCGCATCAAACTGCCCAACTTTTCGAAAGCCGCCCGGTCGAGGCCACCGTGCCTCTCCAGACTTTCCTGCGCCCGCGCGCGCAGCTGCTCGAGGCCCCATCCCGATTTGGCTACTCCAACGATCGGCACATCGAGATGGTCGCGTTTGATCATCGACTGCAGCGCCGGAAAGATCTTCTTATAGGCCAAGTCTCCGCTCGCCCCGTAGAAAACCAAAGCATCCGATTTGACATTGTCCATAGTTGTTTCTCAAGCCGCCCTTTTGCTGGCAGGTTTTTCAAGGTGTCCGCCAAATTGAAACCGCATTGCCGACAACAGTTTGTCCTGATAGTCCGCTTCGCCGCGCGAGCTAAAGCGCTCGTACAGCGCGGTGGAGAGAACCGGCACCGGAACGCCTTCGTCGATCGCAGCCTTGATCGTCCACCGCCCCTCACCCGAATCCGAGACACGCCCGGTGAATTCTGAGAGGGCCGGGTCTTTGACCAGGCTGGCTGCGGTCAGGTCGAGGAGCCATGAGGCCACCACGCTGCCCCGCCGCCACACCTCGGCGATATCGCGAAGGTTGAGATCGTATTGATACTGGCTGGGTTCGCGCAGCGGAGTAGTCTCGGCATCGATGGTATCGGTTTGCTTCCCTATATTCGCGTCGCGTAACACCGCCAACCCTTCCGCGTAAGCCGCCATGACACCATATTCAATACCGTTGTGAACCATCTTTACGAAGTGGCCGGCGCCGTTCGGGCCGCAATGCAGGTAACCCTGCTCGGCTGTGCCACCGAGATTTTCGCGTCCCGGCGTACGCGGGATGTCACCGGCGCCAGGGGCCAGCGCTTTAAAAATTGGATCGAGATGGCTCAGGACGTCTTTCTCCCCACCGATCATCATGCAGTAACCTCGCTCCAAGCCCCAGACGCCGCCGCTCGTGCCCACGTCGGCGTAGTGGATTTGTTTTCGTTTGAGCTCGCCCGCCCGCCGGATATCGTCGACATAGTAGGAGTTGCCGCCGTCGATAATAATGTCACCAGCGTCCAGATCGGGCAGGAGGTCCGCAATCGAGTGGTCTACAGCCGCCGCCGGCACCATTAGCCATATTGCCCGCGGCTTTTCCAACTTCTGCACGAGATCCTGCAAGTCAGCGGCTCCGACCGCCCGCTCGTCGACCAAGTCCGCTACTACTTGCGAAGACCGATCGAAGACCACGCACTGATGGCCTCGTTTGAGAAGCCGCCGCACCATATTGGCGCCCATCCTTCCAAGGCCGATCATTCCCAGTTGCATACTTCGCCCCCCCTTTCTCAAATCCATTGCTCTGTCCGGCGACAGTAGCGGGAGCACGTCAGCTTCCAGACAGCTCACTTAGATGAATTCAAGTGCAGGGAGAGTGCTCGTTCGAACAAAGCTGGCGATTCACACGCGGCTTGCAGGGACGCCGACCCACTCCGGCGCGCGTGGCGCGATGCTCGATATCGTCGACAGTCTGCTGATAGCCCGTCAAAGTGGCGAACCGCCGCCATATTCTAAACGCACTCCGATGCATTCCTCCATATTTCTATGCAATACGATTTGGAATGCTGCGTGCCCTTTCTGAAGTGACTTCCGAAAGGCTGTGCTGGCGGTGTGGACGTTGATTGTATATTTCGGGTTCGTAGTATTTCTGGTCAGCGCCGTTCTGATTGGTTCTTATCTATTGGGTCCCAGGCACTCGGAGCCAGCCACCGGAGAGGCCTACTAAGGTCGCCTGAGTTGTCGTTTGAGGACACCACGCCGTCCTGGACGTACTCTGCAGTAGCACGATTCCCATGACAGGTAACGGAACGGGTTGACAACAAGCATCGCCTATAGCGATTGTTTCTGAGCCGTTGCAGCCCGCTCCCGATGCGATACCATAGGGGCTCGCTCCATACAGATCGTAGGCCCCAGCCCCCCGCGAACTATCGGTTGGACGCTTGTGCCAGACTTCCGACGAACATCTGTGCAACGGCAGGTGTCTGCGTCCCACCCTCAACGATTTCGTTATTACTTAATTTGCGTCCATAAAGGGCGCTGTCAGCGGATTCATCCGGTTTCAGGGTAGCGCCGTCGAGATCGAAGCCGGCAAAGACGCCTTTGGTCAGACCGTAGAAAAGAATCTTGGCGTTCGAGTCGTCCTGCGCAGACTTGCCGTTTCCCCAGGGCAGCCGAAGCGCCCTCCCCGATCGCCAAACGATCCGAGAGTAGCTTCGAACGCCGATCTCTGTTCATCGAAAGGATTACGATATCGATGTCTTCACCACCGACCTGAACACCGAGGCTGCCGGACTCCAGTCTGATTGCTCCGGGCGCCGACCAATTGCTGCCATTCCGGCAGGAAATAAATCCCGTCCGTAGCCCACGCCGACGACTGCAGCGCCCTTTTTGAATCCCGGAATGACAGCGATACAGTCGGCGCTCGCGATTCTCTCCGGCCGAATCGCACCGCCAGCGTGCGTCAGGGTGTTGAGGACTGTTGCAGCTCGCTGAAGCCGTTCCGCTGTTTCATCCCCGCTCGCCGCCGTGAGAGTTACCGCGGCCGTCAGGACCAGAACGTAATACTTTGTTTGCATAGTCTTCTACTCCGTGTTAGATTTACACACTCTTGTGCTACGGCACGTAGCGTGGCAATGCGCCGAATCAACGAGCGCTCCCACCGAAAGATTGGCTCACTGCCGAAAGGCGAGAGGCCGACGCCAAAGTTCTGGCAGATTGTCGGTAAACCCGCAACGTGGCCCGAAATTGAAGCCATCCACAGGTGCTACGGCCTAATCACCGCCGTGTGTGAACGCCGTTGCCGTTACTCCAGCGCTCAATGGCGGCGATGGTTTCTTTGGCACGCCTCAGGTGTTGGACCGGCTAACAGTGACGCCGACACGACCATTCAATCTCTCAGCACGCCATCGTCGCGCCGAATGCCCTGACCAGCTTGATTCCGTGAGCAAGCGTGCCATGGAAATCGTCCGATTTCTTTTCACTGCATTGCAAACCGGCGATTCAGCGCCGATGAAAGTTCGACCCTGCGTCAGTTGAGGCATCGACAAACCCCGCGTTAGGTAGCCCAGGTCCTTCATGCGTCTCCCTTATTTTCGCGATAGCGGCGGATCAGATTTGCGGTCGAGCTGTCGTGGTTCGCCTCGGGACCGGTCGTACCCGACAGCTCGGGGATAATCCGTTTCGCCAGCACCTTGCCCAGCTCGACTCCCCACTGATCGAAGGAATCGATATCCCAAATCGTGCCCTGTGTGAACACGGAGTGCTCGTAAAGCGCGACCAGTTTCCCCAGCGTCTCCGGCGTTAATCGTTGCGCAAAGATCGTGTTCGACGGGCGATTGCCTTCGAAGACCCGATGCGGCACCAGCCAGTCCGGAGTGCCCTCCGCCTTCACTTGCGCTGCCGTCTTGCCGAATGCCAGTGCCTCGGACTGCGCGAGCACGTTGGCGATCAGGATGTCGTGATGCTGCCCCAGCGGCTTTAGCGCGTCCACGAATGCGATGAAGTCGCATGGGATCAACCGCGTGCCCTGATGAATGAGCTGATAGAACGAATGCTGGCCGTTAGTCCCTGGTTCGCCCCAGTAGATGGGACCGGTCTGATACTCGGTGTTCCGGCCGCCGAGCGTGACATGCTTACCGTTGCTCTCCATAGTCAACTGCTGCAGATAGGCCGGAAACCGCTTTAGATACTGCTCGTAGGGCAGCACGGCCACGGTCTCGGCGCCCAGAAAGTTGGCGTTCCAGACCGTGAGCAGGCCAAGCAGAACGGGGAGATTCCGGTCGAATGGCGCGGTGCGGAAGTGCTCGTCCATCTGGTGAAACCCGTGCAGCATCGCTTCGAAGTTCTCGCCGCCAACGGCGAGCATGGTCGAGAGGCCGATCGCGGAATCCATCGAGTAACGGCCGCCCACCCAGTCCCAGAATCCGAACATGTTCTCGGTGTCGATGCCGAACTTCGATACCGCCGCCGCATTGGTTGAAACGGCAACGAAGTGCTTCGCCACCGATTTTCCGTCTCCGCCAAACGCTTCGACCGACCACGCGCGCGCTGTCGTCGCATTGGTCATCGTCTCCAGTGTTGTAAAAGTCTTCGACGAAACGATGAAAAGCGTTTCCGCGGGATCGAGGTCCACCACGGCCTCCGCGAAATCCGCGCCATCAATATTGGACACAAACCGCAGCGTCAGCGCGGGATCCCTGTACGCCTTGAGAGCTTCGTGCGCCATCACCGGCCCGAGGTCCGAGCCGCCAATGCCGATGTTCACGATGTTGCGAATGCGTTTGCCGGTGTGACCCTTCCAGGCCCCACTGCGAATGCGTTCCGCGAAGTGTGTCATCCGGCCGAGTACCGCGTGAACGCCGGGAACGACATCCTTGCCGTCAACAAACACGGACTCGGTGCGCGGCGCTCGCAACGCAATATGGAGGACGGCGCGGTCTTCCGTCCGGTTGATCTTCTGGCCCGCGAACATAGCGTCGATCCGCACGCGCAAGCCGGATTCCTCCGCCAGTCGCAAGAGAAGCCCGATTGTTTCGTTTGTGATCCGGTTCTTCGAATAATCCAGAAAAACTCCGCATGCCTCCGCGGTCAACGCCTGGCCGCGCTTCGGGTCAGTCGCAAACAAGTTGCGGAGGTGCAAGGCGCGCACCTCCCGGGAATGGTTCTCGAGAGCCTTCCAGGCGGTCCGTTCGGTGAGTTCCGGCGAAATGAGTGGCTCAGTGGCTATTGGCATATGGTTCCCATCTCCTTCGTTTTGTGAATCCGTACTTCCGTTCAACTGGCCTTCTTGAGGAAGTCGCTCTTTGTTTCGATTACGGCCATCAGTTCGTCCCATGACTTCACGAAGGCCTTGGCACCTTCATCTTGAAGGCGAGCCGCAAGCGCCGGGATATCGATGCCGGCTCTCGTAAATTGCGCCAAAACGGTTTCGGCGTCGCCACCATCCGCCAGCTAGCGGCATTGGATCCAGCGCACGCCACGATCGCCGGCGCGCTGCGCAGGTCTCTTGCGTCAGTGTCCGGTGCCATGCCTTGAAGCAATCACGCGAGTCCGCACCGTCGGGAGCGATCACGCTCTCGAGGTGCCGCTGGCGCCGGTACAGGCGCCTGTTACTCTCCCACACTCCGGAGCGCTCCACCGGACCGGTTATGCGCACCCACTTCACGACTGCCATCCACCGCCCAGAGCTTTATAAAGCTGAACGACGCTCAGGATCTCTTCAAGACGCAGGCGCGCGAGATCGAGCTGGCCCTGAAACAGATCGCGATCGGCATCGAGCGCGTTGAGTTGGGTGTCGACACCGCCGTTGTAGCGCAGGTACGCCAGCCGGAGACGGTCTTCCAAAGCCTTCTCGAGTGCCTCCTGCTTCTCGCGGCTTTCGCGGAAGCGCTGATGAGCGATCAACGCGTCGGAGGTTTCGGTGAACGCGGTCTGAATCGTCTTCTCGTACTGAATCAGCATGCGCTCATGCTCGGCCTTGGCAAGCTTGACGGTAGATTTAAGCCGCCCCGCGGTGAATATCGGCTGGATGATCTGCGGCGTCAGATTCCAGAGGCTCGCCGGACCGGCAAACAGGCTCGACAGTTGCGTGCTCGCGCCGCCCAGAGCGCCGCTGAGACTTAGGGTCGGGAAGTAGGCTGCCCGCGCGACGCCAATCTTTGCGTTTGCGGCAATTAGGTCCTGCTCGGCGGCCCGGATATCGGGCCGGCGCTCGAGCAGTGCGGAAGGCAAGCCCGGCGGGACTTCCGGGGGAATCTGCAGTTCGGTAAGCGATCTGCCGCGCACCACGGCATTCGGGCTTTGCCCGAGCAGAAGGCTGATTTGATTCTCGGTTTGCTCGATTTGCCGCTCGGTCTGCGGGATCGTTTCCGCGGCGGTATCCACAAGTTCTTCCGCCTGGCGCAGATCAAGCTCCGTCGAGACGCCGTGCGCTTCGCGGGATTGGGTGAGTTCGAGGGACTCTTCGCGGGTTTGCAGCGTCCGCGTGGAGATCTCGAGCTCGTAGTCCAGTTCGCGCAGTGTGAGATAAGCGGTAGCCACGTCGCTGACTAGAGTTGTGACCACGGCTTTGCGATTTTCATCAGCACTCAGGAGATTGGCGCGAGCGGCCTCAGTGGCGCGGCGCAGTTTGCCCCAGATGTCGACTTCAAAAGACAGCAACTGCAGCGCGGCGGTACCGAAATTCCGATTTTGCGATGACAGGAGCTCCGGGGGAATCGGCGTGGCCCCATCGCGCGACACGCGATTGATCTCCGCGGCCGCCCCGACGGCAAAGCTCGGAAACTGGTCGGAACGTGTGATTCCGAGGCTGGCACGAGCTTCCTCGACGCGGGCGACAGCGTCGCGCAGGTCGTAATTTCGCTGGAGTGCCTGGCGGATCAGCGACTGCAGCTGTTCGTCCTTGAATACTTCGAACCATTTCAGGTCGGCGAAGGACTCAGCTTGTCCCGGTGGCAGAGGATCGGGGACGCGGAAGCTTTGCGGTGTAGCAAGGGAGGGTCGCCGGTAGTTCGGACCTACGGTACACGCGGTCGAAATGCAGACAATCCCGATAACCAAAATGTGACGCATGCTTAGTCTCCTGTACTTCAATCGCCGGCTCCGGGCAGCGGCTCTTGCGGGAGCCCAGGAACCAGCGGGCGCGACGCTGCTCCGGAAAGTTTTTCGACCAGATAGAAGGCTGCCGGGACAAAAAAGATGCCGATTGCGCTGGCCGCCGCCATGCCGCCGATCACGGTAGTGCCCATGATCTGGCGGGCAACCGCACCGGCTCCACTCGCTGTCCATAGAGGAACGCATCCTAGGATGAACGCGAGGGAGGTCATCAGAATTGGACGGAGGCGCAAACGCGCACCCTCCAGCGCGGCATCGGCGAGCGGCTTCCCCTTTTCGAACTCGTCCTTGGCGAACTCAATGATCAGGATCGCATTTTTCGCCGCCAGCCCGATCAACATGACGAGGCCGATCTGCGAATACACGTCGTTTTCGATCTGCACCATGTAAGCGGGCAGGAAGTGCCCGAGGATCACGCGGCGCAGCCAGAGGACTCCAAACGCGCCAAATACCGCGATGGGCGTGCTGAGAAGAACACCGAACGGAAGCGACCAGCTTTCGTACAGTGCGGCGAGAATCAGGAACACGAACAGGAGTGAGAATCCGAATATCACCGACGGTGAGACGCCTTCCTGCGCTTTCTTCTCCTGGAACGACATGCCGGAATAATCGAAGCCCATCTGAGCCGGCATCGTTTGGGCAAAGGTCTTCTCCAGTGCCGCCATCGCCTGATTTGAGCTGTATCCCGGCGCCGCGCTGGCGTTTATTTGCGCTGATCGATATTCGTTGAATCGCATCGTGAATTCAGGGCCATTGCGCGATTCGAATTTAGTAAGCGCGGACAGGGGAACCATCTCACCCGCGGAGTTCCGCACATAGAACTGGCCGACATTTTCGGCTTTGGTGCGGTACGCCCCTTCGGCTTCGACATACACCTGCCATTGGCGCCCGAACCGGTTGAAGTAGTTGACGAAAAACCCGCCCATAAACGTCTGGATAGTGCGATATACGTCGTTGATCGCGACACCCTGTTTGATCACCTTGTCGCGGTCGACGGTGACGAATTCCTGCGGCACACTGGGCAGAAACGTGGTGGTCAGGCTTCCGATTTCCGGTCTTTTGCGCGCGGCCATCATGAACTGGTTGAGATTGCCGGCAAGAAACGCCGGATCGGCGCCCGAACGATCCTCGAGAATAAAGGTAACGCCACCTGAAGTCCCTACACCGGGGATGGCCGGCGGAGAGAATCCGAACGCGACCGCATCCGGAAGCCTGCTGAGTTCTGCGTTCAGATGCGCCTTGATCGTCTGGAACTGCTCGGCGCGCGTTTTACGGTCGCCCCATTCCTTCATGCTGATCCAAACGAAGCCGCTGTAGCTTGCGCGCACGAAGGAGAGCAGGCTGAACCCGCTAACGGCGGTGACGTCTCGCACTCCGGGAGTCGCCGAAGCTATCTTCTGAATCTTGGCGAGTACTTCCTCGGTCCGCTGGAGCGATGCTGCATTGGGAAGCTGGATATTCAGATAGAAATAGCCCTGGTCTTCGTCAGGCACAAAGCTGGTGGGTAGCTTGCCCGCAATCCAGAAGCCCGCAGTGCCAAATCCGATCAGTACGACTAAAGCGACCACGCTCTTGCGGAGAATCGCCCCTGAGAGTCGCACATAACCGTTGTTGGCCCGCTCGAACGCGTGGTTGAACCAGTCGAAGAACTTTCCGAGCAATCCTTTCGTGCCCTTCGATTCAGGCTTGAGAAGCAGCGCGGCGAGCGCCGGGCTAAGTGACAGCGCGTTGAAGGCTGAGAGGACCACCGAGATCGCGATGGTTATGGCAAATTGCTGGTAAAGACGTCCGGTGATGCCAGGGATGAACGCGGTGGGAATGAAGACGGCGGAAAGGACCAGCGCAATTCCAACGACCGGCCCGGAGATTTCCTCCATCGCCTTCCGGGCTGCTTCCTTCGGAGATAACCCGCCGTCGATGTGGCGCTGTACAGCTTCCACCACGACGATGGCGTCGTCAACCACGAGTCCGATCGCAAGTACCAGGCCGAATAGAGACAGCGTGTTGATGCTGAATCCGAAAACCGGAAAGAATATGAAAGTCCCTATCAGTGCCACTGGGACAGCCAGCAGCGGAATCAGAGTCGCGCGCCAGCCTTGCAGGAACAGATAAACCACGGCCGCGACGAGAGCGATCGCGATCAGCAGCGTCTCGACGATCTCTTTCATGCCTTCGTGAACGGCTTCGGTGGTGTCGACGGGCACCGTAAAATCGATGTCATCGGGAAAGCGCTCCTTCGCTTCCGCCATGAATTTTCTGACGCCTTCGGCGGCATCGACGGCGTTCGAACCGGGCAACTGGTAAAGGCTGATCACGGCGCTCGGTTGCCCGTTCAGGTGGCCGGAGACACTGTAGTCCTGCGATCCCAGCTCAACCCGCGCGACATCGCCGACACGCACAATTCCGGTCTCCGGACTTTCCCGAACTACGATCTGCTCGAATTCTTCGGGCGAAACCAGGCGCCCCTGTGCGCGTACCGCGTAAGTGAACGGCTGGCCGGGAGGTGCCGGCTCGCTGCCGACTTGCCCGGCGGGATTCACGGTGTTCTGGGTTTGGATCGCGTTGATGATTTCCGGAACCGTGATCTGGAGCTTCGCCAGTTGATCCGGTTTTACCCAGAGCCGCATCGCGTATTGGCCCGCGCCGAAGATCTGGATTGTGCCGATGCCTCTCACGCGCAGAAGCTGGTCGTAAAGATTGATGTACGCGTAATTGGCAAGGAAGCGCGCATCCCGCGTTCCCCTAGGCGAGTAGAGCGACACCAGCATTAGCGGCGCGATCACCGATTTCTGCACGGTGACGCCGTAGTTGTTTACTTCGGCGGGGAGCTGCGATGCAGCTTGCGTCTCGCGGCTTTGCGCCAGGATCAGATCCGTGTTCGGATCGGTGGCGACGTCGAAATCGACGATCATCCTCATCTGGCTATTCGCCGTCGCGTTCAGCGAGTACATGTAATTCATGTTGTCGACGCCGCTCATCTGCTGCTCGATCGGCGTAGCGACGGATTGCTCGATGGTCTGGGCGTCCGCACCGACGTAAGTGCCCGTCACCTGCACCTCAGGCGGCGCGATCTGCGGGAATTGCGCAACGGGAAGTTGGGCAACCACAACAGCGCCAACAATCACAGTGAAGATCGCGATGACGATCGCCACGATCGGACGATTGATAAAGAATTTCGACATAGCGGCTACCTCTCGTGAAACGGCTTCGGATCGACCAGCATCCCGGCCCGGACCTTCTGAACCCCCTCGGCAACCACGCGCTCGCCGGGTTTGACGCCCTCACTAACGATCCAGTCTTGTCCGACAGTGTCGCCGAGCGTCACCGCCCGAATGCTCACTCTGTTATCGCCGCCGACAACCGCCAACTCCCGCGTGCCCTGCAGATCGAACACTGCTTGCTGAGGTACCAGCAGCGCCCCACGGTCAATGTCAACAGCGGCGCGTACCCTGCCGTACTCGCCGGGACGCAGAATATTGCCAGGATTCGGGAACAGCCCGGCAACGCGCATCGCGCCCGTCCTGACGTCGACCTGGCGGTTCGCGAAGTCCACTTTGCCTTTCTCCGGAAACGTAGTCCCGTCGGCCAGAATGAGTTCGAGTTGCACGCGGGCGCGGGCTTCGAGGAACTTCTCCGGAGTCGGGTATTCCCGCTTACGCTCCAGGTACTCCTGTTCGCTGATGGTGAAATAAACTTTGATCGGATCCAGCGTCGAGACGGTAGTGAGGGCGCCGCTGGCAGGGCTCACCAGTGCTCCCACCTGGAGTAGCGCGATACCGGGGATCCCGTCTATGGGCGCGGTGAGCCGTGTGAATCCGAGATTGATGCGCGCCGTCTCGACTGTGGCGGTGGCTGCCTCGACAGCGGCCATCGCCTCCGTGATCTGCGCCTTGTCTGTTTCCACCTGCGCTTTGGCCGCCTGCAGTTGCGCCTTCGCGGCCATGTCGTTTTGAGTGGCATTGTCGAGATCCTGTTGGGTGATCGCGTGCTGCGCGACGAGCGGCGTGTAGCGATTAACATCCAGTTGGACGCGATGCTGGTTTGCTTCCGCGACGGCGACTTCCGCCTCAGCTTGCGCGAGCTGAGCGCGCGCCTGCGCCAACTGGCCCTGCGATTGCGCAAGCCGGCCCTCGGCCTGATCTAAGTCGGCCTGAAACGGCCGAGGATCGATCTGGAAAAGCAACTGGCCCTGGCGAACGAACGAGCCCTCGGTATACTCCTGCTTCACGAGGTACCCCGTAACCTGGGCCTTGATTTCCGCGTTGACAGAGCCGTCGACGGTGCCGATCCATTCGCGGTACAGCGGGACGTCTTTTTGTTGTACGTCGGCCACCAAAACCTCGAGCGGCTTAGGCGCGGCTGCGACCCGGTCGGCTCGTCCGCATGCGGTCGCGATCAGGAACATCGCCTCCGCTGCCAAGAACAATGGAACTCTCATTTCTCTTCCTCCACTGATTGCAAATATTAGGCCCCGGACGTGGATTTCCACTGCCATCACACGGTTTCTCGCAACGCGCGCGGCGAAGACCTGTTTGTTTGACGAGCCCAGGCCGGCTGATTGACGTGCTTGGCAAGAAGGCCAAGGACGCGATCGGGGCTACCAAGGTCCGCCCATCCGGACCCGGAATCGCGCAGCACCAGGAGCCCTTTCGCTTGATGGGCCAGGATATCGCGCGAAAAGTCGACGCTCGGTAATCGACCGTAGGACGTCGCGAGATCGTTATCGGCCAGTGCGCGCGTCACTGAGAGAACAACATCGGGAACCACGGAACCAATCAACTCGAGGAGCGTAGCCGCCCTGCCTATGGTAACGAAGGTATTCCAGAGACAACCGCTTTGTAATAAAGCTCGCGCCTGAGGCAACGCTGGCTTTTCCCAGAATCGATTTACTTTATGCAGCGGCCCGGCTTCTGAATGCGACACTGCCAGCCCCGGCTCGATCCACCCGTACTCAGTTTCCGCGTACTCGGCCTCGGCGCCTACGATGACGAGCGACTGGGGGAACTGCTCCGCGGCCGCTGTCGCCGATGTGACCGTTGACCTGAACAACTCGTCATTGGGGTAGTAGTGATCGCAGGGAAATAATCCGACGACAGCGTCAGGATCAGCCCGCATGACCCGAACGATCGCGACGATGATTCCGACCGCGGTGCCCCGGTTCATCGGCTGTGCAATGACGAGTGAGTGTTTAGCGTCCGCAAGTTCCTTGCTGTAGTAGCTTTCATGAGTGCAACAGACCAGGAATACCTGCCGATCACTTGCGAACAGTGGATCAAGACGAGCGCGCGTCTGACTCAAGAGGCTCTCCGGACCGACGATCGGACAGAACTGCTTAGGGCGATGGTCTCCCACGATCCTCACGGTGAGGTCTCGCAACCGAATCCCATCGCCGCCCGCCAGCAGCACGGCCCATAAATGCCGAGAATTGCGCGTCGTGGGTACCGAAATCCTTGCCAAGTTCCTCATGCCACCCGTCCCACGACAGCAGCGGCGCTGTCGCCTGCAAACCTTTGAACCAATACGACAATCTCGTCGGCAACAGTATCAAGGGCGAAATGCCGCGCAGCAAAAACGTGCAATTCAGCATCCATTCCGGTCAGGAAAAGTAGATTAAGCGTCATCGTGCTTCCTTTTCTGCGCCGATTGTCCTTCGAGCCGTTTACCATTTGCCATTGTGAGAGCCGGCGTCGACATGCAACACCTCTCCATGACATGGCGAGCTTCCGTCAGATAGACGACCGCGTCGACAATGTCGGCAACATCAGATATCTCGCCCATCGGAGAAAGGCTTTTCAAAAAGTCTTTGGAATCGTCGGGGTGCATAGGCGTATTCACGGCCCCCGGAGCGACGGCATTGAAGCGTATGCCGTGCTTCGCGTACTCCATGGCAAGGCTCCGCGCGATCGCCCCGAGTCCGCCCTTGGTAACCATGGGGAGCGAAGAGTGAACCCCCGCAATGGGATGATCCACCATGGCGGCGGTCACACAAGTGACGCTACCGCCGCTGTTCTGCACCATCATTTGCCTGACGGCAAGCTGCGTGATATTGATATAGCCCTGAAGGTTCACTCCAGACAACTTTGCGAAATCCTCGGTCGTGTACTCTGTGAATGGCTTCGTAAAGAAGATCCCGGCATTGTTGACGACACCATCTATCGAGCCAAGGGTATCTAAAGCCGTCGCAGCGATCTCGCGCGCGGTCGGAGGGGCGCCGATGTCACCTGATACGACAGCTAGCCTTTCCGTCGCAGAGAAGGTGGATGCTGTGATGTTGAGCGAGTTGGCGACTACGTTATAGCCACGCTCGATAAACGCGCTCGTAACGCCGGCACCAATTTCTTTGGCCGCACCGGTCACGATCATCGTCTTGCGTATCGTCTGCATTGTTTTCGTCGACTCCTTCTTCATCTCTTCGCGTAATGGGTGAAAACGTAATCTCTCGCCTTAGCTCGCATATGGCAGGCCAACCCGCATTTCGCGTCGTTCCCCTGTGGGGGCGTGTCGGCGGAGGTGCCCGGCTTGAACGTGTCCGAGGCGTTGTCATAATCGAACACGGCATACCCCCATCCGCCGCTTTCCGCGAATTTCTTGCTGTCTTTCACCATGAAGTCCACGTTCACAAGCTTGTCCGGCACTGTCGCGTCCGGAAAGAACTCGTTCGGCTTCGGCGTCCAATGGACTTTGGCAATCTTGGCTCCGTCCGGGAAAGGCTTTCCGTTGCCGGGAATACCCGCTTGGACGCACTGATCATCGCGGGATTTCCCAGGATCACAGCGACCACCTTTTCGTGTCGGCTGACGGAAATGGTCTGCCATCCTTCGTATCCTCTAAATTCAGAGAGCGCGAGCCCCCCCGGGACCTTTACGGTGTACTTGTCTTGGGCTGCCAGGACAACACCCGCCAGAACAGCAACCGACAGGACGCCGATCGGTAGTAGCTTTCCCATCTTCTATCTCCTTTTTTGACCCGTCGTCACGGGAAACCAACTCTACCGGGAAGCTCCCTCGGTCTTCGCCATCAGTATTTTCATGTTCGTTCTCTCCTCCGTGTTGGTATCCGGCTCAGACTAGGCACGCTAGGCTCTGTTCGGCCATCGCCGATTGGTACACACGCATGTCGCGGACCACAGCGAAGGCATAGAAACGAAAGACGGAGTGGAGGCCGCCGCGCGCTACTGTTCGCGGGCCGACTCGGCGGATCGACGCGATCCAACTTTCCAATCAACGCCCCGACACTGACTGCCGTCACGTGCCGCGTAATCTTCCTCACAAGACCGACACTCGCGAACGGAAAACGAGCCATTGTATTTCGCCAATCGGCCGCTGAACTACTCGCGTACCCCAGCGCGAAGGCTCAACATCCTCTCCGCTGTTTTCGGTGGCATCCCCTGACCGCGCGAACTCGCAATTGCAGTTTGGGGGACCGCGGCATCAACAAGGTCGCCGCCCTTCGGTAAACGCGGTCAATCGAAGCCGGAAGCCCCGAAGTTCTTCTTTGGGTCCAGGTTAAGCCGCTTTTGGATCTTTGTTCCATCCATGGAAGGCCGACAAGTCGCCCGCGTTCCAAGCCTCGCGGAGTCCAGGAGTCCTCAAGTCCCAGTCGGGGCGGATCTCGCTCGTCACGGCCGGCAGGTCCTGCCAGCGATGTCGAGGTCCTTCTGAACCGTTCGCTCGGGGTCGGAGAGGAAGGTCCACTGGGCGCCCACCGACGCGCGGAACTCCTGCACAGTGTGGTGCTCATCGGTGGAGATCGCGGCGATCTGGGTGTATGCCACAGCGATTTTCGGATAAAACGCAGCAAGCTCCAGATCCTGCTGGTGTTCCTTTGGGCAGTAATGGCCGCGCGAGAGCGTTAGGATGAGGGGGTCGTCGCCTTGGAGCTCGCTGAGCCTGCGCGGTGTGCCCGTGTGATCGGGTAACTGATAGTCAGGAAAAACGGCTTCGCGTACGAGGTCATTGCACATGATTGAACTCCTTTCAAATCCCGCCTCAATGCGGCATTACGCGATCCGCTGCATCCACTGGCTCCGCCAGGCAGGCGCCTCGAATCGATCCGCGAAATACTGTGTCTCGTGCACAACCTTACCGTCGCGGAACTCCATAATGCTCACCGTGTACGCTGGCCGCCCCTGGTAGGTAATGGTATATTCCGTGATCCAGAGATCACCCCTTCCTAGAATTCGCTTGACGTCGAAACCCGACGGCTTACCTGGATGATGACTTCGCAAGGCCTGCAAATTGCTTAGACCCAGGATCCGTTCCCCTGACTGGGGAACCCACAAATGACGTCGTCGTCATAAATATCGTGTTCCGCGTTTGCATCGCCGGCCGCCGATGCCCCCCAATGCCTATTCAGAGCTTCTCGTATTTGTTTCTCTTGGATGGTCATCTACCTTGTGGAATGAAACCCGGGCTGCCGGTCTTCACCACCTCATTGAACCTCCGCCTCGTCTGAATTCGATTGATCTCATCGAACGCGTCTTCCGGAAGAGCGGAGATGTCGAAATTCTCTCGCCCGCGGGCTGCCGTCCTGGGAGTGGTAAGCAGAGCCGTGCCACGCTGCACCGCCCAAGCCAGCAGCACCTGTGCCGGCGTCTTGCCAACTCGTGCGGCAATCGCCGAAACGACTGGATTGTCGAGCGGCCCCGGTCTTATTCCGTGACCCAATGGTGCAAAGGCCAAAAACACGATGTCCTTCTGCTTGCAGAATTCCAGAAGCTCTGTCTCCGGCAGATACGGATGCGCTTCCACCTCGACCACGGCCGGCTTGATTCTCGCGGATTCGTAGATCGGCAACAGCAGGTCCAAGCTGATATCGGACAGTCCGATGGCCTGACATTGCCCACGGTCCACAAGACTCTCCATCGCCCGCCACGTCTCGAGCAACGTCGTGCCGTGGTCGTAGAGGATATTGCCGTTTTGATCCCGCGGATCCTGGTCGTCCCCCGGTTGAAACGCAAATGGAGTGTGACTGAGATAGAGATCCAGATAGTTGAGTCGGAGTCTCTCCCGGCTCGCCTCGAAAGCTGGTTCGACGCGCTCAGGCCGGTGATTGGTGTTCCACAACTTTGTGGTCACAAAGATGTCTTCACGCGCAATCCCTCCAGCGGTAAGTCCTGCCTGCAAGGCTTCACCCACCTCACCCTCATTTCGGTATCGTTCCGCACAGTCGAAATGTCGAAATCCAGCTTCCAGCGCGTCTCTGGTCGCGCGTATCGTCGCAGCTGCATCCGGAATCAGGGTGCCAAAGCCGAGTACGGGCATCTCGCCGGTTCCGTGGTGGAGCGGCATCCTTCTCGTCCGAAAATCAGAAGAGTCGATCATGGAACAACCAGCGCAACCAGAGCAAGGCGGAGGCCGCGGCTAACATCCTGAAATCAAGGGTAAATGCGGAAGATCAGATCGGCAACTGCCAGCAATCGGAGTCGGCGGATCGACGCCGCACTTCGCGAAAAACCGGCGTTGCAGGAGAATTTTCGCTGCTGCGACAGTGAGGGTACCGGCCCGCTTAACAAGCAGAACGCCGGGCGAGCTTGACACTGCTGATCTGACGATCAAATTGTACCGCGGTCGCGTCAATGCGCAAAATGCGCAAAATAGGTGCGGGCTCCCTTGCATATCTGGTTCGGATGGCCGAGAAGCTCAAAATCTCTTTCTGAACCCGGTGTTCGACCAAAGTAGAATAGACCGCGATCCGCAACCCTGATAGGATTCGGAGCATTGAGGGTTAAGAAGCCTCAACCGGGACGGCTGCTTGGCCCGGATGGATAAAGGATTTGGGGCAGAACATCGCGGTAATAGACGATGACGTCGTCGTGCGTCGAGCGCTGGAATACTGTATTGAATCAGAGGGATACGTGATTAGGGGCTTCGGCTCGGCAGAGCGGGGCGCGGCCGGTTTTTTTCAAACCGTTCCGGTGGGTAAATTCCTGAATCATTATCGGAGCGGCCATCCGGCGCTAATCCAGCGTTCGCCATCCGGGCCTTCAGCAGGTTTGATCTACATGTGAAAACGTGGAGCCGGGGGCGATCCCCCGCGGAAACGGGAAACGTGTGTTCCTCATAACCAGATGTTAGGGCTGTAAACTCCAAGAAAATGGTGGGCCATTGCTTGTAGAGCTTCAATGTTTGTGACAATGGTCTAAACACGGCAGCGTCGCGGTCACGAGGGTTCCCTTTATGACAGAGCCTTCCGAGTATCTTTTGGAAATCATCCGCGAAGGCGCGGAGTTCACTCTCTGCCGGGGTCGGCAGCGGGGCAACCCAACCCCTGTTCTGGTGGTAGCTCCTGCCGCGGCACAACCGCTGCCCCAGAGTCTGCGGCGCCTCGAGCATGAATACTCGCTCGCGAGCGAACTGGAACCCCAGTGGGCGGCCAGGCCTCTGGAGCTCACTCGCGACAAAGGGCGCACAATCCTTGTAATCACGGACCCTGGCGGTGAGCCCATGGACCGCATTTTAGAGCGACACAGGGAGCATCCACTCGATCTGGCCCACTTTCTACGTCTCGCCATTGGCTTAGCGACGGCGCTCAGTCAGGTCCATCGGCGCGGCCTGATCCACAAAGACGTCAAGCCCGGGAACGCACTCGCCGACGACGCCGGACGTGTGTGGCTGACCGGCTTTGGCATCGCTTCCCGGCTGCCACGCGAGCGCCAGGCGCCCTCCCCGCCGGAAATCATTGCCGGCACCCTTGCCTACATGTCCCCGGAACAGACCGGGCGCATGAATCGATCGGTAGATACCCGCAGCGATCTGTACTCTTTGGGCGTCACCTTGTACCAGATGCTTACGGGCACGCTCCCGTTTGCTGCCGCGGACCCTCTGGAGTGGGTCCACTGCCACATCGCGCGTCATCCGGTAGCGCCTGTCGATCGCGTCTCAGTGCCCGAGCCCCTGTCTGCCATTATCATGAAGCTCCTCGCCAAAAATGCGGAGGAGCGCTATCAGACCGCCGCGGGTCTAGAAGCCGATCTTCGGCGATGCCTGGCGGAGTGGGAATCGCACCGTCGCCTCGATTCGTTCCCTCTGGGCACGGACGACTCGTCGGACCGATTGCTGATACCCGAGAAGCTGTACGGCAGGGAGCGCGAGGTTGATGCTTTGCTCGCCGCGTTCGACCGGGTGGTGGCGCAGGGCGCCGCCGAGCTTGTATTGGTATCCGGGTATTCCGGCGCCGGCAAATCTTCGGTCGTGAACGAACTGCACAAGGTGCTGGTCCCGCCGCGCGGGCTCTTCGCCGCGGGCAAGTTTGACCAGTACAAGCGCGACGTACCATACGCGACGCTGGCACAGGCATTCCAGATGCTGGTTCGTCAGATCCTGGTTGCGAGCGAAGCCGAATTGAACCATTGGCGGCACGCACTCCTGGATGCGTTGGGGCCGAATGGCCAACTGATAGTCGACCTCATACCCGAAGTCCAGTTCCTCATCGGCAAACAACCAACCGTGACAGAACTGCCACCGCTAGAAGCGCGGGGCCGTTTCCAGTTGGTGTTTCGGCGTTTCCTCGGCGCCTTCGCCCGCCCGGAGCATCCCCTGGCGTTGTTCCTCGACGACCTGCAATGGTTGGATACGGCAACTCTGGAATTGCTGGAGCGCCTGATTACCGATCGGGACGTGCGGCACGTGCTGCTGATTGGAGCCTACCGCGACAACGAGGTCAGTTCGTCTCACCCGCTGATGCAGACGCTGGCGGCGATCCGCGGCGCTGGAGCGAGGCCGCAGGAAATCGTACTGGCGCCCCTGGGGCTCGATGACGTGGAGCGGCTCGTGGCCGACGCCCTGCGCTGCGGGCCGGAATCCGCCGGTCCTCTGGCGCTGCTGGTCTACGAGAAGACCGGCGGCAATCCGTTCTTCACGATCCAACTCCTCACCACCTTGGTTGAGGAAGGGCTGCTCCGGTTCGACCAGGACGCGGCGGCCTGGATCTGGGACTTGGATGGGATTCGCGGCAAGCGCTACTCCGACAACGTAGTGGATCTCATGATAGGGAAGCTCCGGCGATTGCCGCACCATGCGCAGACCGCTCTCCAGCAACTCGCCAGTCTCGGAAACGTCGCCGGGATCGCGACACTGAGCGCGGTCTTCGGACAATCTGAAGAGGAGATCCATAAGGCACTTCTCGATGCCGCTCGCGTCGGGCTGGTCCTCCGCCTGGGGGATTCTTATGCCTTCCTCCACGACCGGATTCAGGAGGCTGCCTATGCGCTCATCCCCGAAAGCGAGCGGGCGGAAACGCACCTTCGCATTGGCCGCGCACTGATGTCGAGTTTGACGGCGGACGGCCTGGCCGAACATCTGTTCGATGTCGCCAACCAACTGAATCGGAGTGTCGAACTGGTCATCGATCACGCCGAGAGAGTGCAGGTAGCCGCGATCGACCTAAGAGCGGGGCGTAAGGCGAACTCCTCCGCAGCTCATACGTCGGCACGCGGGTATTTTGCGGCCGCCATGGCGTTGTTGGACGAACGCGACTGGAGCAGTGAATACGAGTTGATGTTCAGCCTGACGCTGGAACGCGCAGGGTGCGAGCTTCTGACTGGTGGCTTCGACACAGCCGGGCAACTGATTGAGCGATTGCTGCCGCGGGCCAAATCGAAGGTCGACGAGGCTGCCGTCTACCATCTGAAGGTCCAACTGCACCTCTTGAAGTCTGAAACCCGGCAGACGGTCGACACCGCGCTTGCGTGCCTGCGCGGGTTCGGCATCGATATGCCCGTGCATCCGACCGAAGAGCAGGTCCGGGCCGAATACGAGGCGGTCTGGCACGCCCTCAATGGACGTGCGATCGAGAGCCTGATCGATCTGCCGCTGATGACCGACCCAGAAATCCGTGCGGCGATGATGGTGTTATCCGTGGTCAACGCCCCCGCATACTTTATTGACTTCCGTTTGTTTTGTTTGCAAGCCTGCTACATCGTCAAGGTCAGCATCGAGCACGGTATGAGCGATGTTTCCGCCAACGCATATTGCAATTTGGGAGTCATTCTCGGGTCGGTTTTTCATCGTTACGACGAAGGTTACCGCTTCGCCAAGCTTGCATGCGAACTGGTCGAAAGGCACGGCTTCACCGCAATTCGGGCGAAAGTTTACGTCGTGTTTGCAATAGTTGCCGGCTGGACGCAACCGATCGCGACTGCCATTGACTTCGCTCGGGCAGGCTTTCGCGCCGCCAGAGAGGGAGGGGATCCAGCCTTCGGCTGCTATGGTTTGTCCGAATCGATCATGTACCTTAATCTGCGAAACGACCCACTCGACGTGGTGTGGCGCGAATCGGAGGTAGCGATGGACTTCGCGCGCAATGCGCGGTACGACGACGGTGCGGCCATGTTCGTAAGCCAACAACGCTTCATCGCAACGATGCAGGGCCGGACGACGAGCCTGTCCACATTCAGCGACACGCAATTCGACGAGACAACGTTCGAGGAGCAACTGACCGGGGGGCGGAATCCCACGGTGAGCTGCTGGTATTGGATCCTCAAACTGAAGGCGCGGTACCTCTCAGGCGACCTGGCCGAGGCGTTGGCAACCGCCGGCAAAGCGAAGCAGCTACTTTGGTCCGCAATCGGCCGGATCGAGATGGAGGAGTACATCTATTACACCGCGCTGACGGTGGCGGCGCTCTATGAAACGGCGTCGGCAGATGAGCAGCAAGAGTGGCGCGAACTCCTGAGAGAGCACCAGGAACAACTGCACGAGTGGGCCGAAAACTACCCACCGACGTTCGGCGACAAGCACGCACTGGTATCGGCCGAACTTGCCCGCATCGAAAAGCGAGATGCCGATGCCTTGCGTCTGTACGAGGCGGCTATCCATTCGGCGCGCGAGAACGGCTTCGTCCAGTACGAGGGGTTGGCCCACGAACTGGCCGGGCAGTACTATCTTGGACGCGGTCTTGAAACAGCCGGCTACGCCCATCTCCGCAACGCGCGGAACTGCTACGACCGTTGGGGCGCCCACGGGAAAGTTAAGCAACTAGAGGAACGCTATCCGCGCCTGCATGAGGAACGAACTCCTACCTCTTCGGCCACAATCAGCCCGCCAGTCGTGAAGTTGGACGTTGAGTCTGTGGTGAAAGCCTCGCAAGCGCTTTCGAGTGAGATGGTCCTTCCTAACCTGGTCGCGACGCTCGTGCGAATCGCAGTGGAGAATGCTGGGGCCGAGCGGGGCCTGCTGATCCTGGTCCGGGGCGGCGGGCCGCAAATCGAAGCGGAGGCTACTACTGGCCCGGGCTCGGTCGAGGTGGTCGTTCGACAGGCGGCCGTCACACCGGCTGACCTCCCGCAATCCGCGCTGCATTACGTAATCCGTACACAGGAGCGTGTGCTCCTCGATGATGCCTCCGCCGATCCCCTCTATTCAAGGGACGAATATGTGCGGCACAAGCGCTCCAGGTCAGTCCTGTGCCTGCCAATCGTCAAGCAAGCGAAACTCGCCGGTGCACTTTATCTGGAGAACAACCTGACCCCGCGCGCCTTCACACCCGACCGGGTTACAGTGCTGCAGTTGCTAGCTTCGCAAGCCGCGATTTCACTGGAGAATGCCGCCCTCTACACCGATATGCAACTCCAAGTTGGGATTCTGCAGGGTCTTCCTGTATCTGCCTGGACGCTCAAGCCTGATGGGACACCGGACTTCGTGAATCAAGTTTGGCTCGAGTTCTCCGGTCAGACTCTCGATTTCGTGCGGTCGCGTCCGGACGCCTGGATGACTGCGGTCCACCCTGAAGACCGCGACGCAGCATCGAAGGCCTTTTGGGAGGGTGTGCGCTCGGGGCAGGGTTTTACGTTTGCAACCCGATCTCTCCGTGCTAAGGACGGGACCTATCGCTGGCATCTCCAGCATGCCGTGGTCTTGCGCGATGCAGAAGAAAAGGTCCTTAAATTCGTAGGTACGACCACCGACATCGACGACCAGAAGCGTGCCGAACAGAAAATCCGCCAAAGCGAAAAGGAAGCCCGGCAACTTCTCGACCTTTCGCCGTTGCACGTCTCCGAATTGGGGCACGATGGGGCGCGCCTTTACACGAATCGAGCCTCACTGGATTACTACGGCTTCTCCTTGGCAGAATGGAAGGACGCTGATTTTCGGCGGTTGCTGCATCCGCAGGACGCCAGGTTCGTCTCCCAGGACCTACCTGGAAAACTCCAGAGCGGATCACCGTTTGAGTACGAAGTGCGGTTGAAGAGAAACGACGGCCAGTATCGCTGGTTCCACTACCGCTTGAGTCCGATGTCGGACGAGCAGGGGCACATCACGCGGTGGTATAGCGCCGGGACCGATATCGACGATCGCAAGCATGCCGAGCAAAGGCTCTTGGAAGAGAATGTTGCGTTGCGCGAAGAACTCGACAAGGCATCGATGTTCGAAGAGATCGTGGGAACTGCGGCTCCTCTGACAAAGGTACTTTCCCGCATATCCAAGGTCGCACCCACCGACTCAAGCGTTCTGATCACGGGCGAGACGGGCACCGGCAAGGAACTGGTGGCGCGCGCGATTCACCGGCGTTCAGGGCGATTCTCGAAGGCGTTTGTGAGCGTAAACTGCGCGTCCATCCCGCGCGATCTGATCGCCTCGGAGTTGTTCGGACACGAGAAGGGCGCCTTCACCGGCGCCACTCAACTACGTTTAGGGCGCTTTGAACTGGCGGCCGGCGGCACGATCTTCCTGGACGAAATCGGAGAGCTTCCCGCCGAAACTCAAATCGCTTTGTTGCGTGTTCTGCAGGAGCAGGAGTTCGAGCGGGTCGGCGGCGCCGCGACGATCCGCTCCGATGTCCGGGTGATCGCGGCCACCAACCGCGACCTGGACGCTGCCATAAGCGCGGGAACTTTCCGCAGCGACCTCTTTTACAGGCTGAATGTATTTCCTATCGAGGTGCCTCCTCTGCGCGAGCGAAAAGAAGATATCCCGCTGCTGGTGGAATACTTCCTGGATCGCTATGGCAGAAAGACCGGCAAGAGTTTTCGGAGCGTGGAGCGCAAGAGCCTGGAACTGCTGCAGGCGTACGCCTGGCCAGGCAATATACGCGAGTTACAAAACGTAATTGAGCGTTCCGTCATCGTCACCGAGAGCGAGACTTTCTCGGTCGACCGGAGTTGGCTTTCCGGCAAGCCTCGCGCCCAGGAATCGAAGAGCCAGATGGAGATCACTCGCAACTTTGCCGCCCAGGAGAAAGAGGCGATCGAAGCGGCCCTGAGCGAGAGCCGAGGGCGGGTGTCCGGACCGTCGGGAGCCGCCGCCAAACTCGGCATTCCCGGGTCTACCCTCGAATCGAAGATCAAGGCCTTGAAGATCAACAAGAACCGCTTCAAGCCTTAGTGCCCGGTTGCGAAACTTCGTAAAATTGCGATCTTTCGTAATGGGTGATGAATGTTAACCTACCTATTTTCAGTATTTTAAGAATGGTTTGCACCGTGCATACCGTAGCCGAAAGAGATTGGGATATGGCGATGATCGAAGTCGGGAAGAGCAATTTCCGCCACCCGGGCATGGGAAGAAACAGGGCGGAGGACGGATCGCCTTCCTGGAGAAACCCAATGCTGAGAATTCACAGGTCGGGGAACGGGGAAGTGGTCTACCGGCTAAGCGGCCGGATGGGCAGCGAAAACATAGCCGAGTTGGAATCGCTCGTAGCGGCGGAGCCAGACTGTAAGAGTGTCGTTCTGGACTTGAAAGACATTACGCTGGCCGGTCAGGATGGCATAAATTTTCTCGCACGCTGCGAAGCGGCTGACATTCAATTATCGAACTGTCCAGCGTATATCCGCGAGTGGATCACGCGGCAACGCAAAAAGGAAGGGGAATCACTGTGATGTATCAGGAAATCGTGGGCCGAAGCCCTGCATTTCAACAGGTCCTGAACCTGGTTGGCGCGATCGCAAAAAGCGATTCGGTAACCTTGATTCAGGGCGAAACTGGAACCGGGAAAGAGATCATCGCCCAAGCGATTCACCAGCAAAGCTCTCGAAGCCGTGGGCCGTTTGTAAAACTGAACTGCGCCGCGATTCCCGGGCCCCTGCTGGAGAGCGAGCTCTTCGGCCACGAACGCGGCGCCTTCACGGGAGCTTGTCTACAGACCAAAGGGCGATTCCAATTGGCCGACCGCGGGACGCTCTTTCTCGACGAAATCGGCGATTTACCGCTGGAGCTGCAACCCAAACTTCTGCGCGCTTTGCAGGAGCAGGAGTTCGAGCGCTTAGGCAGCAGCCAGACCATCCGCGTGGACGTGCGGGTGGTGGCGGCCACTAACCAGGATCTCGCCGAGCTTGTGGCCAAAAAGCAGTTTCGGGCCGATCTCTATTACCGGCTCAACGTGATCCCCATCTGCCTCCCACCTCTACGCGATCGGGCGCAGGACATCCCGTTACTGGTGGAATATTTTGTGCAGAAGCTTTCGGCACGCTTCGATAAGCCCATCGATGTTATTCCGGACGATGTCATGGAGGTGCTCAAAGCGCACGACTGGCCTGGCAATATTCGCGAACTGCAGAATTTCATCGAGCGCGCCGTCGTCTTTTCACCCGAGTCGGTATTGCGTCTCCCGTTGACCGACCTGAAACAAATGACCAAGCAGCCGGCCCCCGCGTCGGCCTCCCGTACTCTTGCCGATGCCGAGCGCGAACACATTCTGGACGTATTGAAGCAAACCGATGGGCAGATCGGTGGAATGCATGGCGCCGCCTCGCGGCTGGGCTTGCCGCGCACTACGCTGGTCTACAAAATGCGGAAACTGGGCATTGAAACGCGCCGGTCGCACCGATCGAGGCCGGTTCAGCCGGTCGGCGATGGGTTTGCAACGGAACGGGTGGTAGCTGTCGCAGGTTTCTAAGAAATTACCCTCGCGCCTGCGGCTAGGGTTTCGGCGGAGAGAGGATGGGACAGGCCAGAACAGACCCGGCTGGAGGTAAGCCTCCGTTTTGCATTCTCTTGGGGGCGTTGTCGCTCAGAACGACTTGAACTGCGAATCGTTTAAAGTGGGCTATGAATCAAGGCCGGATGGTTTTTTCGCAGCTGATGGATTTCGTTTCTCATAGCGAGTTTCAGGCGTGTGTGGCTCGCTATAAGGCGGACCGGCACTTGCGCCGTTTCTCCTGCTGGGATCAGTGGCTCTGCATGGCCTTCGCCCAGTTGACCCACCGCGAGAGTCTGCGCGATCTGGAATCTTGCCTGCGGGCCGTCTCCGGCAAACTGTACCACCTCGGAATTCGCGGAGAGGTTTCACGATCTACCCTGGCCGATGCCAACGAGCGCCGCGATTGGCGCGTCTATTCCGATCTGGCTCAGGTCCTGATCGCCGTGCCGCGGCCGCTCTATGCCCACGAACCGTTCGGAATCGAACTCGACAATGCCATCTATGCGCTGGATTCGACCACGATTGATGTCTGTCTTTCGCTGTGCCCGTGGGCTCCCTTTGAGCGTTCCCGCGGTGCCGTCAAGATGCATACCCTGCTGGATCTACGCGGCAGCATCCCTACCTTAATCGATATCACCCATGGCCGTTCGCACGACGTGTTTGCGCTGGATCGGATCGCTTTCGAGGCGGGAGCTTGGTCCTCTCGCCGGAATCGGCACTGTCCTGCCGCTAATGGATTTGAAGCAGATGGTCAAGCAGGCCGAGGGGCTGATCGGCGGAATGCACGGCGCGGCCGCGCGACTGGGATTGCCGCGCACGACTCTGGTTTACAAGATGCGAAAACCAGGAATCGAAGCGCGCCGCGCCCACCGGGCCCGGTCCACCCAATGGGACGCGCCGGTGTTCGCGCGCGCCGCGTCGGGCCGGCACCGGAAGCGGCTTCTTCGAACCGGTGGCGGCGTTCTAAAGGGTCGGATCTTTGCGGGCGCAAAATTGTGCGATTTCTCAAAACAGTTGGGGATTTCTGGTGCCATCTGGTGCACGACCAGCCGACCTGGCCTATTCGCGGGAATTATCACTGCGGAAGGTGACTGGGGGATATACATGGTTCCCTGGGGCCAATCCGACTGGTCGAAATGTGGTGGTCCTCACTCTGCCGGCCAAAACGGAATATGCGCGGTTGGGCCTCCGAGGTTGGCGCGCGCGAAGAACCTGGAGGGCCAGGGAGCCGAGGCGCTGATCGTGGACGCGTTGGATGCGCCGGCGGTGGAGGCTGCGCTGCGGCGGTCGAAAGCTGAAGTGGTAATCGACGAATTGACGTCGCTGCCGAAGTCGCCGAGTGATATTCCGAAATACGCTGAGGGTGATAGGAAGCTAAGGATTGAGGGGGGAGGGAATTTGTTTCGTGCGGCGCTTGCGAGCGGCGTGCGACGGTATCTACAGCAGTCGAGCGGATTCTTCCTGAAGGCAGCGGCAGGGACGCTGGCGGATGAGTCGTCCCCGTTTGATGTAGATGCGAGCCCGAGTGTGGCAGTAAGTGCGCGGACGTATACGGAACTGGAATCGCGGTTGTTCAGTTCCGATACAATTGAGAGTGTGGCGTTGCGATACGGATTCTTCTATGGGCCGAAGACGTGGTACTATCCCGGCGCGGCGGCGGCGAACACGGTAGGCAACAGAACGCGGTGGTGGGTAAGGGCGAAGGCGTGTCGTCGTTTGTGCATATCCACGATGCGGCGATCGCAACGGTGGCGCTGCTGGCGGCGCAGCCCGGAGTCTACAACCTGGTGGATGATGACCCTTCGCCGCAGGCCGTCTGGCTGCCGGCGTTTGCGAAGTTTGTGGGTGCTCCAGTGCCAGCGCACATGAGCGAGGCGGAAGTGACGGCAAATGCAGGTGAAGATGCGGTGTACTACGCGACGAAGCTGAGTGGGGCCTCGAATGCGAAGGCGAAGCGGATTCTCGGGTGGAAACCGCGACGATTGGAGCGGCCGGAGGCATAACCATTTCCGCGGACTAAAGCCCGTTGCAGGCTGAAGCGTGCCCCACGTAATCCGACCGGCAACGTCAAATCAGACAGTCTGTTTTTCTACGAAGCGCTTCTCGGGCGAAAGCAGGCGGAACGTGAGCGCCGCCGCCGGGGTAAGGTAAGCGAATGTAACCCAAACCCACATCAAGGCTCCGGCGCAGGACTGGTCTCTTAGAGCTGCGACCTGGAACGACTGTTGAGCGGGTAAGTAATGGGCATAAACCACCCGGTTGCACAGACAGAGGAAGGCCGAAAGAGCGTCGCACGGCAAAGTGGCCAGGAAGAGATAGACAGGACTCGACCATGACGGCCATCTCGCTACCGCGGGCCATGGCTGGATGACAGGCCACCAAAACAGGATTCCGGCAACCAGGAAGGAGAGCTGCTCGACCGCATGGCCGAGTTCCGATCGCATCCCGACCTGGAACACGGCGGGAATGTGCCACCCGACGACAACCGCAGTGCAGGTTAGCCAGCAAAACACGGGATGTGGGAGCACGCGGGCAAACCACTGCTCTACCGGGCGCTGATGGAACTGTCCGGAGATTGCCCGCGGGAAGCCCTGGAGCAGCGTGATTACCGGAGCTCCCAACAGAATTAGTGGAACCGCTATTGTCGTGAGAAGAAGATGCTGCGCCATGTGGGCCGTGAGGTAGTGGTGATCGAGCATCGCAAGAGGAGAACCGGAAGCCGCCAGCAAGACAAGCATCCCAGCCACAAATGCCGCGGGCCGCCATGGTGGCAACACACCTGGAAACGCCATGTGAAGTTTGCGCCAGCCCCGCAGGTATAGAAGAAGGATCGAAGCCAGTACAAGGACGACGGGTAGTGACCAGGAATGCATAATGAGCGCCTATTGGATCGCTCCGATAGCGTCACGAGACGCATCCCGCGCCGGCGCCTGACCAACGGGGCACAACGTCTCGAGAAACGCCACCAGCGCCGTGGTATCCACCGGGCTGAGGTTCTTTCCATACGCGGGCATGTTTCCTCCGCCCTGGATCACTTGCCTGATGAGTTGATCGCGCGTGAGGTGTACCGCAACCGCATCGAGCGCCGGCCCGCGCTCGCCTCCCGAGCCTCCTACGGCGTGGCAATCGCGGCATTGCTTCACCTGGAAGACAAGCGCACCTTGCCGCTGCAGTGCAGTCCTGTTCTTCAGGTACTTCGGGGGAATCGGGTCGCCGCTCCACGCGTCCATCACCGGACTCCACGGAGCGTGACTCGCCAGATGAGTGAATGTGCCCAGTGAGACCGCGACCAGCAGGATCGAGAGCACCGCAATAGGACGCCGCTTCCAGCTCTTTTCGCCTTGACCGGAGAAAAATGGAAGCCCCACCAGCACAGCAAGAGCGATCGCCGGACCGATCAGTAGAACGGGCGTTTCCAGGGACGGCGGCAGCAGCGAAAGTACCGCATAGAGCCACAAGAAGAAATAGTCCGGCCGCGGCGCCGTTTGAATGATGGTCGGGTCCGGCTGGCCACTCGGTCCGAATGGCCCAAATAGCAGAGCGCACACGACCAGGGCCAGCAGGATAGCGCCCGAGAAAACCAGATCCTTTGCCGCGGCGCCGGGCACAAACGGAATGCCGTCCCGCTGGGTCAGCTCGTGATACTCCTTCAAATAGGTGGCGCGCCGCACCACGCGTCCGGGCATCGGCCATTCGTTGATTCCGAGCTTCAAGACCATGAGCAAATGGAGGCTAACGAACAAAATCAGCGACCCGGGGATCACGAAAACATGCAGCGCGAAGAACCGCGAGAGCGTAGCGCCGGCGATGATCGGACCGCCCAGCAGCAGTTTCACGATCCACGGTCCGGCAATCGGAATGCGGCTGGAAATCGATGCTCCGATGCCTAATCCCCAATACGCATCCTGATCGAAGCGCAGCACCTGGCCGGTGAAAGCCATCCCGAGCGTCAACAGCAGCAGGAGAATGCCGACAATCCACGTGAGTTCCCGCGGGAATTTGTATGCTCCGAACAGGAAGACCTCCGCCATATGGAGCAGGACGATCGCGAGCATGAAATTCGATCCCCAGCCGTGGAGTGCGCGGATAAACCACCCCAGCGTGACCTGGTGATTGAGAATTTGAAGGCTGTTCCACGCTTCTCCGGCCGACGGGACGTACACCAGCGCCAGAAGTATGCCCGTCACGAGTTGCAGACCGAAGACCGTGAGCGCAGCGCTGCCGAAGACATACGCCCAACTGGCGGTATTGCTCGGAACGCGATGCTCCAGGGTTTCGCGGATCGGAGCGGCTAGTTGCAGGCGCGCATCGAGCCATGCTCCTACGTTTCTCATCAAACGCATGGCGAGTTCCCCCTTGAGGTTCTCGTTAGGCTGGCGGAGGGAGCGCCGGCGGTAGGCATCTCACCGGCCTCGATCAGGAGGTCTCCCTGCTCCAGCTTGTAACGGTATTCAAACAGGCCTCGTTCCGGGGGTCCGGATGCACGCGAGCCGTCGGAATAGTAAGCCCCACCATGACACGGGCACAGGAAGAGCCCGGATTGCGGAAACCATCGCACGGGGCACCCAAGGTGTGCGCAATTGATGGCGAAGACCTGAAACCTCTCGCCGTCGATATTGCGAACCCAGCACGGAATATCCGCCGTCACGCCATCCGCGGGGCCGGCTTCCGGGTTTCGAAACGTCGCTAGACGCGTTTGCCCTGCCGGGTACTGGGCGAGGGGTCCCAGCGACAGCCACGACTCGTACCCCGGCTTCCGCTCGCGGATCACTGGAGAAAGAAGGTATCTGACGATGGGAACAGCGAGAACTATGCCGGCTGCGCCGTTCAACAGGATGCCGAGCTTCAAGAGCATTCCGCGTCTCGTCATCGAACCCCTCCTCGAATACCCGCGCTGAAATTAGTCTGACCGGGCAATGCCGGCCTCTGCGCGACGAGCCATGCCACTACGTCCGATACATCCTGCGGCGACATCGGCCGGCCCGGCAGATTGCCGCGCCAATCGGGCGCGCTCAAGTCGGGACGGCCGGCGATCACTATAGTGCGCAGCCCCTGATCGCTTACCAACTGAAGATAAGCAGCGTCCACAATGGAACCGGCGCGCGCCCCTCCAGTCCCGTCGGGACCGTGGCAGGTGGAACAGAAGGCTCCGTAGACACCAGCACCACGCTGCGCATCGCCCGTCTGCGACGCGGTATAAGGCGGAGGATTCGCACCTCGCAAGACATCAGGTTTCGCCCAGTGCGATCGAACACCGCGGACGATCGCACTGATTTGGTCATCGGTCAACATTCCGCCCGATCGTTGCGCGAACGCCGGCATCGCGGTTCCCGGCACACCGTCGGCGGTGACGCGCGTGATTGCGGTGTCGTCGGCAACGGCAAGGTAGACCGGGTCGCCTAGTCCGATAGCCGCGCCGCCGTTTCCGTTCTCCCCGTGGCATCCGGCGCAATTCCTCCCGTAGAGAAGCGTGAAGTCCAGAATCTTAGCGGCTGGGATCGGTTCTGAATTTGCGCCCGGTTGTCCAGGCGCCCCGTGAGATCCACACGCAGAGGTAACTATCAAGGAGGCCAGTAGCAGCACCGAATGCCGGATCACCGTTCGCCTCCTTCCGGACGTTCGTCGTGCATGCCAGATTCTTCCAGGCCTGCCCTCAGGGCGAAAGGTAGCCGTTGCCAGGTCGGTATGCGCTCCCGCCGGGAAACGACGATACCGGCGACGACGCCAAATCCCATCTGGGAAATCACGAACCAGGTCCAGTCGATATGCTGGTCGAGGACCGGGTTCACGAGCCCGAGAACGCTGTGAACTACGCTCGACCATACGATTGGTGCCACCAGTCCGCCCAGCAGAATCGGCCGCCGCGGAAGCATCGGCAACATAGCCCCATACAGCAAGCCGACGAGAATCGAGGTGGTGAGGTGAATAGCGGTAGCGATAAGGAACATGGATGGATGAAAGCTGGTCAGGCCGGCAACGCCCTGTGATCCGGTCGCGGGAAAGAAACCTGCTGCCAACAGATTGATCGGGTACCAAATACTCCGCTGACTCACCATTCCATAGATCATCGCCAGTATGGCCATAGCCGCACTTCCGGCGAGACCGCCTCGGAGACCCGCAGAGATCGGATAGATCTCCACCGGCAGCCATACGCGATGGCGGTCCGGCGCGATTGTCGTCCTGTCGATAGTGGAGCGTCCGGTTCTGACTGGTGGGACCTGAGGATCTGCTGTGACCAATTCATGCCGTTCCTGCGGCAATACGTCTTGAAACCAGCCGACCGCCGCGCTGAAGGCGATCAGCACTCCTAAAACGCTGACGGCCGCACTCGTGACCAGTCCCGCGCACAGCAGAGCGATTCCGAATGCCAGAGCAAACGGCCACGCCGTAGCCGCGGGCACCTCGACGGTCTGCTTCCCTGCCTCCGAATTCGGCGTGCGCGTCGCGGTATTCATTTCTGTCCCTCCTCAGCGGCCAATGAGGTACACCACCGTGAAGACCACAACCCACACTGCATCCACGAAATGCCAGTACATAGAGAGTACCTCGGTCCGCCCGCTGTGTTCCTGCCGCACATCTCCACGGATCGCGAAAGCCAATACTACGGTCAATGCGGCAAGGCCCATCACGACGTGAAACGCATGAAGCCCAACCAGGGAGTAATACGTCGTTCCAAAAAGGTTGGTCTGTAAAGTAACGCCCTCTTGATAAATCAGGTGGTGCCACTCCCCGCCAGTCCCAGCTAGAAAGATTCCACCCAGAACGACGGTTCCACCCCACCACCAAGCGAAGCGGCGCACGTCCCCACGTTTGAGGGAATTGACAGCGATATGAATCGTCAGACTGCTCAATAACAGGCAGATCGTCAAAAGAGTCGGGGCGTGCAGGACGGCGGAGGGCTGTGGGCCGGTGGCGCTCTTACCCAGATAAAAGATGTAAGCGACGACGAAAATAGTGAATATCGCCGACTCGGCGGCGATCAGGCAATACATCGCCACCGGTCCGCGCGCCGGAAGACGCCACTGGGGCTCACGTTCAGAAATGGTCATGCTGAATGCGCTCATAAGGCTACTCGTAGTGCCAATCGGGATCCTCAGGATGTTTGAGGTCCCAGAGAGGCCGCCGGCTCTTGACCTCCGGCAACACAGCAAAGTTGTACGATGGCGGCGGCGATGCGGTAGACCATTCGAGCGTCCAGGCGTCCCAGGGATCGCTTCCGGCTGCTATCCCCCGCCACCTGGACCACAATAAGTTGCCAACAAACACCAGGGCACCCGCGGCTTGAAAGAACACTCCGATGGTCACAATCAAGTTCAACGTGTCCCATCCGCGGCCGGGTTCGTAAGTGTATATTCGCCGCGGCATCCCCAGCAAGCCCGGGATGTGCATGAAATCGAAAGTCAGATGGAATCCGATGAAAAACAACCAGAAGTGCCGCTTGCCGAGCGCCTCGTTGAACATTCGGCCCGACATTTTGGGAAACCAATAATAGAATGCCCCGAAAACAGTGAATAGAATGCCACCTACTATGACGTAGTGGAAGTGCGCCACCACGAAATAGGAACCGCTGAGCTGCCAATCGAAGGGTGCGGCGGCTAGCATGATCCCCGTGAGTCCCGCGGTCAGAAACTGGAACAAAAAAGCAATGCAGAAGAGCATAGGAGTTCGGAACTGGATTTTGCCGCCCCACATGGTGGCCAGCCAATTGAAAATCTTGATTCCGGTCGGAACCGCGATGGCCATCGTAGACAGCACGAAGAATATGTTGCCGGCCGCTGTCATGCCTATGGTGAACATGTGATGCGCCCACACGCTCATGGAGATGAATCCGATCGCGATGGTGGCGGCCACCATCACCGGATATCCGAAAATGGCCTTGCGGGAGAAAACCGGAATGATTTCGGAGGCGAAAGCAAATGCGGGGATGGCGAGCACGTAAACCTCCGGGTGGCCAAAAATCCAGAAGAAATGCATCCACAGAACCGCCGAACCGCCAGCCTGGGCGTCGAAGAAGTGGCCTCCGATGTAACGGTCGATCAGCAGCATCACTTGCGCAGCGGTCAGAGGGCTGATGGTAAGAATGACGAGGCCGGCCATAGTCAGGTTTAGCCAGGCAAGAAGCGGCATCTTTCCCAGGGTCATTCCAGGGCAGCGCATGCACAAGACTGTAGCGATGATGTTGATCGCGGTCCCTATGCTGCCGATACCGGAAACAAACAGAGCAAGAATCCAGAAATCCGTGCTATGTCCGAGCGAGAATGTCTGCGAGGTGAGAGGTGCGTAGGCGAACCATCCGACGTCGGGAGCGTTACCGGCTCCATAGAGCCCGTTCCCGCCCAGGAAACTGAAATAGAGCAAGAAGCCGCCGAAAGCGCTCGTCCAGAAACTGAAGGCGTTCAGCCGCGGAAAGGCCATATCGCGAGCGCCAATCATCAGCGGAACCAGATAGTTCGCGAACCCAAACACGATCGGCATGGCGGCGAAGAAAATCATGGTCGTCCCGTGCATGGTGAACATCCGGTTGAACACCTGCGGCGACACGAAGTCATTGTGTGGCCGGATAAACTGGATACGCATGATGGTCGCTTCTATGCCCCCGAAAACGAGGAAAACCAGCGCATAGAGAATGTAGAGAATGCCGAGGCGCTTGTGATCCACCGTTGTGACCCACTGGTGAAGCGTCTCGACCAGGGGCGGCCGCTCGGAGTCCGGGCTGGCAACGGTGATGGATGTTGCCGACATTAGCGGAGAGTCTCCATATAAGCGGTGATGGCGTCGAGTTGCGAATCGCTCAGTCCCATCGACGGCATCAAGCACCCTGGCTTGAACGCACCTGGGTCCCGAATCCAACGGCGCAGATTCGCGGGGGTATTGGGCACCACGCCCGCGCCAATGGTGTCGCGGCTCATCAAATGAGTCAGATCGGGACCGAACTTGCCGGTAGCCGCGGTGCCGTTGACAGTGTGACAACTAATGCAGGCGGTGGATTCGAACGTGCGCCGGCCCTCGATCGCTCCGTTGCTAGCCACTGCCGGCCGGCTCTGTTGCTCGATCCAATGGTCGAACTGGTTGCGCGTCTCCACGTAAACCCGCAAGAGCATCTTGGCGTGCTGTACGCCGCAATACTGCGCACACTGGCCAAAGTAGAGACCGGTTTCGTGGGGGTCGATCCAGGTGCTGTTGGGATGGTTCGGAATCAAGTCGGTTTTCCCCGCCAGGCGAGGCACCCAAAAGCTGTGGTCAGTGTCTGCGGAGAGAAGCTTCAAAAAGGTCGGCGTGGGATGGGCGGGGTCGCTGACGGGCACGTGAAGCTCGTTCGCTGTGACGACATTGGAATCCGGGTAGCGATATTCCCACCAGTATTGGTGGCCAATAACCGTCACTTCGACAGTGCCGGGAGGTGGGGTCGCATTTTGAATGCTCGCGACCACTCGCACCGTCGCAAGCAGCAAAACCACGACGATGAGCACCGGAATCACCGTCCACGCCAGTTCGACCTGCGTGCTGCCATATACCTGTGCCGGCTCGCCGGCGCTGGAAGTCGCCTTCTGCCTGAACTTTACTATCGCCCACAAGAGCAGAAAAAAGACGATCAGGAAGATGACGCCGGTTACTGTGAGCACCATGTGGGATAGCCCAGAGATCAAATCGGCGGGCGTCGAGGCCGGAGAGAAGATGCTTGTGGGGCTCAGTGGCTTAGTGGCTGGAGTCGCCCACGTTGCCGCTGCCGTATAGAAGATCAGGACCGTACTTTTGATGATCCGCATAGTTGCCACCCAGCCCGGAGTGCACACGTAAGGCCATTTCTCGTCAACTGACATGCGAGCGAAGTGTTCAACCGGCGTTGGTCTTTGACCCGAAGACGTTCGCCGGCTCACTCGAACCGCCATCCCTGGGGCGCTGGCGCCGCGCGATGTCGCCCATGGAACGCAGCGAAGCCATCCTGACCTCGCGGGCGCGCCCGGCGACCTCGTCGATCATCGCCGCCCATCTGCCGAAATTCCGCGCGCGTGTGACCAGCGTCGGCGCCGCGTGACGGTCGGTCGCCACTAATAACAAGTGCGGCGCCACTGCTTCTCCGGCTCAGGGCGGATTGATGGGTGGGCGCTCGATTGCATAAGCGGCAGAGAATAGCGCCGGTAAGCGGCGAGAGGAGTTCGGAAATGAACAATCGTAAGATTATTACCCTCGTGTTTGTGGTTGCCCTCGGGGCGGTAGCTCAGCGGGCGAAAGCAGACGAGTGGAACCAAAAAACTATCTTTACCTTTAGCGGGCCCGTGGAGATCCCCGGGAGGGTCTTGGACGCGGGCACCTATGTCTTTAAACTCGTGGACTCTCAGGCGGATCGCAATATAGTCCAGGTATTCAACAAGCGTGAGAATGTTGTCTACGGCACGTTCCTCACGATCCCCGACTACCGTCTGAAGCCAAGCGGGAAGACGATTATCACCTTCGAAGAGCGCGCCGCGGGCGCCCCCGAAGCAGTCAGGGCGTGGTTCTATCCCGGCCAGAATTACGGCCACCAGTTTGTCTACCCAAAAGCCAAAGCTCTGGAGTTAGCCAAGCTCAACAGGCAGCCGGTCCCGTCGATGCCGACGGAACTCGCACCCAACACCACTATGCCAGCCACAACGATGCAGGAGCCCCACGTGGTTGCGATGAAGCGGGCGCCGCTCAAGGCGCAGCAGCCGACGGAAGAGGAAGTCGAGATCTCCGAGGTTTTCCCTGTTCAGGCGGAGTTGCCGGCGAGGTTACCCAAGACCGCCAGCGCTCTACCTTTGGTAGCTCTCATCGGATTGCTGGCGTTCGGCGGTGCGCGGTTGCTGCGCGATGCCGGCATAGACCGGACCTGACGAACGAGGAGGACGGCGGCAACTTCATGCGGTACGCGCTCCTTGTTCTACTGACGGGGCAGTGCCTCTCAGGGCAGACTGCCCCGTTGTCAGGAGACGCCATCATATCGGTAGATGTGAACTTGGTGATTCTGAAGGCCAGCGTGTTGGACAAAGAGGGCGGATTTGTCTCCGACCTACGAAAGGAGGACTTTCGGGTTTATGAGAACGGGTCGCCTCAGACTATCCAGGTCTTTAGCCATGAAGACGTCCCGGTCGCCGTGGGCCTGGCGGTCGACAACAGCGGCAGTATGGGCCGGAAGAGACATGAAGTGACCGCGGCCGCGCTGGCCTTCGTTCGCGCCAGTAATCCACGAGACGAGATGTTTGTCGTGAACTTCAACGAGCGGGTGCTATTCGGCCTGCCGGATACCCAATTCTTTTCAGCCGACCCCGTGGAGCTCGAGAGGGCTCTCTCCGGGATGCCGGCGGGCGGCAGGACCGCGTTATACGATGCGCTCGAAGCCGGCATGGATCGTCTGAAGAAAGCTACATTAGACAAGAAAGCTCTGATTGCCATCACCGACGGGGAAGACAACGCCAGCCGGCATACTTTGCGGCAGGTACTCGAGGACGCCGGGCGCTCGGATGTGATCATCTACACGATTGGTCTATTCGATGAAGACGAACATGACACCAATCCGGGAGTTCTCAAGAAGATCGCGGACGCCACCGGTGGCGAAGCATTCCCGCCGCGAGATACTACCGCTGTGGTGCCGACCTGCGAGCAAATCGCGAAGGACATCCGCAACCAGTACACGATCGCTTACATTCCGTCAAACCCGAAGCTGGATAATACTCGACGGACGATCAAAGTAACAGCCGCGGGACACCACGGTGAGAAACTTCTGGTTCGAACCAGATCCTATTACATCGCATCGCCGGCCCGGCCGAAGAGCCTTGAGGGGAAGGCCCAGTGAGAGTTATCCTTAGCACCGCTCCTGCGAGAGACGTGCGCCAACTGGCGCGGCGTGCGTTGACCGTGGTAGGCACGTTGAGCCTGGGATACTGCCTGGCGAGTCTCCTTGGCGCCGAGTTCTATCAGGCCAGAGAGGCGCGGGAGTTCGAGCAGGAGCTTCGTCTGCGAGCGGACAGCAGGGTGGCAGCTTTGACTTCGATTGCCCCCGTCGCGCTGCCTGCTAGGCATGGGGTGGTCGGCAGTCTGCAGATTCCGCGCATCGGTGTCGCCGTGATGGTGGTCGAAGGAACGGACGCGGGCGACCTCGAACGAGCGGTCGGCCACATACCCGGTACCGCTCTGCCGTGGGATTCCGGAAATGTGGGACTCGCTGGCCATAGAGACACGTTTTTCCGCCCCCTGCGCTCGATTCAGAGGGACGACTACATTACCATAACCACTCTCCAGGGAACGTATCGCTACCGCGTACTATTCGCAAGCGTTGTTCGGCCGGACGATACAGAGGTTTTGTACCCGACCGGCCATGATAGCCTGACCCTCGTAACCTGCTTTCCTTTCGAATACATTGGCTCGGCGCCGAACCGGTTTGTAGTGCGCGCCGAGCGTATCCCCTGAATCGCCGAGCCACGGCCGCCCGGCTCGGCGTTCGGCGGCTGCTGGTGTTTTTGCTGGTCGCGACACTCGGCCGCGTCATTCCACTTTTATCCAGGAACCGTCAGGGTCGAATCGCGTAAGAGGCGCCGGCGCTTTGCCGCCAGTGGGCTCGATACCCTTCTCGAAGACTATGCCGTTGTGGTTTACGACAAACGTGTGAATGCCGGTAACTCCGTACTGCGCCGGCCAAGCCACCAGGCCGAAGCCGCCTATCAGTTTGCCGCCGATCACGTAAGCGTGCGCTCCGCCGGGAGCATTCGGACCCTGCTCCTCCAGGATGCGGAAATAATATCCATGGTAGGGCTTGGAGTCGGCCTGAGCCAGACCAGCGGGAATGAGAGGCTCGCTGGCGCCTTCCCAATACAACCCGTTGTGCTGGCCCGGGGTGCTCATCAGCCGCGCCGCGTACTCGGGCATTCCGTTCTCGCCGTGCTCCTCGGCGTACTTCTGTTGGGCTTCCACATAGCCTTTGCAGATCTCGATCGCGTCCATCTCGTTGGCGCCGATACGGCGCGCGCGCATCTCCACATCGGCTTGAGACGCGTCGAAGCTCCATTTGCCCCCGGTGCGCACGATGGGGATGGGAAACGGCCAGTTGGCCTCGCCCACCGAGAGAATCATACGATTCGGGTCCAGGGGGCAGGGTTCCATCTGGTGTTTGGCGTGCCCGAGGTTGGCGAATTCGGTCTGCTCGGCGCGATCCTGAGCGGCATCGCCCGAAGTCAGAATGGCCCGCGCGTCCGCACCCAGAACGGCCGTGAGGCGGGCGGAGTCATGGTTGTTGGCTGCCTCGATGACGGCCTGGGCTGCCGCTTCCGCGGAATCGAAGCGCTCCTGCGCCATCGCCGGCGCAACCGCGATTGCCGTATAAGTGATCCACAATTTGAGTGTCATTGAGTTATCGCCTCCCTCGGCCGAATCCGCCCATGCTGCGGCCGGCTCCCATGCTGGAAAAACCGTGGTCGCTCTGCATGCGCGTCAACCCGCCATCGTGATATCCGCCAAAAACGCTGTGGTTCCCGGTGTATGCGCGCTGCTCGAACCCGGGATTTCCCAGACGAGGCGCGGTTGCGCCGCGATCAAAGGCCGGTGCGCCCACACTCCGCGGCCGAGTCCCCCGTGAAATTCGCCGAAGCCGTAGCGATGAAGGAACGAATAGTCGATAAAGATACCGCCGCCGAACCAATTCGGTCCCCAACCCCATCCTCCCCAACCCCATCCTCCCCAGCCACCGAAATAAAGGCCGATATCGATACCTGGCAGGAATCCGAAACCCGCTGCCACACCCGGGTAAACCAGCCCGGGATAAACTCCCCATACCGGCGGCCCCCAGATATAGAGTGGGTTGTAATAGGGCACATACCAGACCTCCGGGTTTGCGGGCTGGATGGTGATTGCGCTCTGGCCGTTCTGCTCCTGCGTCGCGACGTTTAGCTGCGGACTGGAATGCAGCGTCCCCTTAGCCTTGGCTTGAGCTCGCATGCGCTGGACCTCCTGCATCACGTCAGATTGCTGGGCCAGGAACGCATTTCCGAGCTGCGTGGTCCAGGTGAGACTCTCGGCCATCATGGTAAGCACCTGCGGGAACGCGACCAGCGCTTTGACGCTGGGATCCCACGTTTCTTTTTTCATCTCGTCCATGAGCTTCGCCGGCTTCCAGTTCGGATGGTCTTTAACCCATTGCTGGGCCTCGGCGATTTCAATCGGGTAAGTGGAAGCGGCCAGCACTTGTTACCGGCCCCGTGCTGACCGGGTCGCGCCGGCTATCCAGGATCTGCAAGCGATCTTTCGCAAGGTAATCCGCGTCTTTCTCCAGGTGAGGAACGATTTCCGCCCGGGTGATGGAATACGGCACGTCCCAGTACCCCCGGAAGATCAGATATTGCAGGTTCTCCCTGAACACCGGCGTGCTATGTCCGAAGGCCCTCCCGACCACCACGTTCATGGTCAGCGCAACATTGAAGTTTTCGTCGTAAGCACGCAGGCGAAATTCCGGAATGTTGACCACGACGGGAGCTTTTCGATCGATGTCCGGCAGCCAGCGCCAGCGCTCCAAGGTCCATCGCATCTGTTCGACGCGCCGGCTCAGGGGCACATTCAGGTCGGCCAGCGTCTGCGCGCCGATTCGTCCGTCGGCATCGCGGCCGTGTCGGCGCTGGAAGTTCTTCACGGCGTCAACCAGCGGACCGTCGTAAATCAGCCGGTCGGGAGCAACGTTGGCGTCGGCCGGGAGATCGCCCACCAGACGGAGTAGACGGGTGAGCCGCTGGACGCCCGGCCAGGTGTCGCCCGCTGCGATGGTCTTCTTGGGCGCAACGGGTGAGGGTAGTTGTTCGCCGTCGTCCTTCTTCGCCATTTCGAGGTACGTCTGAAATGCCTGCAGGGTGCGGCGGTAACCGGGATAGGGCGGCTCGACTTGCGCCAAGGCGCCTGCGACGTCGCTTGCACCGGCGACGTGGTCCCGCAAGAATTCCGGCAGATCGTACTTCTTGGACTCATCGTCAAGCTCGAATGCCAGGCGCTTCGGATTTACTCTGCCGATGTGGAGATCGGAGATGTAACGCATCACCGAGATCGTGAGGGCCAGGTCGAATTTCACTGCGGCTTGCGAAGCGGGTTGGCCCGACGCGCTTTTCAGGCTGGTCAGACGATCATTCCAACGCGGCCCATCATAATCGTCCGCCGAGAGCCCCTTCTGGCCGGCCTGTTGCAGCAGCGCGATCGCCTGCCGCGCCTGCGGCGTCGGCTCCACCCCCTTGACCCACCAGAGGGAATCGTTGCTGAACCCGTAGAATTTCCGCAGATGCTGGCTGTAATCGCGGAAGTTGGGCCAGCGAAGATCGGCGAGCGTCCCGCTTCCGATGGTAGTGTCAAGCCAGGCCCGATCGTTCGAGCTGAGCGCTACTTGGGCATGGGCAGAGACGCAGAAAATGAGGGCCCACCGCAGTTTCTTCATTCGATTGCTCCAGCCCCGCCGCCACAAGAGTAGACCGGTGCACGGCTCCAGGTTGGCAATTCAATCGCCACGCCGTATGCGGCTGAGCCAATCAGCGTTGGGCCTCCAGGAAATGGCCGATTCCCTCCGCCGTTTCTTTTACCACCGCCTGCAGATTCCGATCGAGAGAAGCCACTACGTCCCGGACGTTCTCGCCGCGGACGGCCTCCTCGTGCCTCACGAGATCGCCCCAGACCACCCGCCTGGTCTTCATATCCACAAGATTCACCCGTAGCGAGATACAGGTTTGAACGGAATCGCGATCTACCTCGTCGAACTCGTAGAGCTTCCCGCGCAGTTGATAGTCGCCGGCCGCCGTACTGCTGCTTTCCATCACGCTGCGGTATTTGCCGGAAGCCCGCAGTGCCAGCGCCAGCGATTCGGAGATCATGCTCCCCGGACTTTCGATCCAGCGATGGAACTGATACTCTCCCACTTCGTTCGAACCGAAGCGATAGCGAATCCGGTTGTCCTGCGGTTCCGGCAGATCCGAGATGTTACCCACTACGAGCGCCGGGCCGGCGGGCGCGCGCGAAGTGGCCGGCGGCGCCGCCGGTTCGATGGTGTAGTAGTGGACCGGTCTGTTATCGACGCAACCTGCATCTAGGAGACCTAGAATGGCGATCGTGCATATGGAAACAGCGCGCATGATAATTCCCCCTTCTATTTGCCAATCTCACCCGGTTGACGGTCCGAGGCTTTCACGCCGCGGATCAGGCTCGCCGGCGAGCGCGCCACGGTTTCCGTCAAAACCCGCAGGTTCTCGGCGGTCATGCGCATGTTCTCCAGCAGGCCGTCGATATTGTCGGAATTCTGGCTGAGTATCTGATTGAACTGGTCGAGTAGAACCGAGGACTTCGCGACCGTCTCTCGCAGCCCCGAGATCGAAGCGCGAATATCCGGACGGTTCTCGACGAGCACCGCATCCACATGGGCTAGCGTTTCGTTGGCGCGGGTTGTGGTGGTCTTGAGATCGTCAAGCACCGGCTCTAGCTTGGCCGTGAGCTGTTGCACATTGGTTAGGCTGGCGGAGACTTTCGGGCGCGCGTCGGTCAGCATGCCACTCAGTTTGTCGAGCGAGTCCGCGACTTTGGGCCGCGCTTCCGCTACCGTTTGCGCAATGCCGCTCAGCGAACTGGCGATATTCTTACGGTTGCTGTCATTCAGCAAATCGTTGGCGCGCGCGATGGTGGCCTGCATGCCTTCCAGGTTCTGATTGAGTTTCTGTAGCGCCTCTTTGACTTCCGGCACCATGGTTTGCGCGGCATCGCTCAATTGCGGAAGACCGAACGCCTCCGTCGATTGCAAGATCGATCCCGGCTGCGCGTGCGCTGCGCCCTCGCTACCGGTGGAGATCTCGATGTAGTTGTCGGTCAATGGACCCAGGGTAGTGACCTTGGCGACACTATCGGTTCTCAGCGGAGCGTCTTTGCTTACGGCGACGGCGATTTCGATGCGCGTGGAGTTTGCCGGGTCGACACGCACCCGCGTCACCTTGCCCACCGCCAGCCCGCCAAAACGCACCGGTGCCCCGGGCTGTACACCGCCGGCAAACTTGAAGTAGGTGCGATGCGGAACGGTCGGCGTTCCCACGCCGCTGGAAAGCGCCAGCAGGGTACCGAACAGGAGGCCCCCAGCGATCAGAACAAACAAGCCTACCAGAGTCCGCTCGCGATTCGCTTCCATGGTCTTCACCTGAGTCCCTCCGTGAACAGGCGGAGGTGGTCCACGTCATCGTCCTGGGTGGTGTCGGCAATGCGGTCCAGGAATTGGCGCACGCGCGGATGCTGGCTGTTCTTCACTTCCTCCACCGGTCCCATGGCGGCGATATTGCCGCGGTCGATCAGAATCATCCGGTCGGCGATCAGGAAGGCGCTCGCCAATTCGTGCGTCACTACCACCATGCTCAGCGAGTATGCTTTCTTGAGGCTGAGAATGAGATCGTCGATGCCGGCCGCCGTGATCGGGTCGAGGCCCGCCGATGGTTCATCGAAAAACAGGATCTCGGGGTCGAGGGCCATGGCCCGCGCGAACGCCGCGCGCTTCTTCATACCTCCGCTCAGTTGCGAGGGGCTGTAGTCTTCGAAACCGCTCAGCCCCACCTGCTCGAGTTTGATCCGCACCATGACTTCGATGGTGGTGGGCGCGAGCCCGGTATGTTCCAGCAGCGGCAGCGCGATATTTTCGCCTACCGTCAGCGAGCCGATCAGCGCACCGCCCTGAAACGCCAGACCGATTTTCTTGCGAATTTCATCCATCACTCGCGCGGGAGCGGCGGTCATGTCCGTCCCCTTGATCTGGACCTGCCCGAAAGATGGGCGCTCAAGCCCCACCAGGGTGCGCAGCAGGGTACTTTTCCCCGAGCCGGAACCGCCGATTACCACCAGTGTTTCGTTCTCCCGCACTTCGAAAGTGAGGCCGTGCAGAATCTCCCGTTCGCCGAAGCGAACGCGGAGATCGTTGGCCGCAATGACCGGGGCGGGCACCTCGTTACCTCACCCCTCGCGCGGCGTAAAACAGGTCCGTAAAGAGGAGATCGATCAGCACCAGCAGCAGGAGCGAAATCACCACCGCCCGGGTAGTCGACCGGCCGACTTGTTCGGCGCCGGCGCCGGTCGAAAACCCCTCGTAGCAGCCCACCGCCGTGATCACCATTCCGAAGACCGCGCTCTTGATGCAGCCGCTGGTAAGGTCGCGGAATAGCAATGCCTCGAACGTGGCATTCATATAGCTGCCGAATGTGAACCCGCCGCCGATCACTCCAAATAAGCTGCCGCCCAGCACACCCATCAGGTCCGCCCAGATGGCCAGGCAAGGCATCATCGCCGCCATAGCCAGAAATTTAGGCGCCACCAGAAACGCCACAGGGTCGAGCGCCATGGTTTCCAGCGCATCCAGTTCTTCGGTGACGCGCATGGTGCCGATCTCCGCGGCGAACGCCGAGCCGGATCTTCCAATCACGACAATAGCGGCGATCAGCGGCCCGAGTTCCCGCGTGATGGAGATGGCCACCACCGAAGCCATCAATTGCATCGCCCCCAGGCGCTGCAGCTCGTACGCTCCCTGCAGGGCGATGATGACTCCGACAAAGAACGTGATCACGGACATGATGGGAATTGCACCCACCCCCGCGGCCATCGCCTGGTGGATGGCGTGATCGAACATGCGCCTGCGCTTCAGCGGCGAAAGCAGCAGCGCGTGGGCGGACCTGCCGAAAAGCTCCGCCAGGCCACCGAGGTACCCTACCTGCCTCTCAGCCGCCTCGCCAATCGCAGCGACCCACATCAGACGTCTCCTAGCGCTTCCCGCTCGCTCCGCACAATTCGAAAGACCCGGATGACGTGGGTGAGCCGGAAAACCTCTTCCACCGCGGTGCTCAAGCCGAACAGCACGAACTGCTTATTGAGGCGCCGCGAATCGTTCAGCACTTCGATCAGGGTGGCGATGCCGGAACTGTCGATGTAGCGGATCGCTTTCAGGTTGAGCGCCAGAATGGACGTCTCGGGGAGAGCCGCGAACAGCGTCTGCCGCAGATCGCCGGAGGTGCCTAGATCGACGTCTCCGTCCACTTCCACGATCTTGGCGGGTCCAGCATTTCGAATCGAAATCTTCATGTGTTTTTCCGCATCCGCTTGGCGGCCAGAAACCGATTTCCGGATTCGGTCCGCTGATAACTGACCGAGTCCATTACGTCCCGGATAATGTGAGTCCCAAGGCCGCCCGGTTGGTCGCTGCCCACTTCGCGCGCGCAGATTCTCGACGGGTCCGGCGACTCGCCGTTATCCAGCATGGAGATCTCGAGCCCATCCGCGCTCTGGCGGCATTCCAATTCGATGAGACCGTCCGAACGGCCGTGATACGAATGGCGGATGATATTCGCGATGGCCTCGTCCAACGCCAGGACGATCGCGCGGCATTCGGCTTCATCCCACCCGATCGTCGCGGTGAGCGCGCCGACGGCGCCACGAACCACCCGCAGATAACGGGAATCGCTCGCCATCGCGAAGCTCATCCGGAATCCCGTCATGCCTCTCCTTCGCACCGCAGGGCCACGACCGTCGCGTCGTCTTTCGGCGGCGCATTTCCCCGAAATCGCGCCACGGCAGCCATGAGTGATTCGCCTGCTGCGGTCGTAGAGCTGACGGGCAGACTTCGCGCCATCGATAGCAAACGCTCCAACCCGAGCTGATCGCCGGCTTCATTTTCCGCTTCGTTGATGCCGTCCGTGTAGAGAATCAGCAGATCCCCGAAGGCCAGCCCGACTGCGGTCTGGTGGTACTCGGTCCCGGGAATCATCCCCAGCGGCAGATCGCTGACTTCCTTCGGCCCCGGCATGAAGTCCTGCAAATAACTCCACTCTTGAGCCGCGGCGCGGTAGAAGAGGGGAAGCATGTGGCCTGCATTGGTGAAGAGCAGATCCCCCGATTCGGACGCGAAACTGCCCAGAAAGGCGGTGGCGAACTTGACGTGGTGTTCGTCCCGAAAAAAGGACTCGTTCAGGTCGCGGATCAACAACGACTGATCCCATAGATCGATGTGTCGCCGCAGGGCATTCTCCAAGCGCACAGCGGCGGCGCTCACCTTTCCGCCGTGGCCCGAAACGTCGGCAATCACCACACGCGCTACCGATCCGTGGCTGCATGCCGACAGGTAATAGAGATCGCCGCCGCGCCGGGACGGCCGCAGTGGATTGCACGAAACCCAGGCGGTCAGTCCTGGCAATCGCGCCGCGTATGTGGCCAAGTAATTGCCGCCACGCAATTCCAGGCAGGCGAGCTGGTGAACGTCGCCGCTCGCGGTCATTGGCTGGCTCGCGGGCGCCGCTCCATATTGCGAAGCGCAGATGCCAAACGCTGACGTGCCCGAAAGTGACTGGACTTCGCGGCGGATTCGGAGACTTCGAACGCCTCCGCCGCCTCCGTGAGGCTCGCTCCCTCGAGATCGCGCAGGCGGATCGTCTCACGGTCCCGATCGGATAGTCTTTCCATGGCCGCCCGCAGCCATTCCAGCCGCTCCATCTCTTCGACTCTTGCCAGCGGCGATGGCCCGGAATCGCGAGAATTGATCTGTGGAAATTCGTGCAACGGCATGGTGGGCCGACCGGTCCGAAAGAACATGCGTACTTCGTTCATCGCGATGGAGCAGAGCCAACTCTTGAATTTCGAACGGGTGCGTAACTGATCGCGGTGGGCAAACGCCTGTAGCAAAGTCTGTTGAATCACGTCGTCGGCGTGATCGGAAGTCCTCAGCCGCGTTTGTACGAATCGCCGCACCGACGGTAAATTCGGAACCAGCAAGGCCTCGAAGGCGTCTCCGGTCATGCTTTTACCTGCCTTCCTTCAAACTTCGTTTGGTATATATGCACCTGGCCTGCCAGTGCGTTCGGCCCCCATCCGTTTGAAAGCACTGGTAGCCGGGCGTTCCCCCGTGCCGGTTGGCGGCCAGCGGCTGTCGAGATTTCGGCAAGCTGCCAGATGACCGTCAGGCGGCTCAGGCTCGTGCCGCGCTCGATCGCGCCGTATCCACTGGAAAACCAAGCGCCCGCCAACCGGAGAAGCCGCCTTGCAAGGCATGAAGACGCGTGACGCCATGACGCTTCAAGCGAAGAGCCGCACGCACACTAGCCAGCTCGTCCGGGCAGGAGCAGTAGAACACCACCTCTCTCGTACCGATAACGGGCACCAGCGAGTCTAAGTCCCGGTACGCTACCAGCATGGCGCCGGGGATGCACCCCTCCTGCCTCTCGCTGTCTGCTCGCAAGTCCACCACCACCAGCGGCTCGCCCGCCTCCATGCGGCGCTTGAGTTCGCCAGGGGTCATGCGACGAGTTCGGTAGGCGCGGTGATGCCGCCACAGGCGAACCATTTTGAAAACCAGATATGCCGCCACGCCCGCGCAAAACGCGAATCCGATCGAGGCGCCGAATCTGGACAACGCTGCGACGACATCTTCTAATTGGCTCCGAAACAGCCAGCCGCTAGCGATATAGGCTCCGGCCCACAGCATAGCGCCGCCTGAGTCGATGAGGAGAAACTTCCAGATGGCCAGATTGAACATTCCGGCCAAAGGCGGTCCCAGAGTGCCAAACCAGGGCAAAAACTTCGAAATCAGCAGCGACCCCGGGCCATAGCGCAAGTATGCGGAATGCGTCTTGGCGACGCAGCTATCCGGCTCGATCGAGATCCGGCAGACAAACTTCAGCACCGGGCCGCCTCGCCGTCTGCCTAGGGCAAACCAGAGAGAGTCGCAGATCAGCGACGCGGCCATTGCCAGCGCGAGCGCCGGCGCTAGGTTAAGACGGTGAAATCCCGCCAGCGCTCCCGCCGCCAGCAGAACCGGGCCGGATGGAATCGGCACACCGATCTGTTCGATGAACACCGCGACGAAGATCACGACGTAGCCGTGCCGCAGCAGGAAATCCATCGCACTGTGCATTGGCGCCCACCTCAGGCCGGACCTATTAACGCACGCTTTAGGCCATCGCCCAGACTCTGAAAACGACGGCCGCCAGGTAAAGCACGATCGACCGATGTTCGCGGGCCGACTCAGCCGATCGACGCGATATGAATTTCCAGTGAACCCGTCCCGCCAGAATCGCGTGCAACCTTGTCGCACCGGCACCTCGTGCTCGTCAAGTTCCGACATAGCATGGTGCATCTGGAAACGGACGTGCCCGTGAAATCCCTAGTTTGCTTTTATGGCTCGGCTACGTTCGGTAAACGTCGGTCTCCCACGCGACATCGAGCGGAAGGGTCGTACCGTGCACACCGGAATCTGGAAAAATCCGGTGCATGGCCGATGCCGCATCGGCCGGCTAAACTTGGACGGAGACGGTTAGGGAGATCGGGAGGGGCCTGGAGGGGAACAGCGCGCCGTCTTTGTGTACCAGATCGACTCCTATCATTATTGGCAGGCGCACCTCAAGAGGCCCGACCTCGGTGATCCGAAGTCCTATTGACAATTCAGTGAAAATTTCACGATCGAAGGCTTGCCCGATGATGCGGTGTGCATCGGCGACCGGTATCGGATCGGGAGCGCGCTCTTCGAAGTCACGCCACCCCGCGTTACCTGCTATCGCGTCGGCATTCGGATGAACGAGCCCCGAATGGCGGCGCTGCTGACTTCCAGTGGCCGTCCTGAATTCTACTTCCGCGTGCTTGAGGAAGGCGAAGTGGGCGCGGGCGACGAAATCGTGAAGGTAGGGGAGGCCAAGCCTCCGGCGGCGACTGAACCGAAGCCTCGTCATCCAAGAGGCCAAGAACCTGGCCGTTATCGACGGCGAGGATCTGGCTGTCACCTGGAACTGCTCCGGGTATTGCCGGGCGGATCGGGAGACCGCGCTCGAATTCAGCATCGACGCGGACGCGAACATTCCCTTTGATGCGATGGATTGCCTGGCGTTCGACCTGCGTCGCGACCGGTTGCGGCGCCATCCCATCCATCCTGTTCTGGTCGGGCCGGACGGTATCTCAAGGAAGATCGCGGTCCCGCTCCTCGCGCCGATCTCCCATCGGGAAGGGTTCTCCGTTGAACTCACCTACCGCCTGCCGGCGTGCCTGAAGACGGGAACCGACTACTACACCGCGACCTTGTCGTTCACGCAAGAAACGATCCCTCGGTTTTCCGTACGGCTCAGGTTCCTGCGGGGCGCTCCGCAGTGGGTGCGCGCCTACGAATGCCGAGCCGCGGGGCGCGTGACGCTTTTGAAAACTCTACGTCCGCGGAGCTCACGGCTTACGGTGCGGGAATATGTGGACGAGGAAGAGGATGTGCCGGCGCGATGCGCACGGATCTATATGTTCTCGCGGCCGTTTCTTCCTGTGGCGGCGACGGCCGCCCGTAGTTGACCGTTCGCCAATTCCCCGGATCATGCTCCACTGCAACGCAGTTGGGGCGTGCCCGCTCAAAACCTCTCAAACATCAAAAGCGTCGCGCTTCTATAGATGCTCGATTGATTTCTAGGAGGATGTCGGCAAGATCGGTGCCCTCAATATCAGCCAGCGTGAGTCGCGCGGAGACGTCCTCGTTTAGACTCTTTCGGTAGAACGACCGAGAATGCCGACGCCGGAGACAATTCACCCAAGCCCGCCACCACGGTTGCGGATCACAGAAATGGACTTCGATGCTTACGGTCTCGGGAAGCGGAAAGTACGCGGCGAGATCCCGCCCGAGCACGGCCTCGCATGCATTCCGCGGAAAATAATTCTCTATGGCGTATCGCCGAAGGACATGGAGTTTAAGCGGGTGTTTGGCGAACCGACGCACGATCGTCTTGGCCTCGTTGGTCAGCGGTCGCGTCCTCTTGTTGAGCTTACGGCCGACATCGCCATCCATGACAACGATTGCCTGGCGACAGCCGTCAAGCCACCTTTCCGGCTCGCTTTCGCTTAACAGCCCGCCCCATCCCCCGACGAAATCGAGCGTTTCGGAAATCTCAAATTCGCCAAGCTCGGTAAACAGCTTTCGAAACACGGGGCGATCCGTGGACCCCTCGCACCAGACCTTGACGCGGATCATGGATGTGGCGCCCTTAAGCTTCTTGATAATCAGGTCGAACGGCGCCTGCTGGGCAGCGGCAATCCGCGCCGTGATATCGATCTGATCGGCGTCTTGTTGAAGGGCGTTTTGCCACTCTGGTGGTGCGGCCCCGAGCTGTTCGCGTATCGTGGATGCTGCCGTTGGCTTATCAATATTCCCAATCGCAGCCGTTACGAGCGAAGCGACCCGCCACAGTCGAAGCGTCACGGATCTTCGCCTTAGCGCACGCAGCTCTTCTAACGCGAAGGGTGCCGTGATGGTTCCCAGCCAATCTAATGATGAACTGCTTGGAAACGAAACCTCCCCATTCTGAAGATCTTGTTCAGAGAGCGTAGCGAGTGCGCGTCGCACGGTAGGCTCGTGTTGGCGCCGAACGAGTTCGCAGAATGCGCGCTCACGAATGTCGGGGTCCTGGTCGCCGTGGAGCGTGATGAGGGTCTGAATGTCTGCTTCCAAGGATACAAGGATCTCGATTGCGGCTAAGCGGACCTGCGGTGAACCCGCTGTGTGTACGGCGAGACGGGTAAGTTCAGCACGCGAAGCCGTTTCTTTGTACCCCGCTTCGCCGATGAAACCGAGAACATTCTGGATGATATTGTTATTGGTTGCGGTCTGTAGCAACACAATAAGCGCGTTCTGAGCTTCTGGAGTAAAGCCCTCCCGTCGGTAGTAGTTGCTGATTGCCCGGTCATGCCAGGCTGCAAGCGCGAGCGCGATGGGGACATCGGGCACGAGCCGCAATTGGTAATAGTCCACGAGATGCAGCAGTGGCCACAACTCGCGCGGCTGAGTCCACTCCTGAGCGCTCTTCCACTGGACACTATGCGCAAGGTCGAGCTGCGTAAGGCGCTCGGCGATGCGCTGGCTGAGCCATATTCGCCGTTCCGCAGTGACTTCCGGCCAATGATCGCGGGGCAGGAGTTCGCATGCTTCAATAACCTCATCGATCAGGTCGTTCGTACTGATTGCGCTCTGGTGTCGGGTCCTTACGGTTGCCGTTCCTTCTTCACGGCGCCTCTCTTCTTCGATGTACTCGGCGCGCAGCGCCTCCTGTGCCTGAACCGTCTGCTCGGCATACGGAGTGAAGAGATCGCGAATGGGACCTTTCTCGATCCACGTCACCAGCTCCGGAATGTAGCGCGGCGCAGTATCGATGATCCACTGACCCGCCTGAAGATTCACCAGCGGAGCGACAGGGCGGACAAGGAAGCCCAACGATTTCCCGCGATGCTGAAGGGCGGCGATAACCACTCGGACAGCCGCGCCATCGCAATCGCACTTTTGCAGGTGGTCTAGAATTCTCTTCAAAAGGCGGCTCTGAAGATACAGGACGGTATCGTTGTTCAATACGCTCAAGAACTCTCCAAGCGTGGTATTGAGCGCGCCATTCCAGAATCTGGGGATGAGGTCTAGCATCGGCTCGATGTAGGCGTCGAGATGGTTTCCATCAAGCGAATCGGGATGAGCCTTAAGGTAGTCGATCACGGCCGTCAAAGCGTCGCTAGTATTCAATTCTCGACAATGGTAGTACGTCGCCGACATTATTGCGTTACTGCCTGCGAGAAGGGGGAAGAGCATCGGGAAATCTGCCGGCGTGCTAACGCTGCCGATCACATCGATCATATGTATGTAGAGCGGGTCCTTGCGTTGCAAGACCGCCAACAGCGGCCCGATCACGCCGGGGTCGCCTTGATTGATGAGCGCGATCAGCGCTGACTGGCGAAGCGAGCTATCCACCAGAGCTGCGGTCGCGAGCGGCAGCGCCGTGGCGAGGACGAGTGGGTCACGACGGATACTGAGAAGGACCAAGGCGTTCGCGCGTTCGTGAGGTTTCGTGCTCGTGAGCTGGTTCTGGAGATCGACAACAGTCGCAGACGTGAGAAGGCGTGCCATCCGGCGCGACGGGACGGCCGGATTAGCGACCACGTAAGTGTTAGATCGGTTGAGCTCGTCGAGGACGCGCCTTGTCAGCGTAGTTCTCTCCGTTTCAGTAAATGCGAAGGGCGAGACGTTCAACAACCATCTCGGGTAATAGGTTAAGAAATATCTCTTTATCGTTTCGTTCAGCTCTGCTAAATAGGTAATGCTGTTGAGCCATGAATCCACCGGTGCATTGTCAATGAAGACGAGTTCTCTTACGCGCTCGATGGATGCCGCCATGAGTTCTTCGGCTGCCAAATACTCACCATAGGATCGCATTTGAAAGCTAATCCCTGCGGCAGTACGTATGAGGATTGAATGCGAGAGCTCATCCAAGAGCTGGCGCGCGGCCTCTTCCGGAACATCGATAGCTTCGAGGAGCACTCGAAGAGCTTCGGCCTCGGATAGCTCATTGCGTGCGGCAACCTCGCACGCAATCGCGAGCATACGCAAGGCGCGCCGCTGGCGGCTGGCGTTCACCGTAGGGCGGCTTCGGATGAGAGCGCCAATCATGTACTCCACGTTGTCGGACCGCAATGGACTCAGTTTGCCGTCGCTCCGATAGCGCGCTAGCATGACATCCGCGATAAATGGGTTGTGGATCTCCTCCGCGCAGTCGGCGCTTTCGGCTGCTGCAATGAAGGCAGCGGGATCCACGCCGATATTCGCCGCGCAGGCTCGAATGTCGCTGTCATCGAAATCGAGCAGGTGGTAAATGGTCAAGTTTGACGGAAATGCGTCCTGATGTAGGGCATGGAAAGCCTGCCGCGAGGTTACGACCAAGCGCGCATGGGGGTCGACCGTCAGCAGCTCGTTAAGGTCTTTCCGAAACGCGTCTCGATGTTGCGCTGGCACCTCGTCGATACCGTCGAACACGTATACCCTCCGGAGGGCGGACGCATTCAGCAACGACGCTGGGGCGCGTTGGTCAAGGAGGGCTCGGAGGCTTCCTTGATAACTTTTCAGAAATGCGAATACCGGAATGCTATCTAGTTGACCATCGGCAAGGCAATGGGCAACCACGGCCTTCGCCGTTGTCGACTTTCCGGCACCTGGTTCGCCGAGGATCAAGATACGTTCGTGAGTCAAAACGTTCGGCAGGTCTGGCTCGTATTCGCGGATCATACCGGCATATCGAACGCCGCCAACCGTTGCCGCTTTGGTCCAGCTCTCGGCGGAGGTAAAGCGACGCGGACGCAAAAACGGAAACCGCACGTCCGCTGCAAGCGCCTGTCGATACTGTGCAAGCGTTTGAGCGAGCGACATGGTGCCCATGCATTGTTTCTCAATGCCAACGATACCACCGGTGGTGCCACGTCTGGTGCTCTTTAAGCTTTGATGCCAGCGACCTGTTTTGCGCCAAGAAACCACGCTAGTTCGGGTGTATCATCGTCCCATGAGCCGCTGGCATGCGTTCATCCTCTTCATGGTTTTCCTGTTCGCCCTCGTCGCGTGGTGGACCTGCGGGCCGATCTACGGCATTGCCGCGGTGGCGTTAACGGCGGGATTGGCAGTTCTTATTGTGTGGGCTGAGCGTACGGATGAGCGTGGAGAGGCGGAGCTCCGAAAGGACATTGAGGCAACGGGTTACCCGTGGGAGTTCTTCCAGGAATGGCGCGCGTCAGAAGAAGAGATTGAGCGCCGGGAACGCCGGCGGGCCGTCAAGAATGCGATGAGGCGGTTTTGGTCGACCATTTTACGCTCGCTTTCAATTTCGTTGTGGAGCTTTCGCCCGTCCTCACGAGGACGCTCGAATCCTGCCGGGCGCCTTTGATCCTTCACCGTTGAGCGTATTGGGCAACGTCTTCGCGAAAGGTATAACAGAAGCTCCCTGCTATCCCTCCCCAGCGCACCGATTCGGGGCGTGTCGTACAGATGCTGCACGGCGCTCTGTTCCTTACTGAATACTGACCGAAGCATCTTGGACCGATCCGAGAACCTCGGTGCCGAAACCATCGTTTGCCAGCACCTCCGACGATGAGGCGATAGCAATCGTGGCCATTCCGGGACGCAAAGCCTCGAAGGTGAACTGTGCGAGGGGCGCGACGCCCCGGACGCCGGGATTCGGCTGAACCTCGATCACCTCGCTGAGCACGTCCGGCGTGTTGCCGAGCCGCATGGTGAAGGGCGAGACCGATTCATCCCTGGCGATGAGCCGCATCGACGAACTGGGATAGGAAATGACGGCATCGACCGCATTCACGGGGGTGCTCGCAGCGTCCAAGAGAAGCCTCACCTGAAACGTGTCACCGGGAGAGACGGCGGCGCCCTGGGGCATGACCAGCGCGAGTGACACCGTTCCCGTCGCTCTCGCCGGAGAAAGGACCGCGGCCGGGGCGGAATACGGGACGAGACCACTGTCGAAATTAAGGATTGTGATGGCACTCAGGCCGCGTGTTTCCGCGTGCAAAGCAAACAAGGCCACAACCGCTCCTGCCGCAGCGGCGACGACGAAATAGAACTTCCTTGATTTGAGCATCGGACTGTTGGTTTGCTAGCCTGCCGACCGAGGGTTAGAACACGCGTGCCCGACTCGGACCCCTGCGTCAGTGCCCTTGCTGCGGTGATACTAGCAACGAAACCCGCCAGAGAGGACGACAAAACTTGCCTATTCTGCATGAAAACGCACGTGGCCCTTCGGAAACGAAATCGCGACCTATGCGGTTCATCTGTTAACTATATCAAGCGCCAAGGCTATACTACCAGGTCCTAGATATCCCCAGGTAGTTATTTCCCGCCGTTATACAGAGCCGCGACCTGCGCCGCCGTGAGGGCACGGTTGTAGACGCGCACGTCGTCGATGAGGCCACCAGTGTATCCTTCAATAGCAGTCGGCCCACCAATTTTTACGTTTCCGAACGCAGGGAGTGAACCACCTGAATATTGAACGTCATATGCCGATACCAGTGTTCCGTTTATATACAACTGTATTGCACCTCCGTTAGAATACTCCATCCCAATCATCGACCACGTAGTGCCATTAATAGGTATCGTGGCGGTGGACCTTGAACGATTACCTGTGTTTCCCGCACCCGAAGCTTCAACTTTTCCACCAGGATAAATTGCTAAAGCAAATGTTGCGGCACTTCCGTAAACAACATCGTCCTGAGCTTTTGTAGGATTGACCCATGCCAAGACTGTTATCGCCGTAGGGGTGGAAGAAGAAAATGATGATGGTGCCACGTACGTCGTCCCCCCATCGAACGCCCCCGCCCAAACCCTATCTTGCCGGGGGAATAGTAGCCATTGGTGCCAGTGGCCGTCCCATTCCAGCTCCCCGTGGCGTTGTTCCCGCTGTAGTCATAGGTCGTCGATCCGGTCCCCTCGTCGAACGCGAGACCTGGTCGTTGGAGCCTCCCAGTTGGTATTTGCTCGATTCGAAGGCGGCCGTGACCTCGAAATGCCCGTTCCCGTCTGTCTCATAGGTGTACCAACGGCGGGAGGAGGACTGGTTGATCGGATCTATCGGCAATTGGGCAAGGCTCGATCCAAAGGTGTTGTTCTGGAGGTTCACGGGTATCCAACCCGTGCCGTTCGTGAGACGGTAGGTGCTTGATGCGGCGCACTGGTAGGTGTAGTTCGCCGGCAACGCTGGCAATCCAAGTCCCTGGCACTGGTCCCCCGCGGTCGAGGTTCCCCTGCGTTGTCGGCCAAAGAGTAGCTGACAGCGTTGTTCAAGGTCGCCATGTCGGAAAGCCTGCTTGCGTCCCTCGACTCCTGGAGGAGGCCCGCGGGATTGAGGGTGAGCACCACGACGGTGGCGAGGATCGCCAAGATGGCGATCACGACCGTGAGCTCGATAAGGGTGAATGCCTTTCTCATGGGTTTGCGGACAGCTTGATAAACCGCTCTATCTGGGAAACGCGCTCCGCGAGGAGCTGGATCTCTGCCGATTCCATCGCGCGGTCCTGCCGCGCCCGGCGCCAAGCCGGAAGCGCGAAGGCGGCGGCATACCATGTCGCAATGGCAATCAGAGCAACTGCACACGTGGCGAGGACCACGCGGACGACCACGCCCCAGCGGAACGGGGCGGGCTTCACATTGTGGCGGGCAAGATGCTGCATGGGAGTGGATCTGCGGAGGGGCTTGGAACTAAGTATAGATGATTGACGGAATAATGCGCAGAGCCGGGGGCTGTGAATTCCTTCGCGTCACATCCCCTCTCTTAGGGGCGGGGGGGACTCGCGGTCACCCGACGGGCTCACGGCATCCGGGCGGAAACGCCGCGCTGGCGGTCACTTTCCTCCCGAATACAGCGCGGCGACCTGCGCTGCCGTGAGGGCGCGGTTGTAGATGCGGACATCGTCGAGGTAACCCATCCAAAAACCATTATACCAAGAGGCTAACCCGATTAACCTAGAAGTCGACGTGGACATCACATAACTCACCGAATAATTCACGGTTCCCTGCAATGTTCCATCTACAAAAAACGAAGCCATGCTTCCTGCGAGGCTATAAGCAACATAGATGTCGTGCCATCCGCCAAGCGCCAATACCCCGGCGGTTGACTTTAGCGTCTGCTGGGTAGTTCCGTTACCTATTCGCGGACTCAATTGTCCCGACGTTTCGGAAAAATAAGCGCCTGTTATACCACCGCCATCTGTTACGCCGAGTATGGCTTTCTCGCCACTGGTTTCAGTTCGATAAACCCATGAACATACAGTAAAGGTACTCGGCATGACAAATTTCGTCGGTATTTGAAGATATGGTGTGCTCCCATCAAACGCTCCCGCCCAGCCCCCTATCTTGCCTGCCGAGTAATATCCTGATGTACCGCTGGCAGTCCCGTGCCATATTCCTGTCGCATTGTTCCCCGAATAATCATATGCCACCGTGCCCGTCCCCTCATCAAGCGTCCAGTAACCGACCAGGCTCGTATCCCCGTAGTCCAGGGGCTCCATCCCGATCTTCGATCCCTTCTCGTAGACGGAGGCCAGAGTCCCCCCGTCGCCGGAGACCTGGTCATCCGATCCGCCGAGCTGGTATTTGGAAGATTCGAAGGCGGCGGTGGTCTCGAACTTGCCGTTGCCGTCGGTGTCGTAGGTGTAGTAGAGCCTTGATGAGTACTGATTGACGGGATCGATCGGCAATTGGGACAGGCTCGATCCGAAGGTGTTGTTCTGGAGGTTCACGGGTATCCAACCCGTGCCGTTCGTGAGACGGTAGGTGCTTGATGCGGCGCACTGGTAGTTCGCCGGCAACGCTGGCAATCCAAGTCCCTGGCACTGGTCCCCCGCGGTGGAGGTGGCGACCGGATCGGGGATTGACACATAGACTGTGTTCGGGGAACCGATCGATTCTCCCGAATTGTCAGCCAGAGAATACCCGATGGCACTATTGAGGGATGCCATGTCCGAGATGCGGCTCGAATCGCGGGATTCCTGGAGGAGGCCTGTGGGATTGAGGGTGAGAACCACGACGACGGCCAGGACCGCAAGGATGGCGATGACGACCAGGAGCTCGATAAGGGTGAAGGCGGATCGGTGATGCATGGGAAAAAGAAGCTGCTGAAGGAGTTTCTATAATTCTCTGGCATCTGCGGGAAAACGCAACCCTCTGCATCCTCCGTTTCCGCATGCCGGCCTTGTTCTGTGGCACGATGGACGGAAGGCCCGAGGGATTCGTGCTTTGTAGAGGGGAGGATTGATTGTTTTACTTTCACTTCGAAATCGAGCAGCGGCTCGACGATCTTCTCCGCGTCCTTAGCAATTGCGACTGATGCGGGTGCCCTATTTGACTTTCTGCTACCGCTTGGTAGAGTGAAGAGGTGCTTGTGGGTGAAAGCCCCGTTCAGCTAAGGAATGTCCTAAGCTGAAGACAAGCACAACAAAGACACCGCCCAGGGCGGTGCTTTTGTTCCTACTTCTACTTATCCTCGATCCCCTCACCGTACCAGCCGCGGCGGGCGCCTCTCTTGAGCTTCGCGTACGGCATGACGCTCCAAAAGTGCAGATTGCCGTCGCCCACCTTCCTCACAATGACGCGGACCTTAACGTCCCGCTCGACGAAGATCGCGACGAAACCCCACCACTGGACGAGCTTCATCGGCGTCAGTCCGTCCCTGCTTGCGGGGTTGCCGACGGGACTCAAGAGCTTCCGGTATTCCTGGAGCGTCGTCGCGGTCTTGATGATGCGGAGACCGAGCGGGAGCAATGTAAACTTGAGGACCTGCTCTTCCTTCTTGCGTTCGCGGCGGGCGGAATACCGGAGATGGTGGAATCCGTCCGAAGTCAATACCACGTCCTCGCCAAAGAAGGGGCTGTGGACCAGCCGCTGCGCGCTATATATCGCACGGGCGTTCTCCCTCTTGTTCTCGTAGTACGCATCTTCCATTGCGAGTCATGCTAACACTCCAAGACAGAAAGACAAGTTCCAAGTGATACAAGTCATCGCCTTCGACGACGCATTCGCCATTCCTATTGCGCGCACGCAAAGCACCGAATGCTATTCCCGGCAAGTTGCCCCTCTTTTTTGCCACTGCCCAATGCGTATCCTCTTGTTGCTGAAGATGGCTCGAATCTCCTATCGAGAGAAATACCGGATCCTCGCTCAGGAACTGCCCCTGCGTGCCGTTATAATACCTCGCGTTGTCATATGTGAGTTGTGTCTGTCCGTCATACTGCTGCCCGATGAATTTTCTGATTTCCCCCGTATACGACCCGAAGGTATTGTCGATCCGGATGCTACCGTAGAAGAAATATTGGGCATTCACTACGACTGTTAATTCCAAGCTTTTCTTTATGCCTCGTCCGGGGAATTTGCGGGTAACTGCCGGGCTCAGCGCTGGGATTGAGCGAGGAATCTGTGGAGTTTGCGGCAGGTGGCGTCGAGGGAGCGTTGGTCTTCTTCCGAGCCGTTGTGAA